>NZ_BAABFC010000027.1:0-13166 GCF_039540575.1 Pseudaeromonas paramecii
GGGGGACGTGCTGAGTTACCGCGTGGACGATGCGCGTTTCGAGGTGACGGCCGAGGGGGTGTTGAAGCTCAAAGACGGTGTCAGCCTGGATTACGAGAACGAGTCCAGTGTCGACATCAAGGTCACGGTGACCGATGCCGGTGGGCTCAGCAGCGAGCAGGTCTTCACCATCCAGGTGGGCAACGAGAATGAAGCACCCAATAGCCTGGCATTGAGCGACAACCGGGTGGACGAGAACGACGCGGGGGCCGAGATAGGCCAGCTGAGTGCCCAGGATCCGGATGCGGGGGACGTGCTGAGTTACCGCGTGGACGATGCGCGTTTCGAGGTGACGGCCGAGGGGGTGTTGAAGCTCAAGGATGGCATCAGTCTGGATTACGAGAACGAGTCCAGTGTCGACATCAAGGTCACGGTGACCGATGCCGGTGGGCTCAGCAGCGAGCAGCGCTTTACCCTCAATGTAGGCAACGAAGTAGATACCCCCACCACGGTGCTGAGTTTGGCTGCGACCTACAGTGCGGTGGCGAGTCAGGTCCAGGGGCTTTCTGGTGACTACTACGGCTATAACGATGCAGTAAAGGGGGCGGGCTTTCTCAGCCATGCCGATGATGGTCAATATGGCAATCTGGGAACCATTGACAAGGCCGTCGGCGTGATTGCGGATAGAACCTCAGCGGGGGCGGATGCGCACTTTGTGGTGTCTGATCTGGATTACGGTGGCATCAACAGTGGCGACTTGGGGAACAATGGTACCAACGCTCAGGGGGCGCGCGGCAATCTGGTGACTTTCCTGAATGATGGTGGCCAGAGCGATGCGTCCAGTCTGGCGCTTAGCGATCACTTTGGGAAAACCACGGATGCCGTATTACATATCCAGGGTGATGCCTACTTTAGTGGCGGCGATTATCGTTTTCAGGTCACGGCAGATGACGGATTTACGCTGCTGATCGACGGTGTCACCGTACTTTCCTATAACCAGAATACGGTGACGCATACCAGCACTACATTGATGTCAATAAACTTGGACGAAGGACTGCATAGCGTAGAACTTCTGTACTGGGATCAAGGTGGTGCGGCTAATTTGAGCCTTGTTTATCAGGAGCAAGGAGATAATCAGTGGCAGGACTTTAGTCTGGCTAACTTAGCCTTGTTCCAACAAGGCGAGGCGCCGAGCCTGACACCCCTGCAAGATATCGTGCAGGCCGCCGATGGTAGCTGGCAGATCCGCAGTGGGGTTGAGTATCAGGGAACCGATGGCTGGGATATTGTACAGGGCACTGACGGCAAGGATTCGCTGCATGGGGGTGATGGTGGCGATGAGCTGACTGGTGGTGGCGCGAGCGACAGTCTGTATGGCGATGGCGGTAATGATATCTTGGTTGGCGGTGCGGGTGACGATCTGCTAGTGGGTGGTACCGGGAGCGATACCCTCACAGGTGGCGATGGTGCGGATCAATTTGTTTGGCTGGCCGGGGATCTCAGCGCCGGATCGGGCAATCTGGATCATGTCACTGACTTTTCAGTGACCCAAGGAGACACTTTGGATCTGAGTGCGCTACTGGATGCGGCCTCTGGCGCATCATTGAGTGTCAGCAAGGCCGATGATGGATCCATCCAGTTGACCGTGCAGGAGGAAGGCTCGACATCGCCTGTCCAGCAGATCCAATTGGATGGCGTCGGCTATGCTGATATCACGGGGATGGGTGATAGTTCCGCCGAGCAAGTGCTCCAAACTCTGCAGGATACCCAGCATCTGGTGATCAATCACTAAAGGGAATCGCAGACGAGCACCAGAGCAGGGGAGGAGACTCCCCTGTTTTTTTATCCGGTATGGCCATGCTGCCAATAAAGCAATGATAAACAATTGTTAACATTAATATTGTTAAACAATACTATGACGTATTGCCCGCTAGTTGTTGAGAGGCCCTGATGGAATCGGTGCAGTCTGACTGCGATGAATTGCTGGAGAGCTTGGTCTTTTTGTCCAAGTTCCATGGCATTCCCAATAGCAAGGAAGCCCTGGTGGCGGGCCTTCCCATGCCGGATGGAAGGTTGACCCCTTTGTTGTTCCTTCGTGCGGCGGAACGAGCAGGCTTTACCGCGCGTCAACAAGGGGTATCCCTGGGGCAGATTTCCGAACTGCTGCTGCCTTGTGTCTTGCTGCTATCGGGAGGGAGTGCCTGCATCCTGTTGGCGGTGGATAGGGTGCATCAGGAAGCAGAGATCCTGTTACCTGCCAGTGGCAATGGCCAGCAGCGGGTGCCTTTGGCTCAGTTGGCGTCAGACTACAGCGGCCAAGTGTTGTTTGTGAAAAAGCAGTTCCGATATGACGCCCGCTCACCCAAGGTGTTGGAGACGCATCACGGTCACTGGTTTTGGAGCACGTTGCTAATCTCTTTGCCGATCTACCGGGATGTGCTGATTGCGTCCATCTTGATCAATTTGTTCGCCATTGCCAGTCCGCTGTTCACCATGAACGTCTACGACAAGATAGTGCCCAACCTGGCCTTTGACTCGCTCTGGGTGTTGGCGGTGGGCGTGGTCATCATCTTCTTGTTTGACTTCATCATGCGTCAGTTGCGCAGTTACTTTATCGATATCGCCGGCAAGAAGTCCGACGTGCTGCTGTCAGCCAAGATCTTTGCCAAGGTGATGGGTATCCGTATGGAGGCGAGGCCGCCATCCACAGGTGCTTTTGCTAAGCATCTGCAGGAGTTTGAGTCTATCCGGGAGTTTTTTACCTCGGCGACGGTTTCAGCACTGATCGATCTGCCATTTGCCTTTTTCTTCTTGCTGATCATCTGGATCTTTGCTGGCAACCTGGTGCTTGTTCCATTCGTCGCCATTTTAGTGCTGGCCTTGTACAGCTTCTATATCCAGCGCCCGCTGCGTCGCAGCATCGAAGAGGGCTCGCGGCTAGCTTCGCAAAAATACGCCAACTTGGTGGAGGGCATAGCCGGTCTGGAGGCGGTCAAGGTCTTTGGGGCACAAGGCACCTTCCAGTATCGCTGGGAGCAGGCGGTGAGCCATATGGCCAACTGGGGAATCGAGACCCGCAAGCTAACCAATAGGGTTTCGTCCCTCGCCAGCTTTGCTCAGCAGATGTCTACCGTGGGGCTCATCATCATGGGGGTTTACGAGATCTCAGAGGGGAATCTCACCATGGGTGGCATGATTGCCGCCGTCATGCTTTCCAGTCGTGCCATCGCCCCCATGATACAGCTCTCCGTGCTATCCACTCGCTACAACCAGGCCAAGTCTGCCATGAGCATTCTGGGCAAGATCATGGAGAGTCCCAGTGAGCAGGAAGAAGAGCGTCAGTATATTCAGCATGAGGTGTTGAGTGGTCGCATCGAGTTTGAGCATGTCACCTTTCATTATCCCGAGATGGAACAGGCCTCCTTGCGTGAGGTGAACCTCAGCATCCGGCCCGGAGAGAAGGTGGCCATCATAGGCCGGGTTGGCGCCGGCAAGAGCACCTTGGAGAAACTGCTACTGGGCCTATATCGGCCACAAAGTGGTGCCGTGCGGGTGGATGGCTATGATTTGGCACAAATTCACCCGGCGGTGCTGCGGCGCAATATCGGCTGTGTGCCTCAGGATATCACGCTGTTTTTCGGCTCGGTGCGAGACAACATAATAGTGGGTCACCCTTTGGTGGATGATGAGCGTGTGTTACGTGCGGCACGCCGTGGAGGCGTAACTCAGTTTACCAACCAGGATCCCAATGGCTTGGCCCGCCAAGTTGGCGAGGGGGGGCGACTGCTCTCCGGTGGGCAACGGCAGGCCATTGCCCTAGCGCGTGCCCTCCTGATGGATCCGCCCTTGCTGATCTTGGATGAACCCACCTCCAACATGGATAACCGTTCGGAAAGCCTAGTGAAACAGGAGCTCGCCCGCCTTGGGCCTCAGACCACACTGCTGCTCATCACCCACAGGACCACCATGCTGGATGTGGTGGATCGGTTGGTGGTCATGGAACAAGGCAGCATAGTGGCCGACGGGCCCAGGGAGCAGGTGTTGCAACTGCTCAAGGAAGGCAAGATTCGGGTGCGGGGGCCGGAGCATGAGTAAGCAGACGTTGCCCAAAGCGGAGTTGCTCGATTGGGTGGAGGATGGCACCGCTGCCGTGTTACTCAATACCCCTGCGCGGGCCAGAGTGCTGTTATGGTTTAGTTTCTTATTTGTGGCGGTCGCCATTGGCTGGGCTGCCTGGGCCAAGTTGGACGAGGTGGCGGTAGGTCAGGGCAAGGTAATTCCTTCTAGCCAGCTGCAGGTGGTGCAGAATCTTGAAGGGGGTATCGTCAAGCAGATCTTCGCCCACGAAGGGGATGTGGTGCAAAAGGGACAGGAGCTGCTGCAAATCGATGACACCCGTTTTCGCTCTGACTTTCGGGAGCGGGAGCAGGAGCTGGTGTCTCTGCGTGGTGATGTGGCTCGCCTGCGCGCTCAGCTGGCCAGCATGGAGATCAATCAGGATGCCACTCTGCCCTGGCGAGAGCAGGTCAAGTTAACGCAAAAGCCCTTGGTGTTTGAACAGGGTTTTGAGCAGGTGTTCCCCGATTATGCTACCCGGGCCAAGAATGGTTATGGCGAACAGATCAGCACCCTTGGTAACCAGTTGACCATCATGGCGCAACAGATAGAGCAGAACGAAAATGCCATCATGGAGGTCAACACCAAGATCCGCACTCTGGGTCGCAGTGTGGATCTGGCACGCAAGGAGCTCAACATCAGTCGTCCCCTGGCCAAAGAAGGTATTGTCTCTCAGGTGGATATCATTCGCCTGGAGCGCCAGGTCAACGAGATGCAAGGGGAGCTGGATAATGCCCGTCTGATGTTGCCCAAGCAGAACTCGCTGTTGCGTGAGGCCATTCTCAAGCGCAAGGATGTGGCTTTTAAGTTCCGCGTCGATACGCAAAACGAACTACAGGATAAGCAGAGTCGCTTGGCGCAATTGAGTGAAGGGCAAGTGGGGCTGCGTGACCGGGTATCCCGCACCAGCGTGGTTTCGCCAGTCAAGGGGACCATCAAGACGCTGAATGTCAATACGGTGGGGGGGGTGGTGCAACCAGGGATGGACCTGGTGGAGATAGTGCCCATGGAAGACACTCTCTTGGTGGAAGCCCGTGTTCTGCCAAAAGATATTGCATTTTTGCGGCCCGGTTTACCGGCAGTGGTGAAATTTACCGCCTATGATTTTGCAATATACGGTGGACTGAAAGGCACGCTTGAGCACATCAGCGCCGACACCATTCAGGACGACAAGGGTAACGCCTTCTATCTTGTCAGGGTGAGAACGGATAAGAGCTATCTGGGCGATGATCAACACCCCTTGCCTATCATTCCCGGGATGCTTGCCAGTGTGGATATATTGACAGGTAAGAAGAGTGTCTTGGAGTACTTGTTAAAACCCATCTTGCGGGCTAAGTACACGGCATTGAGAGAACGATAATCATGGAGAGAGTATGAAGAAAACCTATATTGCCACGTTGATGAGTGCTGCCTTGATATTCCCTGCTGCCTCCTGGGCTCAAAGCTTGGAGCAGTCGGTGGCTGAGGCATTGCTGACTCATCCGCAAATTCAGGAAGCCTATCATCTCTACCAATCTCGCCAGTATCAGATTGATGAGGCCAAGGCTGGGTACTTACCGAAAATCGACGCCATTGCCGGTATCGGTCCTGAGCGCACCAACAACAGCACCACGCGCGCCGGAGGAGATGGGGTGGATAAAAGCCTGACCCGTCAGGAGGCCTCCGTCAGTCTGACTCAGATGCTATTTGATGGGTTTGATACCAGCAGCAACGTGAATCGCACCCAGGCTGAGGCCGAGGCACAGAAGTATGCACTCTTCTCCACGGCGGAAAACACCGCCTTGAGAGTCAGTGAGGTCTACTTGAATGTGTTGCGTCAGCAGGAGATCTTCGAGCTGTCCAAGAAGAATCTGCAAACCCACGAGGATATTTTGGCTGATATCGCCAAGCGTACCGATTCAGGCTTGGGCTCCACAGCGGATCTGAGTCAAATTCAAGGCCGTGTGGCCCGGGCCTATGCCAATCTGGCGGCCGCAGAGAATAATCTGCGGGATGCCCAGTCCGAATACATGCGCGTGATTAACGCAGAACCCATGGATTTGGTTCAACCGGTGCCAGATGCGGACATGTTGCCCGCAAATCTGGATGACGCCTTAAAGGTCGCCACCGCGCAACATCCGACCCTGTTGTCTTCGCTGCAGGATATAGAGGCCGCGCGCTATCAGCATGAGGGCGCTAAGGCCAACTTTTATCCACGGGTTTCTGTCGAGGCCAGCCAAAATTGGTATGAAGATGCCGATGGTATCAAGGGCTCCAGCGAGGAGGGGCGTGCCATGCTGATGGTGCGTTATAACCTGTTCAATGGGGGGGCAGACACCGCACGTAGCCGCTCCACCTCGGCCCTGCAGTCTCAAGCCAAAGACATCAACATGAATGCTTATCGTCAGGTGGAGGAGGGGACTCGATTGGCGTGGGCAGCCCGGGACTCACTGTTGCAGCAGAAGGAGTTTTTCCGCAAACATGTGGATGCCAGCTATGACACTGTGCAGGCCTATAAGAAGCAATTCACCCTGGGCAAGCGGACTTTGCTGGATGTGTTGAACACAGAAAATGAACTGTTCGAGGCCCGTCGTAGTTATATCAATGCCGACTATGACGAGTTGTATGCCGAATACCGCATCATGAATGCCACCGGTCGTCTGTTGGACTCACTGCGTGTGACCCGACCGGAGCAGTGGAAGTAACACCACTACAGGAGGATCTATGACTCCAAGAATCGCGTTACTGGCTCTGATGTTGAGTGGCTGTAGTCTGACTGCCGATCCAACCATGACGGTGAAACAGGCCAATGACCTGACAGATCCAGATACGGATGGGGTGATCAATGCCCGTGAGCAATGCCATGAAACCAAGCTTGGCAGTCTGGTTAATAACTACGGTTGTCCGTCCACTGCACCACAGCAGCAGTTACAGGATTTGTACGTGTTGTTTGAGCATGACAAGTCAGAAGTGCGACCGGAGTTTATGGACAGTATCCAGCAGACGGCGCAGTTTATGCTGAATAATCCGGATCAGATGTTGACCGTTGAAGGTCATGCCAGTACCCCTGGTACGGATGATTACAACGTGGCTCTGTCTCAGCGGCGTGCAGATGCCGTCAAGCGGGTCATGGTGGAGGAGTTTGGCGTACCGGCTGAGCGAATCATAGCCCGCCCCTATGGCGAGAAGAGTCCGTCAATTAGCAAAGAGGATGAACAAGCCTACACCGCCAACCGGCGAGCCGTGGGCACTTTGCACTCAACCTCGAGTGAGACGGTTGCTAAGTGGAATGTATATAGCGTTGAAACTGGCTATTACTAGCCGCCGATGTGGCTGGCTGTGGGGAATGTTGGGGATGCTGTTGCTCCCCAATTTCCTTTTTGCCGATGTGTCCCCACTCAATCCGCAAGATCAGCAAAATGTGGAAGCGGTGCGCCGTTTCTACGGTCAGCGTGCCGGTCTACGAACCGAACGCTGGCGACGCCTGGTAGAGCAAGGTCGTAATGAACGGTGGGACGAGCGCCGTGCGCTGACCGAGGTGAACCGCTTTTTTAATCAGTTGCTCTTTATTGATGACATTAAACTCTGGGGCATGAAGGACTATTGGGCCATGCCACAAGAGTTTCTGGGGGCTGCCGGCGGAGACTGTGAAGACTATAGCATTTCTAAATATTTCACCTTGCTGGAGCTAGGTGTTCCAGAAGAGAAAATGCGCATGGTTTATGTCAAAGCCCTGGCGTATCAGCAATTCCATATGGTGGTGGCGTATTATCCGACCCCCTCTGCGGTGCCACTCATTCTAGACAACATCAATGGCACCATTCTGCCGGCAACCCAACGGAAAGATCTGGCGCCTGTATTTAGTTTCAACGGTACACACCTTTGGTTAATGAAGGAACGTGGCCAGGGGCAGTTGGCTGGTAGTGCCAATCGGCTGAAACTGTGGACGGATTTACGCAGCCGATTTAGCGGTGCGACGTTTAAGCGACCCAAACTTAATCTGGATGATTGAACATGACCCTATACCGACAATTACTCATGACCATGCTGGGGCTGTTTGCGATTTTGTTCGTATCGGCATATTGGGTACAGTTCCAGTCAACCCGAGACTTCTTAGCCGAGCAGCTGCGTACCACAGTCGAAAGTACGGCCAATTCGGCCGGACTGGCGTTGACCCCGTACCTTGAGACCGGCGATCAGGTTGGGGCCGAATCTGTGCTTAATGCAGCATTTGATGGTGGCTATTACCGACGCATCCGACTGGATTTGCTGGCCAGTGGTGAGCATATTGAAAAAGAAAACACCATCACCATCCATGACGTGCCCAACTGGTTTATCAATCTGCACCTGTTCGACAGTGTCAATTACGACACCGTACTTACCTCTGGTTGGTTGCAATTGGGCAAGTTGCAAGTAGAGGGCCACCCTGGTCAGGCTTACTTCGAGCTATGGCGCGGCATGAGCCGTTTGCTGGTCTCTTTCCTGGTGGCTTTTTTGGTGGTGACCGTCTTGCTGATGCGTGCCTTGAATCTGCTGCTGCGACCACTGGAGCAGATCCGGCATCAGGCCAGGGAGATAGAACTACATCATTTTGGCCATGCGATTCCTTTGCCGCGTACCCTGGAATTGCGCCAAGTCGTGCAAGCCATCAATGGCATGGCCGGCAAGCTGGCCAAGCAGTTTAAGGAGCAGGCCGAAGCGGCTGAACGCTTGCGTGAGCGGGCCTTTCGCGATGCAGTATCCGGTTTGGGAAATCGTGCCTATTTTATGGGGCAGGTGAATAGCTGGATAGCCGAGGCGGGACACGGCGGCATCATGTTGGTGGCGGTGGATATGCTCGAGGATATCTATCGCGACGAGGGTTTTGCCGCCCGGGATCGCATGGTGGCGGCTGTGGCCAAGTCGATCCAGGCTTGTTTGCAGCGCTTTGAGGCTGCTGCTTGTGCTCGGATTTCGGCCACCGAATATGCCATCCTGCTACCCGGTATTGAGGGGCTGCAATTACAAGAGACAGGTGAGGAGATCAATCGGGCCATTGCCGAGCTGGTGATCAACCCCATAGCGCAGAATCAATCCATCTCGGTTATTGGCATGACAGTGCGAGAGGATAAGGATGACCTGTCTACCCTGCTCACCAAGGCCGATAATGCCCTGCGCCGAGCTCGCACTGAGCGGTTGGGTGCTGTGGTGCTGGAGCAGGCCTCCAGGGATACCCTGGGCCGGATCGCCTGGAAGGAGATTATTTCCCGCGCCTTGCAGCAGGGTAATCTGCAGTTCAAGTCCCAGCCCGCCATTTTGCTGGAGACTGGTCAGGCGCATCACGAGGAGCTATTTGCCTCCATTCAGCAGGATGATCTGGCTTTTAGCGCCGGTCAGTTTATGCCGGCTGTGGAGCAGTTCAAGTTGGGTTCTGAATTCGACAAAGCCGTGCTGCAGGCGGTAGCGCCCACACTGCATCGGCAGCCGAATAAACGGCTGGCTATCAATCTGACCATGGGATCCATTACTTCTGATGCATTTCATTTTTGGTTGGCAGATTACCTGCTACAGCATGAGCACCTCGCGGGGCGCTTACTGTTTGAAATGCCGGAGACGGCCATCGTCTATGCGCGCCACAGCGTGGACAAGCTGGTGGCGCTGCTTAAGGCGCGTCACTTTACCTGGGGGGTTGATCAATACGGTCGTTACTTCCAGTCGCTGGGGTATCTGGAGTCGCTGATGCCAGCCTACGTCAAGGTGGATCATGGCTATACCGGGATGGTATTGAAGGAAGAAGGGGATCAGGCCTTTTTATCGGCGGTCTGCCGCGCAGCACACAATGCGGGCATTGTGACGATTGCTACGCGGGTGGAAGATGATGCGCAGGTAAAAGCGCTGGCGGATCTCTTCGTCGATGGATACCAGGGTTACATCTCACCGCCGCAGCCATTTGCCTAATCGAACGGCATTAGCAGAATCAGACGCCAGGCATGCCTGGCGTTTTTGTATTTCGATTCACATGAAACCCTTTTCTTGTCACTGACGTCCAGATGGCGTCGATCTTCAGTTTTCGTGCATGAATTGAACAAAAACACCGGCAGGAGTGTGAAAATTTTGTAACGGATCTGGCTGCCCATCCCCTCTAGGCTTTAAGAAAGCCCCATGGGATGGGTGGAGGTGTCGTATGCGTTACCAACAAATTGATAACACTGTGTCCGTGGTCAGTGTCAACGGCATGGCTCGGGTCATCGAGCCGGATGGTTCCACTCATGTGTTGCAAGAGGGCGAAATCCTCAAACCCGGTGCGCTGGTGGTCAGCGAGGAGACGAGTCGCATCTCATTTGACCCCGTCTCGCCCGACGGCGGGGGACAGACAACGGATATCCTGGCTCAGGCAACCGATCAAAGCCTCAACAATCAAAGTATCCAGACGGCTAATGCCCTGCTCGATTATCAATTTATCTCAGTGCCTATGCAGGCCATCAATGTCAGTGGCCAGGTGCGCGTCATCGCGCCGGATGGTTCCACTCACCTGGTCTCCGAGGGCGAGATACTGCAGCCTGGAATGTTGTTGGTGACCGATGTCAACAGTCACCTGGCCATGGAACCCAGCCCCGAATCCCCCACAGTCCCAGAGACACAATTGGCCGCCCAGCCAGGTGGGAGTACCGATGCAGAGATTGCCGCCTTGCAACAGGCGATTCTCTCCGGCCAAGAAGGCGCCTTACAGGCGACGGCCGCAGGTAAAACTCCGGATGAAATTGCCGCCTTGCAACAAGCGATCTTGCAAGGTCAGGATCCGACCCTGACGTTAGAGGCCACGGCAGCCGGTGGGGCTCCGGCTGCCGGCGGTGCCGGGGTGGCTGGCGCCAGTGGTAATGGTGGCTTCGTCGTAGTGGACAGAACAGGGGATGCCACCATTGCCGAGGCCGGTTTTGATACTACTTATCAAAGTGCTCCGCTGACTGGTGTGGAGGATCCCAGCGGCCTGCTGGCGGCCGACAACACGATTCCAACCCTATCGGTGACCCCCGGTGAGCTGGATGAGGCTGTATTGGACAGCACCCCAGACGTAGACATGGACCTGAGTGACGGTAGCCTGGCTGGTCAAGCTCCCAGTCAAATCACAGGGAACATCGTCGCTGATTTTCTGGCGGATGTGCCCGGTAGTGTCTTCTTCTCCGACCCGGCACTGCAGCCAGCAGGCTTGACCTCCGGCGGTGTTGCCATCGTCTGGAGCCTGAGCCCAGATGGATTGAGCCTGACAGGTGCGGCTAATGGGCAGATTATTTTGACGGTCACCTTGTCCGCCGATGGTACCAGCTACGTGGCCGATCTGGATGGCCCGCTGGATCATGCCGAGGGTGAGGATAGCTTGAGTCTTGCCATCAGCTTGACAGCCCAAGACAGCAACGGTGATCTGGTCACAGCTCCCTTGGTTTTGACGATTTTGGACGATGCTCCGGTGGCCAACGCCGATAACGGTTTCGTTACCGAAGATGGCCCCCTCACGGCTAACGGTAATCTGCTGGCCAATGATACCCAAGGTGCCGATGGTGCCACCGTCACGGCCATCGCTGGCGGCAGTTTGGGGCAACCCATCACAGGTGACTTTGGTACCCTCACGGTCAATGCCGATGGGAGTTACAGCTTCGTGCTGGATAACGCCTCAACCCAGGTGCAGAGCCTGATACCGGGCGAAAGTCTGAGCCAGGTCTTCAGCTACACCCTCACCGATGGTGATGGTGATACCAGCACGGCGACCCTGACCATCACGGTCAACGGCGCCGATGACGGTGTCATCATCAACGGCCTGTCCGGTGAAGGGGCCGAGGTGGTGGTGAGCGATGCCAACCTGGCGGATGGCACCAGCCCCGATGCTGCCGCACTGACCCAGACCGGCACGTTTGATATCAGCGCACCGGATGGGGTGAAGAGTCTGAGCGTGGCGGGTGTGGTGCTGATAGCCAATGGCGAGGTCGTTGGTTTGCCGTTGGCCATTCCCAGCCCGTTGGGCAACAACCTGACCATCACCGCCATCAGCTTTGATGCCGATAGCGGCACCGGCACCATCAGCTACTCCTACACCCTGCTGGACAACGAGTTCCACACCCAACCGATTGATGATGCGGTGTTGGGCGAGAGCTTTAGCGTGGTGCTGGTGGATGACAATGACAGCACTACCAGTGCCAGCCTGGATGTGCAGGTGCTGGATGATGTGCCCAGTGCCGAAAACGACAGCGCCAGTGTCACCGAAGATGGCCCGCTGAGTGCCAGTGGCAATCTGTTGGCCAATGATACGCAAGGGGCAGATGGCGCCAGTGTTTCAGCCATTGCGGGGGGCAATATCGGCCAAGCATTTAAGGGCGATTTCGGTAGCCTCACGGTCAACGCCGATGGCAGTTACAGCTTTGTCTTGGATAACGCCTCACCCCAGGTTCAGGCACTGATCCCTGGACAAAGCCTCAGCCAGGACTTCAGTTACACCATCACGGATGCCGATGGAGATACCAGTACCGCCACGCTAACCATCACGGTGAACGGTGCCGACGATGGCATAGTGGTCATCACGCCCTTTGGCTTCAATAGCCTGACTGACGCAAACCTGCCGGATGGTAGTGCCCCGGATGCCGATGCGTTGACTCGTACCGGTAGCTTTGTGTTTACCGCCAGTGATGGTGTCAGCAGCCTGACGCTGGGTGGGGTCATCCTCATCGACAACAATCAGCCGGTATCCGTTCCGGTGAACATTCCCAGCCAACTGGGCAATGAGGCCGTGATCACGGCCATCAGCTTTGATCCTGACACTGGGCTCGGCAGCTTCAGCTACAGCTATACCCTGCTGGATAACGAACAACACCAGCAGCCGGCACAGGATCTGTCTGTAACCGACCCGTTTGAGCTGGTATTGGTGGACATGAGTGGCACCAGCTACAGCCAGACCTTCAACGCCCAGGTACTGGATGATGTACCCACGGCACGAAATGACAGCGCCAGCGTCACCGAAGACGGCCCCATTAGCGCCAATGGCAACCTGCTGACCAATGATACCCAAGGTGCCGATGGTGCCACCGTCACGGCCATCGCTGGCGGCAGTTTGGGGCAACCCATCA
>NZ_BAABFC010000028.1:0-82564 GCF_039540575.1 Pseudaeromonas paramecii
CAGATCGCACAAACGACGCCGAGTTCCCTTCTTCCCCGGACAAGTGATCTACATTTCGGAACGGTTATTTAGGTAGACAAGGCGACAGTTTCATGAACACGCCATGAGCAGATGGCGACGTCGTCCTGTCAGCAAACTGTCATGGCACGGTGGCAGGCTGACCGCCAACCACAGGATCTATGAGGAGTTAAACATGGAGTTGTGCGCCCATCGCGGCCTGTCCGGTCAGGCCCCGGAAAACAGCCTGAGTGCCTTTATCCTGGCGGCCGAGGCCGGCCTGCCCTGGGTGGAGCTGGATGTCCAGCTGAGCGCCGATGGCGTGCCCGTGGTGATCCACGACGAGTCCGTGGATCGGTGCAGCGACGGCCATGGCCGGGTGCGGGAGCTGAGCCTGGCCCAGCTGCAGTCACTGGATGGCGGCAGCTGGTTCGACCCGGCCTATGCCGGTGAGGCCATCCCCACCCTGGCGGACGTGCTGGCCTTGTGCCTGCGCTATCCCCTCAAGGTCAACGTGGAGCTCAAGGCCTATGCCAGCGAAGATCTGCCGGCCCTGTGCGAGGCGGTGGCCCAGGTCATCGAGGGGCTGGCCCTGCCGGCAGACTGCCTGCTGTTTTCCAGCTTCGACACCCAGGCCCTGACCCTGATGCAGCAGCGCCTGCCCCAGGTGCCCCGCGGCCAGCTGTGGCAGAAGATCCCCGCCGACCCGCTGCCCACCCTGGCCAACCTGCAGGCCTGGAGCGCCCACTGCGATTACCGGCATCTGGACGCCCAACTGGCGCAGCAGATCAAGCAGGCCGGTTACCGGCTGCACTGTTACACCCCCAACGATCCGGCCTGGCTGAACCAGGCCACCGCCTGGGGCGTGGACATGCTGATCAGCGACCATCCAGAGCGTTTCACCCACTAGCCCAGCGGCAGATGCGATAAACAACCACAGGCGTTATGCTTAGATCCCGGTAAAAAAACACCAAGGATCAAGGGAATGCTGGAACCCGCCCTGCCCGCCGATGAAGGATGCCGCTTGGCCGATCTGCAGCGGCTCAACCTGCTGGATACTCCGGACGAGGAGCGCTTCGATCGCCTGACCCGGCTGGCCCGCCGGCTGTTCGATGTGCCCATCGTCCTCATCAGCCTGCTGGACAGCGACCGCCAGTGGTTCAAGTCCTGTATCGGCCTGCCGGTACGTCAGACGCCACGTAACATCTCCTTCTGCGGCCATGCCATCCTGGGTGAGGGCCCCCTGGTGGTGGAGGATGCCACTCAGGATCCCCGCTTTGCCGACAACCCCCTGGTGACAGGCGAACCCTATATCCGCTTCTACGCCGGCCATCCCCTGCAGATCAGCAGCGGCAGCCGGCTGGGCACCCTGTGCCTCATCGACCAGCGGCCCCGTCAGCTCAATGAGGAAGACAGGCAACTGCTGGGCGATCTGGCGGCCATGGCGGTGCGGGAGCTGGAGTCCTTGGCCCTGGCCACGGTGGACGAGCTGACCCAGATCAGCAACCGACGCGGCTTCATCCAGCTGGCCAACAAGAGCCTGCAACACAGCTACCGGCTGGGGCACCTAGCCTGCCTGCTGTTTATGGATCTCAACGGCTTCAAGCAGATCAACGATCGCTTCGGTCATGCGGAGGGCGACCGGGCCCTCAAGGACTTTGCCCAGTTGATGGAACAGGAATTTCGCCAGGCCGACATCTTCGCCCGCCTGGGGGGCGACGAGTTCGTGGTGCTGCTGCCGGAGTGTGACCGCCTGCAGGCCGAAGGGGTGCTGGGCCGTTTTCGCCTGGCGGTGCAGCAGTTCAACGCCAGCGCCAAGCGAGGCTACGACATCCGCTTCAGCACCGGGGTGGTGGAGTACAGGCCGGAGCAGCCGCCGGAGCTGGAGGGACTGCTGGCCCGGGCCGATGAGCGCATGTACCTCAGCAAGCCGGGCCACGGCGCCGATGAATACGCCATCTAACGCTCCCGGTCACCGCCAGTGCCTGCTGGCGGAGCTACCCGCCAGCCTGGACGCCGAGCAGTTTGAGCTGCTGCATCAGGCCGGCGATCTGCGCCTGCTGCGCATCCTCTCCTGCGGCCAGACCGCCCCCGAGACCGGCTGGTTCGATCAGGCCGAAGACGAGTGGGTCTGCCTGCTGCAAGGAGCCGCCCGGCTGGAGTTCGCCGAGGCCGCGCCCGTCACCCTGGGCCCCGGCGACGCCCTGCTGATCCCCGCCCACTGCCGCCACAAGGTGGCCTGGACCCCGGACGATCAGATCACCGTCTGGCTGGCCCTGCATCTACCCACCCGTCCTTAAGTCACCCTGGGGTCGCATTTTTACAAGATACAGGGGCGGCTCCCCGCTTACGCTGCAGGCGTCCTCTAACCGGCCATCAAGGAGCCAATCATGAGCCTCAAAGCCGCCTTTATCTTCGTCGCCCCCCACGCCAATCCCGCCATCGATCAGGCCCAGGTGAAAACCCCCGAGGTGGAAGTCACCACCTTCGCGGTGGCCAACTACGCCCAGGCCGAGGTGCTGGTGCCCCAGCTCATCCACCAGGGCTTCGTCGCCATCGAGCTGTGTGCCGGCTTCGGCCATGATGGTGTGGCCAGGGTCAAACGGGCCGCCGCCGGTCGCATTCCGGTGGGCGCGGTACGGTTTGACTGCCACCCGGGCCTGGAATTTCAAAGTGGTGACAGCCTGTTCGGCTAAGGCGCCATCGCTGCAGCGGCGGTCGATTAACCCCTGGGCAAGGCCATAGAAGGGCGTAGAATGACACCATCTTCCCGCTTGGTAACGCCCATGTCCGCCCTGCCGCCACGCCGCTGGAGTCAGGCCCCCGGCCCAGACCTGGCCCCCTTCGTCGATCGCCTGTGGGGCTGGAGCCTGCCGGCGGGCACCGCCCTGCCGCCCCTGTTTCCCGGTACCGGCAGTGAGGTCTTCTTTCACCTGGCCAGCCGGCCGCGTCAGGCCGATGGCCGTCCTGTCCCCCGGGGACATCTGCTGTGTCCCCGTCAGCAGACCCTGCAGCTCAGCGCCAGCGGCCCCCAGCAGTTGCTGGCCATTCGCTTCAAGTCGGGGCAGCTGCGCCACCTCACCCCCTGGCCCTTTGCCGAGCTGGCGGATAGCCTGCTACCGGTGGAGCGCTTGTGGCCGGAAGAGGGCGAAGCCCTGCTGACGGCACTGCGGCAACCCCTGAGCCAGCCGCAACAACTGGCCTTGTTGCAGGACTTCTTGCTGCGCCAGCTCTCCCGCTGCCAGCAGCCCCATCAGGCCGGCGAAGACGCCCTGATCCAGCGGCTCTACTATGCCCCCAACACCGCCATTCCGGCCCTGGCCGATGCCCTGGGCTGGAGTCGGCGCCATCTGGAGCGGCGCTTCGCCCTGCGCTTTGGCCTCAGCCCCAAGCAGTTCGCCCGACTGGCCCGCTTGCAGCACAGCCTGCGCCAGCTGGCCCTGGAGCCGGAGCTGGAACTGGTACAGGTGGCCCTGGCGCGGGGCTTCTGCGATCAGGCCCATTTCAGCCACGACAGCCTGGCCCTCACCGGCCTGACCCCGCGCCAGCTACGCCAACAACTGCTGCACGGTCCCCACTGCTATCACGCCCCCTCGCGGCGGCCCGACTAGCCGGCGGGCCCCGCCGCCAGTGCACTGGTCAGGCGGCGGCAATCCGTGTACAAAGAGGGCCTCGCATCCGATGAGGTGAGACGCATGACGCTGCACAAGACACTCAAGGTGGTAGCCTCTTTTGAGGCACTCAAGGGCCTGTTGGCCTTGGCCGCCGCCTCCGGCCTGTTGATGCTGCTACACCGCGACCTCCACACCCTGGCGATCCGTCTGGTGGAAGAGGCCCATCTCAACCCGGCCGCCCACTACCCCGGCATCTTCATCCAGGCCGCCGGCCACCTGCAGAACGGTCACCTGAGCCTGTTGGCCCTGGGGGCCGTGGCCTACGCCGGCCTGCGCTTCGTCGAGGCCTACGGCCTGTTCCGTCAGGCCAGCTGGGCCGAACTGCTGGCGGCCTTGAGTGGCGCCCTCTACCTGCCATTCGAGGTGATGGAATGCCTACACCGCCCCGACGTGCTGAGCTACGGCCTGCTGCTCACCAACCTGCTGGTGGTGGCGGTCATGGTCAAGGCCCTACGGGAGCGCCGCCGGCTAGACCAGGGGCACAACACCCAGCCCCAGTGATGTCCGACTAATACAGAACCCCTCCCCATCGGCGGGGATCATCACCCGGTCGGTGAGCCCCTGGGCCGCCAGCTGAGCCGCCAGTTCGGCCCGGCTCAGCACGCAGTGATTGAGCGCCTCCAGGTGCACCGCCACCACCTGGGCTTCGGGGGCCGCCCGGCAGACCCGCACCACGTCCTCCGCCCCCATGATGATGGGCCCCAGCCCGTTGAAGGTGGCCTCGCCGCAGTTGAGCACCACCACCTCCGGGGCCAGATCTAGGGCCTGGGCCACCGCCGGGTGCCAGACGGTGTCACCGGCCAGATAGAGGCTGGGTTCGTCCGGGTGAGTCAGCAGCAGGCCGCACACCTGGCCCAGCCGTTCCCCCTGTTGGGCCAGGGCGAGATCGCTGCCGTGCTGGCCGCCTGTGGTGCGGATCTGCACCTCCCCCAGCCGGGCGCCATCCAGGAGCGCCACCTGGTTAAAGCCCGCCGCCAGGATCGCCTGACGATCCTGCTCGTGCTGGGCCAGCACAGGCGTCTGCTTGGGCAACCGGGCCTTGGCTTCCTCATCCCAGTGGTCCGGGTGATGGTGGGTCACCAGCACGGCATCCACCGTCAGCAAGCTCTCCAGCGGTACCGGCAGATCCACCAGGGGATTGGCCAGGTGCGCGTTGGGGGTGCCGGCAAAGCCGGGATAGCGCCCCTGGGGGGCCAGCATGGGGTCGATGAGCAGCCGTTGGCCGCCATATTCCAGCAGCAGGGTGGCATTACGGATCAGGGTCAGTTGCATGGCGATGGCCTCATGGTGATGTGGATGAGGCCTCAGTATCGGGTGAGCGCTGACTCGGCGGCAGTGGCCCGCGGGACAAACCCCCGCCAAATCGGGCCAATCTGCGCGGCACTCACTGGCCTGGGCTCACTGGCCCTGAAAGTTGCGCCGCCACTGGCTGGGAGTGAGGCGGTACTGGCGCTTGAACTGGGTCCGCAGCGCCGCCTCCGAGCCAAAGCCCAGCTGCTCGGCGATGCGGGCCACCGAGTGACCGGCCAGCAGCAGCCCCTGGGCCTGCTGCAAGCGTCGCTGGGTCAACCACTCCCCCACCGAAAGACCGGTGGCCTGCAAGAACTTGCGGGTGAAGGTGCGACGACTCATGGCCACCGAGGCCGCCAGCGCATCCAAGGAGCCGGGGGCCGCCAGCTGCTGCTCCAGCCGGGCCAGCAGGCCGTTGATGCGGGCGTCGGCGCCGCCCTGGGGCAGGGGCCGCTCGATAAACTGGGCCTGCCCCCCCTCCCGGTGGGGTGCCACCACCAGGCGGCGGGCCAGCCGATTGGCCAATGCCGGGCCATGGTACTGGCGCACCAGGTGCAGGCAGCAGTCCAGGCTGGCGGCGGTACCGGCGGAGGTCACCAGATCCCCGTCATCCAGATAGAGGGCCTCGGCATCCAACCCCACCGCCGGGAAGCGGGCGGCAAAGTCGGCGGCAAACTCCCAATGGGTGGCCGCCGGGCGCCCGTCCAGCAGGCCGGCATAGGCCAGCACATAGGTGCCCAGGCAGAGCCCCACCAGGCGGGCGCCCCGGCCATGGGCCTGCTGCAACGCCTGCAACAGGGGCTCAGGCGGCCGCTCATCCGGGGCCCGCCAGTAGGGCACCACCACCAGATCCGCCGTCGCCAGCCCACTCAGATCCTGGCCGGCCACCAGCTGCAAGCCCAGGGACGAGGTCAGGGGCCCGGGCTCGGCGGCACACAGCCGCAGATCGAACAGCGCCTCACCGGGCAGGCTGTTGCCAAACACCAGACCGGGCACCGACAGATGAAAGGGGCTGAACCGGTCGCAGACCAGCAACGCCACCTGGGGACAGCTCATCCCGCAGACTCCTCTTACGACGCAAAGACCGCATCATACCCCCCTGATCACCACAGGCCCAGATTGCAGGCTTGAAAGATAGCGTCATACGGCGCTAACTTGTCCTCCCACGTTCTCGGCTCAAGCCGCCCCACTTTTCGCCCCCACTTAGGAGCCTGCCATGTTTTCCCATGTCTGCGTCGGTATCAGTGATTTTGACCGGGCCCTTGCCTTCTATCGCCCCCTGCTGGCCTGCCTGGGCATACCGGAGCGCTTCTGCGAGCCGGAGCGCCCCTGGGCCGGCTGGCAAACCCCGGGCGCCCCCCGCCCCCTGTTTCTCATCGGTCGCCCGCTGGACGGTGCCGCCCCGGCACCGGGCAACGGCCACACCCTGGCCTTCAACGCCGGTTGCCGGGCCCAGGTGGATCAGGCCCACGCCCTGGCCCTGGCAAACGGCGGCACGGATGAAGGTGCGCCGGGTCTGCGCCCCCACTACCACCCCCACTATTACGGCGCCTACTTCCGCGATCCCGACGGCAACAAGCTGTGCGTGGTCTGCCACCTGCCGCCGGAGGCCTGATGCACAAAACCCAGCTCCGTCTCATGCAACTGGAGGACTACGACGCCGTGCTGGCCCTCTGGCAAGACAGCAGCGGCATGACGCTGCGGGAGGCCGACTCGCGGCAGAATATCGGCGCCTATCTGGCCAAAAATCCCGGGCTGAGCTTCGTGGTGGAGGCCGACGGCCAGCTGCTGGGCGCCGTGCTGGTGGGCACGGATGGCCGCCGCGGCTACCTGCAACACCTGGCGGTACGCCCAAGCGCCCAGGGCCGCGGTGTCGGACGTACCCTGGTACAGGCCGCCATCGACGCCCTGGCGGATCAGGGCATCGCCAAGACCCACCTGTTCGTCCACACCGACAACCCATCGGCCCAGGCCTTCTATGACCGGCTGGGCTGGCACCCCAGAGACGAGGTGCGGATGTTCTCCTTCAACGCCTCGAGCCGGCCGGATATTTGACACCCAGCAATCGGACGCATTTGACGACAAAATAAATGTGATCTGAGCAGGCGCCAAACGGCACAAATGCAGCTAGCATTAGGGCTCATTTGGGCTATTTATGGCGCCATGACACTCCTCTCCCGGCACCAGACAGGATCGAGGCAGCGCCAGGCCGATCAAACCCGTGCCCCATAGGGCGGCCCGTTCTCACACCACTGTGTCCAGGCAAGCATGCTGATGTACTCGCCTTCATGTTGCGGTCGAACCGCCGAGCCGGCCTCCCTCGTCGGGCGACAGGGGGCGCGGCGCCCAGACCATGGCGAGGTAAAGGCCGTTGCCCTCACCGGCCATAAAGCCCAGGCGCTCATACAGCCCCCGGGCCGGGCTGACAGGGTCCACCTGCAGCTGGATAGAAAGGCCCTGCGCCCTGGCGTCGGCCTGCAATTGGCGGATTAGGGCGCTACCAATACCCAGCCGCTGGTGGCTGGGCAGCAGGGCGATATCCACCAGCCGCAACTGGCCTGGCAATTCGGCCACCAGGAAGCGGCCAATTGGCGTGCCTTGCTGCTCGATGAGGGCAAAGCGCCCTCTGGGGTAGTGACTGAAATAGTGCCGGAATTGAGCCTCAAACTGGCTGTGCAGAAACAGTTTTTTTTGTTGTTCGTTGAAAGGAAAGTTCGCCACTTCGGCCTGACGGTTGAGGGCATAGAGCCTCGCCATAAAAGCCTTGTCGTCGTCCGTTAGCGGACGCAGGCCAACGCCGGCAGGCAAAGGAACGTGCATGAGGCTATCTCCGGTCGTGAAAGCATGATCGTGGTGGGGAAGGCATATCAATAACGGAATGAGAAAGGAAATGCCATGGAACCTTATCTGGGAGAAATACGGATCTTCGGCGGCAACTATGCCCCAGCAGGTTGGGCCTTTTGCAGCGGCCAACTCCTGCCTGTCAGTGGCAACGAGGCGCTTTATGCGCTGCTTGGCACCACCTACGGCGGTAACGGCCAAACCACCTTTGCCTTGCCGGATCTGCGCGGCAGACTGCCGTTGCATCTGGGCCAAGCCAGCTCAGGGCAAAACTATCCGCTGGGCGCGCGAGGCGGCGCAGAGCAGGTCAATCTGAGCGAGGCGCAACTCCCCGCACACACTCACCAGGCCAAGGGTAGCGCCAACGGCAGCGTAGGCAGCCCCCAGGCCGCCTGTTGGGCCGCCACCAGTGCCGTGCCCGCCTATTCCACGGTAACACCGACCACCCACATGGGGCCCCAGGCAGTGATGCCGACGGGGGGTAGCCAGCCCCACGACAACCTGATGCCCAGCCTGGGCTTGAGCTTCATCATCGCCCTACAAGGCATCTATCCGACACCGAATTAAGGAGGATTCATCATGGCTGACCCCTTTCTCGGCGAGATCCGTCTGTTCGCCGCCAATGTCGTTCCCAAGGGCTGGCTGCCCTGTAACGGCCAGCTGCTGCCCATCAACCAAAACCAGGCACTATATGCCCTGTTGGGCACCACCTATGGTAGTGAAGGCACCACCAAGTTTGCCCTGCCCAATCTGCAAGGCCGGGCGCCGGTCCATGTCGGCAATGGCGTGACCCAGGGGAAAAGTGCTGGCGAGGAAAACCATACGCTGACGACGCAGGAAATGCCCCAGCACACGCATACTGTGATGGCTGACGCAAACACTGCCACCGCCGCCCCGCCAGCCAATGGCTACTGGGCCGCCAGCAACTATGCCCTCTATGATTTTGAGGCCAGCCAGAGCCTGGCCAGCGGCGCCATTAGTCAGACCGGCGGCAATCAGCCCCATTCCAACATGCAGCCCTATCTGGTGGCGAACTTCTGTATCGCCGTGCAGGGCATTTTTCCAAGCCACGACTAAGGAGTACTTAACATGGATGCCTATCTTGGCGAGATCCGCCTGTTTGCCGGCAACTTCGCTCCATATGGCTGGGCCTTCTGTGACGGCCAGATTCTGCCAATTGCGCAATACCAGGCCTTGTTCTCCATTCTTGGCACCACCTACGGCGGCAATGGCACTAGCACCTTCGGCTTGCCTGACCTCAGAGGCCGGGCGCCCATGCATTGGGGCCAGGGACCGGGTCTGAGCGCAAGAGCACTGGGGCAGCAGGTCGGCAGTAGCAGCGTCACCTTGAGCGCCGCTCAAATACCCAACCACAACCACCAGGCCTGTGCCGTCAGTGGCGTCGGGCAGGCAGACCAGGGGCCGCAAGGGGCATCCTGGGCCCAAAGCGGTCTTGGCCGACAAACCATCCCCCTTTACGCTAGCGGTAGCCAGCTCACCCAGATGTCCCCTCAAGCCTTGGCCGCCGCAGGGAGCAGCGATCCGCATAACAACATGCAGCCCTACCTGGGGCTGAACTTCATCATCTGTCTGGACGATGGTGAATATCCCACACACGGCTGACGGGCACTCAGAGCCCCTCTCATCGTGCGGGCAAACGGCGGTCCGCCATGCCGGACCGCTGTTTTATTGAATTTTCTGGCATGGCCAGGGGCCATGACCACTTTTTGAGTTGAGGAGATTGCCATGAGTCGAGCCTGGCTATGGTTGGGATTACTGGTCGCCTTCACCGGAAGCGCCAAGGAGTTGGTGTTAGTGGATGCCGAGCTGGCTGGACAGATACCGACAGCGCCCGGCATGGAGCTCAGACGCCTGCACGGGCTCGACGATCTGCCCGGCGCCCTGGCCGGTGAGCGCTGGTCCAGAGTCAGCCTCATCAGCCACGGCCAACCGGGTGCCCTGCAACTGGGCACAGAGCGGCTCGATCAAGCCTTCCTCGCCGCCCATCCCGACTTCCTGACCGCTTGGCGACACCAGCTCACGGCTGACGCCCAGCTGGAACTGTGGGGCTGTGCTGTGGCCAAGGAGCAGGGCCATCAGCTGGTCGATAGCCTCTCAACTGCCATAGGCCACCCCGTGTTGGCCTCCACCGACGCCACAGGCCCCGCCGATTTAGGCGGTAACCTGACCCTGGAATACGGCCAAGGTAGGACACCGGACAGCGCGCCGGTTGCCCAGCTGCAGCAGCTGTTGACCCTAAGCAGTAGCGATAGTCAGAACTTTGAGAGCATCGCTGATGGCACTCTCTATGACAGCCCAGCGACGATTGGCAGCTTCACCTTCTACAGCAACAGCACCGGCATGTCGGCCGGTCAGAAGATGCAAGTCGCTAGTTACTTCACCCACGTGGACAACGTAGGGCTCTATGTGGCCAGCAGCACTGTCGGGGATGTCACCCAGGTGCGGATAGTGGGCGCCAGCACCTTCAAGCTCAGCTCCATCTGGCTGGGCGCCGGTGCCGGTGATGGAGATATCATCCTGCATGCCTACCTGAACGACGCAGAGATAGGCACGGGGCGCTCGGTGAGCCTGAGCGATTCCAGTATCGATACCAGTAGCTTTAGCGAATTCGAAAACATCAATGAGCTGCGCATCACCGGCACCGATTTGGATCTGCTGGTAGACAACATCATGGTCGATGCGCCCGTCGTCCCCGACAGCGACGGCAGCCTGACAGCCGGCGGCGGCAGCGAGCCCACCAGCATAGCCACCACAGCCGGTGCCACAGCCGCGCTGGACTTTACCCTGGCCGACGGCGGCACCAGTGACGGCTTGGCCATGACGGTGTCTCAGGTGCAGGTGCATGTCTCTGGCACCAGTACCACCACGGAACGTAGTAACGTCGTTTGGACCCTGAGTGGGCCCGACATCAGCGGCTCCGTTACCGGCAGTTACAACAGCGGTGTCGTCACCTTCTCCGGCCTCGCCATCAGCATCGCCGACGGTGGCAGCGAGACCTACACTGTCAATGCCAATCTGGGCCACAGTGGCCTGACAGAGGGCCACACCTTCATCCTCAGCCTGGACGGTGATACCGATCTGACGCTGGGCAGCACAAGCACCCAGATGGCGTCGACCACGGCCGTCACCAACGGTGCGGGGTTTACCACCAGCGTCACCGCCAGCCAACTGGCCTTTACCACCCAGCCAGCAGGCTCCATTTCAGGTAGTGCATTGACCACCCAGCCAGTGGTGGCGGCTCAGGACAGTTATGGCAATACGGATCTGGACTTTACCAGCAACGTCAGCCTGAGCGAGGCCAGCGCCGGCAGCTTGAGCGGTACCAGCACTGTCGCCGCCAGCAGTGGCGTGGCCAGCTTCAGCGGCTTGGCTTACACCGCCAGCGCCGACCAGGAAGCCTTTACCCTGACCGCCGCCGCCAGCGGCCTGACCGGCGCCACCGCCAACAGCATCACCGCCGATGTGGTGGCAACCAAACTCCTCTTTACAACGCAGCCGGCACCCACCAGCCTGAGCAGCGGCAGCACCACCTATTTCAGCACTGTCCCCGTGGTGCGGGCGGTGGATGCCAATAACACCGTCGACACGGGCTACAGCACCAGCCTGTTGTTATCCGTCACCGACACCTCGGGGGCGGTCGTGCCCGGCACCGTCAATAGCCTGACCGGCACCGGGGACGGGGACGGCAGCGGCACCACGGTAACCCTGACGCCCACCAGTGGCAGCGCCACCTTCACCGCCCTGGCACTCAACTACACCAATGCCGGCGTCAGCGACAGCCTGGCCTTGCGGGCCACCTCAGGCTCATTGAGTGCAGCCCTCTCATCCACCCTGACCTCGGTGGCACTGCCCACCGTCACCGATGCCAATATCTCCCTCGCCGGCGCCAGCGGTACCGGCGGGGCCTACAAGATCGGCGATACCGTCACCGTGACCTGGAACAACACGTCCAGCGGCGACAACAACAGCGGCATTACCGGCGTCACCGTGGACTTCAGCCAGTTCGGTGGTGGTACCAGCGTGACCGCCAGCAACAGCAGTGAGACCTGGACGGCGACTTACACCCTCACAGCCGGCAGCCTAGATGCCACCAGCCGCAATGTCAGCGTCTCCGCCACCAACGCCAACGGCACCAGCACCACGGCAGATAGCAGCAACGCCACCGTGGACAACCAGGCGCCGACCGTCAGCGATGCCCAGATCAGCCTCGCGGGCGCCAGCGGTACGGGCGGAACCTTCAAGATCGGGGATACCGTCACCGTCACCTGGAACAACACCAGCGGTGGCGACAACAACGGCGATATCAGCAGCGTCAAGGTGGACTTCTCCGCCTTTGGCGGCGGCAGTGCCGTGACCGCCAGCAACAGCAGTGGCATCTGGACCGCCACCTACACCCTCACCGCTGGCAACCTAGACATCAGCAACGCCAACGTCTCGGTCACCGCCACCGACGATGCCGGCAACAGCACCACCACCGCCGACACCAGCAATGCCACCCTGGACAACCAGGCGCCCACCGTCACGGACGCCCACATCAGCATCGCGGGTGCCAGCGGCTCAGGCGGCACCTTCAAGGTCGGGGATACCGTGACCGCCACCTGGGACGACACCGCCGGCGGTGACAACAACAGCGACACCCTCGCCAGCGTGACGGTGGACTTCTCCGCCTTCGGCGGCGGCAGCAGTGTCGCGGCCAGCAACAGCAGCGGTAGCTGGACGGCGAGCTATACCCTGGTGGCCGGCAGCCTAGATGCGACGAACCGCAATGTATCGGTGACCGCCACCGACAATGCCGGTAACGGCACCACAGTGAGCGACACCAGCAACGCCGGCGTCGACAATCAGGCCCCGACCGTGACCGATGCCAATATCGGTCTCTCCGGCGCCAGTGGTACCGGCGGTGCCTTCAAGATTGGCGATACCGTCACCGCCACCTGGAACAACACCGGCAGTGGCGACAACAACGGCGACATCAGCAGCGTGGCGGTGGACTTCTCCGCCTTTGGCGGCGGCAGCAGCGTCGCGGCCAGCAACAGCGGCGACACCTGGACCGCCACCTACACCCTGACGGCCGGCAGCCTCGAAGGCAGCAATCTGAACCTGACACTGACCGCCACCGACGATGCCGGCAACAGCACCACCACCGCCGACACCAGCAACGCTACCGTCGACAACCTGGCACCGGCGGCCCCGTCGACACCTGGGCTAGACACGAGCTCCGATAGCGGCAGCCAGGGCGACGGCATCACCAACGACACCACCCCCACCCTGACGGGTACCGGCGAGGCCAATGCCAGCCTGGTGGTACTGGACGGCGCCACACAGGTGGGCAACACCACAGTGGACGGCGGGGGCAGCTGGAGTCTGACCACCAGCGCCCTGAGCGAGGGCAGTCACAGCCTGACCGCCCAGCAAACCGACGGTGCCGGCAATACCTCCAGCGCCTCGGCGGCCCTGAGTCTGACCCTGGATGCCACGGCACCCAGCGGCTACAGCCTGACCCTGGATCAGACTGCCATCAATGCGGCCAACCAGGGCGCCACCTCGGTGACCCTCAGCGGCGCGGAAGTGGGCAGCCAGTATCAATTGACGGTCTCCAGCAGTGGTGGGGGGAGTCCGGTGACGTCCAGCGGCACCATCACGACCGCCAGCCAGCAGCTGACCGGGCTCAATGTCAGCGGCTTGGCCGATGGCACCCTGACCTACAGCCTGACCCTCACTGACGATGCCGCTAATGCCGGCAGTGCCGCCACCGACACGGCAGTCAAGGATGGCACGGCACCAACCGGTTACAGCGCCGGCTTTGTGGCGAGCTACGTCAACCTGGCAAACCAGACCAGCCAGAGCGTGACCCTCAGTGGTGGACAAAGTGGTGACAGCTACCAGCTGACCATCGGCGACGGCACAAATTCGGTCAGCCGCAGCGGCACCCTGGCCGGCAGCAGTCTGACCCTGACGGCACTGGATCTCAGCAGCCTGGCGGAGGGGAGTTTGAACCTGTCCCTGGTGCTCACAGACAGCGCCGGCAATGCCGGCACAGCGGCGACCGCCAGCATCACCAAAGACACGGTGGCCCCGACGCTACAAAGCAGCACCCCTGCGGCCAATGCCACCGATGTTGCCCTGAGCACCAGCATCAGTCTGACCTTCAGTGAGGATATGGCCACCGGCAGTGGCACCGACGATCACCTGAGCCTGACCGCCTCCGACAGCAGCCTGCTGTTTGATGGAGCCGCCAATGGCGGTGCCGTCACGGTCAGTGGTGCCACGGTCGGCTTTACGCCCAGTCAGGAACTGGTACCGACCCTGGTGCACAGTCTGGCCGTCGGCAGCGAGGCCCTCACCGACCTGGCCGGCAATCCCTTTGCCGGCACCAGCCTGAGCTTCACCGCCATGAGCGCGGCGCCGGTGGCGGTGAATGACAGTTTCAACCTGACCGAGGATGTCCCGGCACAGCTGGCGGTACTGAGCAACGATACCCTGGTGCGGGGCAGCTTCAACAACGCCAGTCTGGTGGTGATCAGCCAGGCCCAACACGGCAGCCTGACCCTGAACACGGCCACCGGCATCCTGACCTACAGCCCGGTCGCTGACTACAACGGCAGTGACAGCTTCAGCTACCAGGTACAGGACAGCTACGGCACCGTGAGTAATTCGGCCACCGTCAGCCTGACCCTGGCGGCCGTCAACGACGCCCCCCGGGCCCAGGACGACAGCGCCAGCCTGCAGGCCGGTGACAGCCTGACCCTGGATGTCCTGGCCAACGATGGGGAGGTGGACACAGGCGACAGCCTCGACACCGACAGCCTGGTGTTGGTCAGCCAACCGGCCCGGGGCAGCGCCAGCGTGCAGAACGGCCAGATCCACTATCAGGCCGCCGCCGACTATACCGGTGTGGTTACCATCACCTACCAGGTCGCCGATAGCAGCCAGGGCGCCCTGTCCAACGAGGCCACCCTGACCCTCACCATACTGGCGGCCAATGCGCCGGTGGCGAACGTCGACAGCGCAAGCCTGGATGAGGACAACAGCCTGGATATCGACGTGCTGGCCAACGACAGCGGCAACAGCCTGGATGCCGACAGCCTAGTGGTAGTGCAGGCGCCCCAGCACGGCAGTGCCAGCCCGGTGAATGGCCAACTGCGTTATGTGCCAACCACCAATTATGTGGGTAGCGACAGTCTCAGCTACCGGGTCAACGATGCCACCGGCCAGACCTCCAACGTCGCCACCGTCAGCCTGACCATCAACCCGGTGAATGACGCGCCCGTGGCCGTGGCCGATACCTCGGTACTGACCGGGGTCGGTGTCATGGACATCAACGTCAAGGGCAACGACAGCGATGTGGACAACGACAATGCCGACCTGACCATAGTGCTGGTCAGTCAACCTGCCCAGGGGACGGCGACGGTCGTAAACGGCCTGGTACGTTACACGCCGGTCAGCACCATCAGCAGCGATGACAGCTTCAGCTACCGGCTGGTGGACCCGTCAGGAGCCTCGTCTGCTCCCGCCAGCGTCAGTATCGTCCTGTCGTTGCCCAACCAGGCCCCGCTGGCGGTGGATGACAGCGTCAGCACCTCGCAGAACCAGGCCGTGACCATAGCGGTACTGGCCAACGACAGCGACAGCGACGGCAACCTGGACAGCGGCAGCCTGAGCCTGGTGAGCGCGCCCAGCCACGGCACTGTCAGTCTGGCGGGCGGTCAGATCACCTACACACCGGCAACCGACTACCACGGCGACGACAGCTTCAGCTACCAGGTGGCCGATGACGCCGGAGCCCAGTCCAACAGCGCCACGGTGTCGGTCCGGGTGTTGCTGGTCAACCAGGCGCCGGTGGCCGTCGATGACAGCCTGCAGGTGATCGCCGGCCAAACCAGCACGCTGCAGGTCTTGGCCAACGACAGCGACAGCGACGGCAGTCTGGTATCGGTGGAGTTGCGCCAGCTGCCGGCCCATGGCAGCGCCGCCGTGCAGGCCGATGGCAGCATCAGCTACACGGCAGCCAGTGACTACCAGGGCAGCGACAGCTTCAGCTATGTGGCGGTGGATGACCAAGGCGGCCAGTCTGACGAGGCGACCGTCACCCTCACGGTGCAGCCAGCCAATACAGCTCCGCAGATCGGCGGCACGCCGTCAGGCTCGGTGCAGCAAGGCGCCAACTACCGCTTTGCCCCCAGTGCCAGCGACAGTGACGGTGACAGCCTGACCTTCAGCATCCAGAACCTGCCGGCCTGGGCCAGCTTCGATCCCGCCACCGGGGTGCTGTCCGGCGTCCCCGGCAACGACGCGGTGGGCACCAGCAGCAACATAGTGATCTCGGTGAGCGATGGCGCCGCCAGCCGCAGTCTGCCGGCATTTAGCATCACAGTGGTCAACGTCAACGATGCACCGCTGGCGCAGGCCGACAGCTACAGCCTCGCCGAAGCGGGCCAACTGACCACCAGTGCCAGCAACGGCCTGCTGGCCAACGACAGCGATCCGGACGGTGATGCCCTGAGCGCGCAGCTGTTAACCAGCCCAGCCCATGCCAGCACCTTCAGCCTCAACAGCGACGGCAGCTTCAGCTACCAGCACGACGGCAGCGAGGCCAGCAGTGACAGCTTCAGCTACCAGATCAGTGACGCCCAGGGCGGTGTGGCATCCGGCACAGTGAGCCTGGTCATTCGCCCGGTTAACGATGCCCCCATCTTCACCAGTACGGCCCCCACCGCCGCCGTGGCGGGCGCCACCTTCAGCTATCAGGTGGTGGTGGACGATCCGGACAGTGCCGTCACCCTCAGCCTGGTGGAGAGCCCCAGCTGGCTGAGCCTGGAGGACAACCTGCTCACCGGGACGGTTCCCGCCGATGCCAGCGGCGACGTCACTGTGGCGCTGGAAGCCAGCGACGGTAGCCAAACGGCCAGCCAGCGCTTTGCCCTGACCCTGACCGAGCCCCAGCAAAGCCTGGTGGCCCTGGCCGGCGGCTGGCAAGGACTGCCCGCCAAGGTGGGCAAGCCGCTGGCGCTGGTGCTGACCGCTCAGCTCCAGGCCGGACCGGCCCTGAGTGACGCCGTCTTGGAGCTGTCCCTGCAGGGCGCCGACATGACGACAATGTCAGGCTGTACCCTCAATGAGGGCGTACAGCGCTGCCCCGTGAGTCTGGCGGTGAGCGGCCAACAGCAATTCACCCTGCCCATCAACACTCAGAATCAGGGGGATCAGACTGTGGTGGCCCGAGTGCTGGACAGCGACGGCAATCTGCTCAGTGAGCTGACCACAGACGTCACCCTGGCGACGGAAGCCCTCTCCCAAGGCGACCGGGCCGCCATCGTCGCCAAGGCCACGGCACTGGCGATCATCCATGATCAGGATCAGCCGCTACTGGTCGTCGGCACCGCCGAGGGGGAAGGTCTCAGCCTCTACCGCTTCAGTGGCAACAGCCTGGTGGCCGAGGCCAGCCTCGACAACCTGGGCCACACCAGGGCCCTGGCGACCCTCGACTGGAACCAGGATGGCCTAGAGGATCTGGTGGTCATCAACAGCAGCGGTGATGCCTCTGCCCTCTACCTCAACCAGGGTGACCTGCACTTCAGTGCCCTGCAGACCCTGCCGTTTGGCCGCAAGATCAAGGTGGCGGAACTGGATGGCGACAGCTATCCGGATCTGTTGATCGGCGGTCAGGGACTTTACCTGCTGCGTGGTAATCAGGGTGGCAGCCAGGCCGGCCTGGAGGTGGTGCAGACGCCCTTTACCGTAAGCGAGTTTGCCCTCTGGCCCGATGGCCGGGCGCTGATCACAGATGGGAGCCAGTTGTCGCTTATCGCCCTGGATACAGTGGCCGATCAGTCCACCCTGGCCGCCACCCGCCTCACCAGAAGTGCCACGGCGGATGACAGCCTGACCGTCGGCTCGATCCGCACCCTGCAGGTGGCCGATCTGGATGGCGATGGTCAGACCGAAGCCGTGGCCAGTTATGGCCTGGACGACGACGGCCAAGGGGGCGGCGTGTCTGTGCTGACCGAGGCCAGCGACGGCAGCCTGAGCACCCTGACCCACATCGGCGATGCGGCGGTTAATGACCTGCTGGTGGCGGATTTTGACGGTGATGCCGATCTGGATCTGCTGGCCCAGCACGACAACGGCAGCTGGCAGCTGCTGACCAACCAGGGGACAGCCTCCAGCTTCATCGCCAGCAACCAGACCCTGTTCCATCCGGACAGCCTGGGGCTGGTGGGTGACTTCAACGGTGACGGCCTGGCCGATATCCTACTGACCGATGTGGGCGATGGCGCCTTGACCATCTACAACGGCATCACCAGCCTGCTGTTGGGCCCCAGTGCCGACCTGGCACTGAGCAGCCACCTCAGCCGTACCAGCAGCGTCTACCAAACCCACTACCAGCTGACGGTGCACAACCAGGGGCAGACGGACGTCGACCAGGTGAGGCTGACCATACAGCTACCGGCCAGCCTCACCGTGGCCCAATGGCCGGAAACCTGTATCGAAAGCCAGGTCGGCTGGCAGTGCGATCTGGGTAGCCTGGCCAGTGGCGATCAGGTCGTGCTGAGTCTGGCGCTGGATAATGCCAGCCTGGCCAAGGCGTCCGTCAGCGCCCGGGTGGATGGCTCCGCCAGCGACCCGGATACCAGCAACAACAGCACCACCACGACCTGGAATCGCAGCGGCGGTGGTGCCCTGTCCTGGCCCTGGCTGTTGCTACTGCCCCTTGCCTGGTCTCGCCGCAAGGCACGCCGGGCGGCGTAAGCCAGCACACCAGACCCGCAGCAGACGGGATGTAACCAGAAAGGAGGCGAACGCCTCCTTTTTCATTGCCGCAGTTGTGCCCACCGGGCCTGGGCCGTCATCACATCGGAATCGTGCCGACCCCGCGCCCAGCCACTCAATAAGCCCACCATTTGACATGGCTGCAAATGTGACCTACTTGGGTGCCAGCGGACGCAAATGCCGCTAGCATAGGGACTCACAAGGATGAGGCAGGCAAGCAGCACTGTGGGAGCTGGAACCCAGGGGCGGTAGCCTGGGCGGCATATGGTCTTTATATCCGGAGGGGGCCGTTCCGCCCCTCCCCGGCAACGATCCTTTAGCCACTCCCGCTGCACGGGGGTGCAAAAGGAAGACGGATCCCATTAGCCAAATTGGCGAGAATAACGGGATAAAAGGGTTATTCCGCATGGGGTTATGGATTACAAAAAATTACATGCGTGCGATTACGCTACACTGGCTTATAAACCAAGAGCATATGATGATGAACCACGAAGCGATAAAATCCATTTATCAAAGATATGGATTCAAAGAGTTCCAAACCAGCATCGAAAATGGATACATATCATTTTTATATGTTAGCGGCCCATTCAAGAACATAGAAATAATAAAAACCCGACCAGACGCAAATACATCCACTCTTGAGAAAGAGCTTAAGAAATGTGGCTACGCACATTCTATTTTAGAACCAGGGAGCGAAATAGAATCGAGGCTTTTTGATAGTTTTTTCTCTGTAGATTCATACAGAGAAAAAATCAAAAATGAATACATATCCTTTACAACATCCATATGTAAAAAATATAGTGATTCATCAACATATGAATACCTTGTTGCACCATATTTCATAGATGGGAAAAAAGGGGAAACAAACATATCCGAAGAGATATTATCACGTATTGATGATACCAAGCCAATAATATTTGTTGTTGAAGCTGCGGCCGGCTTTGGGAAAACATGCTCAGCATACGAACTGGCATCAAAAATAAACTCCATGCACGGCAAAATTCCATTACTTGCTGAATTATCAAAAAACAGACAAGCAAGAATATTTAGGCATGTTCTCTTGGATGAGATAGATAAATCATTTATCAATGTTTCATCAAGCCTAGTTAAAAGCGAGATGGAAAATGGAAAAATAATAACAATCCTAGATGGCTTTGACGAGCTACTTAAGGATAACCTTGATGAAGAGCAAGACTTTGAGAGCAAAGAACCCATGTTGGAAACAATAGGAGAGTATCTAACTGGCAATGCAAAGATAATATTAACAACAAGACGAACGATGTTGTTTGATGGTGATGGATTTCACTCCTGGGCAGAGAAAAATAAATCAGCATTCTCTCTTGTGAAAATTCAAATAAATGAGCCTGAGGTTACAGACTGGATTTCATCTGAACGAAGAGTAAAGTTAGAAGATGCAGGCATAGAAATTAGCTCGATAGCAAACCCCGTAATGCTTTCATTCCTTAGGCACATATCAGAAGATGAAATGATGGCTGCATGCAGGGAGCCAGACAAGCTCGTAGAGAATTACTTCAACTTTATTCTTGATCGCGAGCAAAACAGACAAGATCTAAAGATGACGTCAGATGAGCAAAACCTGATTCTTGACATAGTCGCAAAAGATATGATTGATAAAAACTATCGCTCAGAAGATAGGAACTACATAATAGACCTAATAAAAATCGATGGGTATGACCTAATACAAACATGCATAGAAAGATACGACCCAAACAACAAACCAACTCATGATGAAATGGCTAATAAACTTGCCAGTCACGCATTTCTAGACCGCAGCTCAAGAAATCCAACAAAAATCGAATTTATAAATGAATTTGTATTCGGCCATTATGTTACAAGAGACATTTACAATAGAGATGGATGGATATGTGATGACTGGCGGTATATAGGGCCCGCAATATCATCCTTCAGAACTCGCCTCAAAGAGAAAAGGAAAGAGCTATGGATTAAATTAAAAGATTCCTTAGACTACATTAGCTGCACAAATAAAGTATCTGCATCCATTGAACTCCTTCAGGAAGTCAGTTTTGAAATATTAAACAATGAAATAAACTCACTTACATTCCACAACATTGAGATCGGCACAAAGCCTATACGCAATAGTCACTTTAACGATTGCCAGTTTAATAACTGCATAATTGACCCGTCAAAAATCAGCGATGTTACGTTTTTCTCATGCCGATTCTATAATTGCAAAATACGTGAGAGAAAAAACTTTTCTGGTTTTATATACACACCTGGTAGCGTGTCAGACAACGACATACTCGAACAACTAAAACTTTCACGTCAAGAGAAAGAAGCAGAAACAATTAAAGAATGCATTATTGATAGAGCAGAGAAAGCTGTATTGGAAAGATTTTGGCCTGTTGGAAGGGAGACAATTACTCACAAACACAGACCGATTAAGGGTATTTGCGCTTACTCTGACTCTGGAAATATATCTCCAGACAAGATGTTCGCAGCTATTATATCCCTTAAAAAGAAGCAGATATTAAATGATGGGCGCTACTCAGGATTCGTTGAAATAAATCTCTCTGAAATCATTGAAATCAAAAGAATCTTGGGGAGAGATGAATGATGCATAGTGACTTCAATTATATATCATCACATATCCAACGTGATATCGAGCATAAGTTACATGCTGGTGGAATTCTTTGCCGTGTTTTCGGCAGAGGGAAAAGCAACATTTCCATAGAAAAAAAACTGCAAACAACCATAATCGAAAATGACTTGCAAACGCTAAAATACACTAATGCTGGAAGAAAAATTCAGGATGCAGTAGGCATCAGAGTCGTTCTTTATTTTTCAGATGACATTGAGATTGTTCAAAATATTTTGAACAAGCACTATAATTGCCTGCATGAAGACTCTACAATTGACAAGCATGAAAAGGAAATATTTTGTGTAACAAGGTATAACTTGATATATACAATCCCTAAGCTACACAACGCTGATTTTCTACATGGCGTTGGAGGTAAAGCTATAGATTGCACATTTGAAGTCCAACTTCGCACTGTGCTTTCAGAAGGTTGGCATGAAGTGGAACATGACCTTCGGTACAAACAAAAACAACACTGGGAAGGTCAAAATGAATTATCTCGCTCTCTGAATGGCATACTTGCATCTTTAGAGTCTAGCGAGTGGGGCATGAGAAAGATATTTGAAGAGCTAGCATATAAGCACTACAAGAAAAAATGTTGGGAGGCCATGCTATCTCTAAAGTTTAGGCTCAGGATTCAGGGTGGATTGGATGAAAACCTAAATGCACTTTTGAATGGCGACACAATAACAGCAAAAAAAATATTAAAACTAGACAGAAGTCACTTCCTTTATACATATATGGATAGATATAACACTCTACCACTGACAATGGATAATATCGTCTACATATCAAATATAATTACTGAGTCATCACAAGCAATTATGAACATAACACCAAGCATAATAAAAAATATGTAAAATCAACAATCTGTATTTGTCTGTATGTACAGTTCTAGCCCGCGGAGGGCGCAATAGCCAACGGCGTATTGCGCCGTCACCCTGATGCGACACCCGATGATTCAAACACCATCCAAACAATTCGGCGTAATGCGCTGCGCTTATTACGCCCTACCAATAACATCACCATCGTGATGAAAAACAACCGCCGCTTTGTCGCCCTCGCCCGGGCCGAGCGGAGGGAGGCGTGCAGGGGATGGCCCGCAAGGATGCGGGTCAAGCCAGCGCCGGTCCAGGGATGGGCCGTCGCTGGTGGCCCCGAAACAACGACCGGAGCGAGGGGGCTTCCCGGGCGCGGGCAAACAGGCCCAGGTTTGCAAAGGGGCGGGCCAGCGCCCCTTTGCCCGCCCCGCCCAGCGGCGGAGAAAAATGAAAACAAGCTCAATAGGGCGGAACCCTCCCCACCACACCGAAATCAACCAGCATACAGGCCGACGCAGCCGGCCAGACGTTGCCAGTGGCAGTTCCCCACAGCGCCGCCACGGTTAACTGGGCGGATCCCGCCGGCCATATCGGATAGCCACCACCAACAGCCCCCCTCCCCTTGCCAGGAGGAGGGAAAGCGATGGCGACCCCGCAAGCAATAGCGCCATTTATTGGCTCCCCAAACGAATCCAGCATTTCCCTCCAAGAAAACCCCTCTGCTCCAATTGGAGTCACCAATTCTGGATGGCCGGCCACGTCAGATGTGCGGTGGCGCAGAATTTACCAAGCCCGTTGCCGCCGAAGCTGGCTATTGATGGCGATTGCTTGATGATGCGCAGCGGACGCCGTGACGTAAGGGCGTGTTGAGGAGTGATGATGAAACCGTATGTAGGCTGGCTGCTGGGATTGTGTCTGCTGGGGGCCGCCGTGCTTGGGGTTGGCTGGCCGCAGGCTGAGCCGGAGCGCCCCTTGGTGATCTGGAGTGGTCGCAACCTGCCCGAGTTGATGGCGCTGGGACGGGAATTCACGGCGCGCACCGGGCGCGCCGTGCTGGTGGAGACGCCGGGCAACTTTGTCGAGAAGTTCGAGATACTGGCGCAACAGGGGGAAGGCCAGGGGCCGGACATCATCATCTGGGCCCATGACCGTTTCGCCGCCTGGGCTCAGGCCGGCCTGCTGGAGCCGATCCCGGCCAGTGCCCTGCCCCAGGGACTCTGCCTGCCCGAGGCGGCGGCACCGCTGCGGGAGGCGAACCATCTGCAGGGCTATCCGCTGCAACTGGAATCCCTGGTGCTGTTCTGGAATCGCACCCTCTTGCCGGCGGCGCCACAGGGCGATGGCGAGTTTGCCCGTCTGGCCCGCACCTTGCCGGCCGGCGTCGATCTGGTGGGCTGGGATCTGAGCTCCCCCTATCACAGCTGGCCCTTTGTCACGGCCGGCGTACCGCGCGGGCTGTGGGTCGATGGGCAGCAGCGGCTGCGACTGGATGCCGATCAGCCCCAGGTGCTGGCCAATATGCAACGGCTCACCGACTGGCTCCAGCAAGGCTGGATGCCCAAGGGCTTGAGCTATGAGCTGGTCTTGGATCGGTTCAGCCAGGGCAAGCTGGCGATGATGGTGGGCGGCCCCTGGGATGCCCGGCGTCTGGATAAAAGTGGCATCGATTACGGCGTCACCGGCTTGCCGGCGCTGGCCGGGCAGGCCGTGCATCCCTTCTATGGGGTGATAGCGGCAGGGATCAGCAGTAACTCCCGTGAAAAGTTGCTGGCGCGGGAGTTTATCGAGCAGTGGTTGTTGACCGCCAAGGGGATGGCGCTGTATCAGGCCGATGTGGACACCGGGCTGGTCGCCTGCTACGGACAGACCCAGGCGCTGAACGCCCGCCGTCAGGCCATCTTGCAGAGCGTGCGACAAGGGGTGCCCATGCCAAGCCACCCGGCCATGCCGCTGTTTTGGAACAGCAGCACGGCGGCCCTGAACAACTATTTCTCCGGCCGCCTGAGCGCCCAGGACGCCTGGCAAGAGGCCCAACTGAGGGTCAATCAGCCCGAGCATCACTAAGGGGCGCCACAACCGTGTCGAGGCTCAGGTTATTCCGCGGTGAGCGGCGGGCCGGGCAAACGGCCCTCCAGCCATGTAGGGCGCAATAGCCAACAGAGTATTGCGCCGTCACCCTGATGCGACACCCGATGGTTCAAACACCATCCAACAATTCGGCGTAATGCGCTGCGCATATTACGCCCTACCGATAACATCGCCCAGGGTGATAGAAACCACCGCGCTACCGCCCTCGCCCGGGCCGAGCGGAGGGAGGCGTGCAGGGGATGGCCCGCAAGGATGCGGGTCAAGCCAGCGCCGGTCCAGGGATGGGCCGTCGCTGGTGACCCCGAAACAACGACCGGAGCGAGGGGGCTTCCCGGGCGCGGGCAAACAGGCCCAGGTTTGCAAAGGGGCGGGCCAGCGCCCCTTTGCCCGCCCCGCCCAGCGATGGTAGGAAAGGAACCCAAGTTCAATAGGGCGGAACCCTCTCCTCCCAAACACGATCCACCACCATTCAACCCCAGACACAAAAACGCCCTGCATCGCAGGGCGTTTTCAATTTCCACTAACCGTTGCGCCATCCGCGCAAGGTCCCGATCAGAACGGGATATCGTCATCGAAGTCCATCGGCGGTTCGTTGTAGCTGGGCTGCTGGGGTTGCTGGCCCTGGGGCTTGGGCGCGGCGGGAGCGCCGTAGCCGCCCTGCTGACCGTAACCACCCTGGGCAGCCGGTTGCTGGGGCTGGCCGTAGCCAGCTTGTCCGGCGGCCGCCGGGGCCTGTTGCGGACGACCCCAGTTACCCTGGCCACCCTGCTGGGCTTGGCCACCCATGCCACCACCGGCGCCGGGGCGCCCGTCCAGCATCTGCATCTCGTTCACCACGATTTCGGTGGTGTAGCGCTTCTGGCCCTGCTGATCCTGCCATTCGCGGGTCTGCAGGCGGCCTTCCAGATAGACCTTGGAGCCTTTTTTAAGGTATTCGCCGCAGATCTCCGCCAGACGGCGGTACAGGACGCAGCGGTGCCACTCGGTGCGCTCCTGCTGCTGGCCCTGCTGGTCCTTCCAGCTTTCGGAGGTGGCGACCGTGATGTTGGCCACCGCGTTGCCGTTGGGCATGTAACGGACTTCCGGATCCTGCCCCAGGTTACCGATCAGAATGACTTTGTTCACGCCACGACTGGCCATAGCTTAGCTCCGCATCTTCTGCTGTCGGGCAGGCCCGACGGTTTTCGTAAAAGGGGCTCATCTTACCAGCTCCCCGGCCCTTTGACATCCGCGCCGGGCGCCCGGCCCATGATCCGGTCGGCAACTGTGCAGGCCAGATCAAATTCTGCCCGCCGCCCCAGATGTCATCCCTGGGCCTCAGCATAGCCGCAAGGCCCTGGCACTGTCTATTCATCCAGTGGACGCTGTGCCATACTGGCGGCTTGTTTGTTCGCCGGGATGTCATAGCGCCATGGACAAGATCGAAGTACGGGGTGCCCGCACCCACAACCTCAAGAACATCAATGTCACCCTGCCGCGGGACCAACTGATCGTGGTCACCGGCCTGTCCGGCTCGGGCAAGTCTTCTTTGGCCTTCGACACCCTGTATGCCGAGGGCCAGCGCCGCTACGTGGAGTCCCTCTCCGCCTATGCCCGCCAGTTCCTCTCCTTGATGGAAAAGCCCGACGTGGACCACATCGAGGGGCTGTCGCCGGCCATCTCCATCGAGCAGAAGTCCACCTCCCATAACCCGCGCTCCACCGTGGGCACCATCACCGAGATCTACGACTACCTGCGGCTGCTGTTCGCCCGGGTGGGGGAGCCGCGCTGCCCCGAGCACGATGTGCCGCTGACCGCCCAGACCATCAGCCAGATGGTGGATCAGGTGCTCGCGCGCCCCGAGGGCGAGAAGCTGATGATACTGGCCCCGGTGGTGCGCAACCGTAAGGGCGAGCACAAGCAGCTGCTGGAGAACCTGGCGGCCCAGGGCTACATCCGCGCCCGCATCGACGGCGAGGTGTGCGACCTCTCCGATCCGCCTGAGTTGGAGCTGCACAAGAAGCACAGCATCGAGGTGGTGGTGGACCGCATCAAGGTGCGGCCGGATCTGGCGCTGCGGCTGGCCGAGTCGTTCGAGACGGCCTTGACCCTCTCCGGCGGCCTGGCCCTGGTGGCCCAGATGGACGAGCCCACCGCCGAGCCCCTGACCTTCTCCGCCAACTTCGCCTGCCCCCACTGCGGCTACGCCATCAGCGAGCTGGAGCCGCGCATCTTCTCCTTCAACAACCCGGCGGGCGCCTGCCCCAGCTGTGACGGCCTGGGGGTGCAGCAGTATTTCGATCGCCACAAGGTGGTGGCCAACGGCGAGCTCTCCCTGTCCGGCGGCGCCATCCGCGGCTGGGACAAGCGCAGCTTCTACTACTTCCAGATGCTGAGATCCGTGGCCGACCACTACGGCTTCGAGCTGGATGCGCCCTTCGACGCCCTGTCGCCGGCCCACCAGCAGGCGGTGCTCTACGGCAGCGGCAAGACCGCCATCGAGTTCCGTTACATGAACGATCGCGGCGATGTGGTGGTGCGCAACCATCCCTTCGAGGGGGTGATCCCCAACATGGAGCGGCGCTACAAGGAGACAGAGTCCAACAGCGTGCGGGAGGAGCTGGCCAAGTACGTCGCCAACCAGCCCTGCCCCAGCTGCCAGGGCAGCCGCCTCAAACAAGAGGCGCGCCACGTCTTCATCGCCGGCATGAACCTGCCGGCCATCACGGAACTCTCCATCGGCGCGGCCCAGCAGTTCTTCACCGAGCTGGAACTGACCGGCCAGAAGGCGCAGATCGCCGAGAAGATCCTCAAAGAGATCAACGACCGCCTGGGCTTCCTGGTGAACGTGGGGCTCAACTACCTCTCTCTGTCCCGCTCCGCCGAGACCCTCTCCGGCGGCGAGGCCCAGCGCATCCGGTTGGCCAGCCAGATAGGCGCGGGTCTCGTCGGCGTCATGTACGTGCTGGACGAGCCCAGCATAGGCCTGCACCAGCGGGACAACGAACGCCTGCTCAAAACCCTGTTCCACCTGCGGGATCTGGGCAATACGGTGATAGTGGTGGAGCACGACGAGGACGCCATCCGCCTGGCGGATCATGTGCTGGATATCGGCCCCGGCGCCGGGGTCCATGGCGGCCATGTGGTGGCCCAGGGCACCCCCGCCGAGATCATTGCCAATGAGCACTCACTCACCGGCGACTACCTGTCCGGCCGCAAGCGCATCGCGGTGCCGGAGCAGCGCCGCCAGCCCGACGACCGCTGGCTCAAGCTGCTGGGGGCCAAGGGCAACAACCTGAAGAAGGTGAACCTCGATATCCCGGTGGGGCTGATGACCTGCGTCACCGGGGTGTCGGGTTCCGGCAAGTCCACCCTGATCAACGACACCCTGTTCCGCATCGCCCATCGCGAGCTGAACGGTGCCACCGTGGAGCAGCCCGCCCCCTACCTGGACATCCAGGGCATGGAGCTGCTGGACAAGGTGGTGGACATAGACCAGAGCCCCATCGGCCGCACGCCGCGCTCCAACCCGGCCACCTATACCGGCCTGTTCACCCCCATCCGCGAGCTGTTCGCCGGCACCCAGGAGGCGCGCTCCCGCGGCTATCAGCCGGGCCGCTTCTCCTTCAACGTCAAGGGCGGCCGCTGCGAGGCCTGCCAGGGCGATGGGGTGATCAAGGTGGAGATGCACTTTTTGCCGGATGTCTACGTGCCCTGCGAGGTGTGCAAGGGCAAGCGCTACAACCGCGAGACCCTGGAGATCAAGTACAAGGGCAAGAGCATCCACGAGGTGCTGGAGATGACGGTGGAAGACGCCCGCACCTTCTTCGACGCCGTGCCCGCGTTAGCGCGCAAGCTGCAGACCCTGATGGATGTGGGGCTCTCCTACATCACGCTAGGGCAGTCGGCCACCACGCTGTCCGGCGGCGAAGCCCAGCGGGTCAAGCTCTCCCGCGAGCTCTCCAAGCGCGACACAGGCAAGACCCTCTACATACTGGACGAGCCCACCACAGGGCTGCACTTCCACGACATCCAGCAACTGCTGAGCGTGCTGCACCAGCTGCGGGACAACGGCAACACCATCGTCATCATCGAGCACAACCTGGATGTGGTGAAGACCGCCGACTGGATAGTGGATCTGGGCCCGGAAGGGGGCTCAGGCGGCGGCGAGATCCTCATCGCCGGCACCCCGGAACAGGTGGCCGATTGTGAGCATTCACATACCGCCCGCTTCCTCAAGCCCCTGTTGACCCGCGGCTTCTAGCCGGCCAGCGGAAGGCGGCCTCCCCACGGGGAGGCCGTCCTCTGCCAGCGCATGACTAGAGACTGCGGTCGCAGGGCGGCTCCTCCTCCTCGGCCGCGGCGGCCTGGGCATGGCGCAGGGCCACCAGGTGCAGCAGCCCCATCACCACCCCCATCAGCAAGAGCCCCGGCAGTATGCCCCCCAGCTGCCACCACAAGAGCGCCAGGGCCAGCAGGGTGATGAGTCCATAGGCCAGCAGGGCCTTGCACACAGGCGTCAGCGTCATAATCCTCTCCTCAATGCGGGATCAGCAAAAGAGCCCAGCCTAGGCCGGCCGCCGCGGCCGCGCTTGATGATTTGCGCCAATCGCGCCGCCGCCGACACCGGCCTTCCCCCAGCCTGACCGCGCGGTGGTAGAGTAGGGGCAACCCACACTGTGATAGCAAGGAGCCACAGATGCACAGACTCACCCTCCCCTCGCCCCTGGTCTCGGTGGCCTGGCTGGCCGACCACCTCCATCATCCGGATCTGCTGGTGCTGGACGCCCACATGGCGCCGCCGGGCAGCACTGAGAACGGGCCTGTGGTGCAGATCCCCGGTGCCCGCCGCTTCGACTTCGACGGCGAGATCAAGGACGCCGCCAATCCCCTGCCCCATATGATGCCGAGCCCGGCGCAGTTCGAGCGCCAGGTGCGGGCCTTAGGGGTCAACAACGATAGCCTTATCGTGGTCTACGACCGGCTGGGGATCTTCTCCGCCGCCCGGGGCTGGTGGATGTTCCGCGCCATGGGCCACGCCCAGGTGGCGGTGCTGGATGGCGGTCTGCCCGCCTGGCAGGCCGCCGGTCACGCCGTGGCGGCGCCCCGCCCCTACGCCGGCGCCACCGGGAACTTTGTCGCCGCCCAGCAACCCGAGCTGTTCTGCGACGCCGATGCGGTGCAGCGAGTGCTCACTGACGGCAGCCGCCCCGTGCTGGATGCCCGCAGCGCCGAGCGCTTCGCCGGCCAGGCCGCCGAGCCACGGCCCGGGGTGCGATCCGGCCACATGCCCGGCGCCTTGAACCTGCCGTTTGCCGATCTGCTGGACAATGGCCGGATGAAGCCGGTGGCCGAGCTGCAGGCCCAGTTTGCCGCTCGGCTGGCGCCGGAGGCCAAGCCGGTGTTCAGCTGCGGTTCCGGCGTCACCGCCTGCATCCTGGCCCTGGGGGCCGAGCTGGCCGGTTGGCAGGGGCTCACCGTCTACGACGGCTCCTGGAGCGAATGGGGTAGCGATCTGAGCCGTCCCGTGGTGCAGGATCCGGTCTGAGCACCGGCGGCTAAACTTGTGAGGTAGCTCAGTGAACCCAACCCAGCTACCTCAACAAGGAGTCGTTATGAACAAACCCATTCTGTCGCCCATCGGCCTGGCCCTGTTGCTGGCCGGTTGCGGCGGCGGTGGTGACAATGCCACCGCCACCAGCCAACTCAGCCTGACCCTCTCCGATGCCCCCGTCGATGGCGCCAAGCAGGTGTGCATCGCCGTCAGTGCCCTGCGTCTCAAGGCCGAAACCGAGCCGGACGATCATATCTGGCAACCCCTGGATCTGCTGGCCACCGGCGACGATGACGGCTGCCTGCCCACCGGCTACCAGATCCCCTTGGATGACAATGGCGAGCCGCGTTTCCTTTATCTCGATCTGCTGCACTACCAGAACGGCCTGGGCCATGCCCTGCTCAGTGGCGAAACCATCCCCAGCGGCAACTACGAGCAGCTGCGCCTGATGGTGGAGGATGGCCGCAGCCACTTCCTCGACGGCCTGACCGATGACTTCCCCAGCTCCTATGTGGTGGACGAGAGCGACACCGTGCTGCCATTGGAGGTGCCCAGCAGCGAGGTGAAGCTGCATGGCTTTACCGCCAGTGCCGACGGCGTGCTCAGCTATCAGCTGGAGTTCAACCTGCGCCATGCCATGGTGCTGCCGGGCCACGGCCAGTACTACAAGCTCAAGCCCAATGGTGTGCGCCTGCTGGATGCCACCACCCTGGCCAGCCTGACCGGTCAGGTGGACGACAGCCTGTGCGACGGGGATCTGAGCCAGGCGGGGGTCTATCTCTACCCGGCGCGGGACGGCAGTGAGCTGGCCTATCTGGGCATGGCCCAGGACACCAGCAGCGGCGGCCCCAGCCTCACCACATTGCTGACACCGGCCAGCGACAGCGAGGCGGCCCACTATCGGCTCGACTATATCGAGCCCGGCAGCTATGACCTGCAACTGGTCTGCAACGCCGCCACCGATGCGGTACCCGAGGAGGGTGAGAGCGACAACTTCGTGCCGGTACTGGGGGCCGGGAAACTGGATCTCACCCTAAGCGGCGGCAGCCTGACGGTGGATTTCACCCCCTAGCCGATTTGCACAAGCGGGGGCCGAATGGGAAGATAGCGCCCCCGCCCTTTCGGAGAACCTGCATGTACCCCTTAACCGACACAGAGCGCAACGCCGCCCTGCAACTGAACGCCGACTACCGCTATGACCATTTCATCAGCAAGGTGGCCCAGCACGGTCTGCTGTGGGTGCTGAAGAACGAGCAGGGGCTGCTGCTGCTCAAGGACGAGGAGGAGACCTGCCTGCCGGTGTGGCCCCATCCCGATTACGCCCAGACCTGGGTACAGGGTGAGCTGGCAGCCTATGTGCCCCAGTCCATCACGCTGGAGATCTTCCTGGAGCGCTGGGCCGATGGCCTGACCCAGGACGGGGTGGCGCTGGCCGTGTTCCCCCTGGTGGATGCGCCCGGCACTGTAGTGGATGCCGCCGAGCTGGCCGAGGCCCTGGCGGACAAGCTGGATCTTGCCGACGACGAGGAGGCCTGATGAGCGAGCATGATGATCCCCTGAACCTGGATGCCGAAGGGCGCTACGCCTACCTGGTCCGCGAAGCCGTGGCCCAGCAGACCCTCTGGATCCTCAAGGATGCCGGCGGCAGCATGCTGCTGGTGGCCGATGGCGAGGAGTGCATTCCGGTATGGCCCAGCGCCGAACAGGCCCAGGCCTGGGCCGATGACGACTGGAGCCAGGGCGAGCCTCACGCCATCCCGCTCAAGACCTGGCTGGATCGCTGGGTCAAGGGCATGACCGAAGACGGCCTCTGTGTGGCCGTGTTCCCCCTGCCGGACGAAGCCGGGGTGGTAGAGCAGCCCCAGGACTTTGCCGACAGCCTGCTGCGCCGTCTGGCCAAGCAGAACCAGCGCCGCTAGCCCCCTGACGCAGGCCGGGAGGTGTCCTGGCTTGCGCATTCGACAGCAATTGACACCTTTAACCTGTTTTTTTATACAGGTTTCGTTATGCTCAGGCTTCCACCACAGGAGGAAGCCTGATGCGTCACCCAGAGGAATACCGCCGTCGCCTGACCCGGGCCCTGCATCATCTGCTCCGTCACCTGGCCCAGCCCCCCAGCCTGAGCGAGGTGGCGGCGGTGGCCTGCTTCTCTCCCTATCACTTTCACCGTCTGTTTGCCGCCGTCATGGGCGAGACACTGGCGGAGTATGGCCGTCGCCTGCGTCTGGAGTGGGCCCTGTTCCGCCTGCTGGATCCCAGCCGGCCATCGGTGGCCCAGGTGGCCCGTGAGCTGGGCTTTGCCAGCCCGCAGAATTTCGCCAAATCCTTCAAACAGTTTTTCGGCCACACCCCCAGTCAGATCCGCGCCTGCGGTGCCTTGACGAGGGTGCGCCAGTTACTGACGGCCCAGGCCCCCGGCCCCTGGCTCACCAGCCTGGATCAGCGGGGCCCCTTGGCCGTCCCCCTCCCCCAACCATCAGGAGACCACCCTATGGATGTCACCCTTGTCCAACGCCCCAGCCAGCTGCTGGCCTATATCCGCGTCGCCGGCCCCTACGCCCAGACCATGCCCGCCGGTTTCGAACGACTGGGCCGCTGGAGTCAGGCCCGCGGCCTGTGCGACGGCGACTGGCTGGCGCTCTACTGGGATAACCCGGAGCAGACGCCGGAGGATCAGCTGCGGGCCGATGTGGCGCTGAGCGTCCCTGAGGGCACCCAGGTCGGCGGCGAAGTGCAACTGCAGACCCTGCCGGCCGGCACCTATGCCTGTTACCGCTGCCGGGTGACGGATGGCGACTTTGCCAGCCCCTGGCAGGCCCTGTTTGGCCAGTGGCTACCCGACTCCGGCTATCAGCCCGCCGAGGGGCCCTGCTTCGAGCAGTACCTCAACGACGGACGGGAGTCCGGCATCTGGGAGCTGAATATCTTCACCCCGGTCAAACCCCTGACGGCGGAGGCGCTATGACACTGATCCGCAGTGATATCAACGAGGAGAATGCCTACTCGGGCTGTGTCCAGGCCGGGGACTTCGTCTATCTGAGCTTCTGTGTCGGCAATGTGGATCAGTCGGTGGAGGCCCAGGTGCATGGCGCCCTGGATGACATGGAACGCCGGCTGCGCCCCCTCGGCCTGGGGCTGGCGCAGGTGGTGCAGGTGGATGTGCTGCTGCGGGATGCCTGGAACATTCCCATCATGGAGCGGGTGTTCAAGGCGCGCTTTGCCGGCCAGTACCCGGCCCGCAAGACCATCCAGACCCTGTTTGCCCATGAGGGACTGGAGGTGCAGATCGACGCCGTGGCCTACCGGCAACCGGCGCCCCCGGCAGGCTAAGGCCGTCGCTCAGCGAAAGTAGCGCTCGGCCAGCTCCGCCGGCGGCAGTGGGCGGGAGAGGTGATAGCCCTGCAGCAGGTGACAGCCGAAGCTGGTCAGGGTCTCGGCCTGGCCGGCGGTCTCCACCCCTTCGGCCACCAGCTGCAGCCCCAGGCTACGCCCCATGGCGATGATGTGCAGCGCCAGATCCCGGCAGCGCCGGCTGGTCTCCAGCTCGGCGATGAAGGAGCGATCCATCTTGAGGGTATCCAGGGGGATGCGGCTCAGGTAGCTCAAGGAGGAGAAGCCGGTGCCGAAATCGTCCAGCGCCACCTTGACGCCCTGCTGGCGCAGGACGGTGAGGTTGCGCTCTATGGTGGGATCCTCGGCGATCAGGGTACGTTCGGTCAGCTCCAGCTCCAGCGCCTCTGGCAGCAGTCCGTTGGCGCTCAGGGCCGCCTGCACGTCGGCGACAAAATCGGCATCCGCCAGCTGCCAGGCCGCCACGTTGACGCTCATCCGCAGGCCGCTGGCCGCCGGATAGTCCTGCCGCCACTGGGCCAGCTGGCGACAGGCCTCCTGCAACACCCAGCGCCCCAGCGGCACTATGAGGCCGCTCTCTTCCGCCACCGGGATGAAGCGATCCGGCGTCACCCAGCCCAGGCTGGAACTGTGCCAACGGATCAGGGCCTCCACCTTGCACAGGGCCCCCGCCTCCGCCAGCAGGATCGGCTGGTACACCAGACTGAACTCCTGGCGGGCCAGGGCCTGCCGCAGGGCACCATCCAGCAACAGACTGTCATGGGCCGCCTCTGCCAACCGCTTATCAAACAGGCACAACTGGTTACGTCCGGCCCGCTTGGCCGCATACATGGCGGTATCGGCATGGCGCAACAGCACCATGGGCTCGCTGGCCTGCTCCGGATAGCAGACCAGCCCCATGCTGAGGGTCACCACCACATGCTGGGTGTCCAGCACGAAGGGCTGACGGAAGGCCTCGGTGATCTGCTGCCCCAGGGCCAGGCCAGCCGTTTGCGCCGACTCACCAGGTGCAACCGGCAAGCGGATGACGAACTCGTCGCCGCCAAAACGGGCCAGGAAGGCCTCAGCGGGGATCAGCTGCTGCAAGCGGCGACCGCTGACCTGCAACAGCAGGTCCCCCAGCAGATGACCCAGGGTATCGTTGACCCGCTTGAAATGATCCAGATCCAAAAACAACAGGGCAAAGGGGCGATCCGGTTCCGCCTGCAACCACTCATGCAGCCGACGGGTCAGGGCATGACGACTGGCCAGCCCGGTCACCTCGTCCACATTGGCGGCCCGTTCCAGCAGTTCCTGTTGCCGCTTGCGCACCGAGATGTCCTTGAGCTGGGCCAGGGCCAGCAACTGCCCGCCCTGCCAATAGGGGCTGAGTTTGACTTGTAACGGGAATCGCCGCCCCCTGTGATCCTGAACCTTGTGCTCATAGGTCAGGGGGAAGACGCTCTCCTCCTGCTGCAGCAGCACAAACAGCTTGCTCAGACTGGTCTGGCCCACAAAGGGCAGAAAGTCCTGCACATGCCGCCCCTCCAGCAACAGCGGCTCCTGGTAGCCAAACAGCCGGGCACAGGCGGGGTTGGCCAGCAGAATGCGGCCCTGCTCATCGTGGATCCAGATGCCATCGGCCAGGAAGCGCACCGCATTGGGAAAGCGCTGGCGGGCCTCCGCCAGCACCAGATAGATAAGCCCCAGCAGACAGGCGGCCTTGGCCAAGAAGGCCAGCAGATGCATCACCGGAGGGATAGGATGCAGATCCAGCGCCAGGGCAAACGCCAGATTCAGGACGCCCCGCAGCGCCAGCAGCAGCCCCACCAGCCGATAACTGTGATTGCCCTGACTCAGCAGCCAACCACTCCACATCAGGCAGGCCCCTAGCAAGAGCAGCCCCACACCACCGGCGAGGGGAGCCGAATATGCAATACCCACCAGCAAGCCGATCCCTGCCACCAGGGCAAACAGACCAGGCCAGCGCCAGTGCAGCTCCCGGCCGATGAAAGCCAGGGAGCCCTGCACATAGAGCAGGCCACCGGCGAGCAGACCCAGCACGATCAACAGTTGTCGAAAAAATAGAAACGACTCGGGTGCCGGCAGGTAATACAGCAGGGTCATGAGCCCAAGGCTCATCTGCCCCAGCCCCCAATAGAGGGCGCTGTGATTATCGGGTTGCACCCGCCACAGCAGCAACAAGGCCAGTCCTAACAGAGCATCCGCGAGCAAGGAGGCGACAAGGAAGTGATCCATAAGCATCCGTGTTGAAAAAGCGCCTGGCCCAGGCTGGCCAAGTAGGATAACTATGGCCTGAGACAGTCAAAAATACACGCCTATACAATAACCTAGATAAAAAAAGGAGCCATAACAGCCCCCTTTGACGCCACAGCTCAAGCCGAGTTGCCGGTTATTCAACCGCCTTGACGCGATAGGTCAGGCGACTCACCTGCTGGGCGCCATTGACCTCGCAATCCAGGCTGTACTGCTTATCCCCCACCGCCAGCTGGCCGGTGAGTCTTGGCTTGGCTGGCAGTTCAGTCTGGTGCTGTGCCAGGGTCGCCATGCTGGCCCCACTCAAGGCCTGGAAGCGGCTCAGGCAAAGCTGGCTCAAGCGCGTCTCATCCAGGGCACCGGTCACGGCCTCGCCGGGGACGAAGGCAGCCGCCAGCTGGGCGGCGCGCTTTTGCAGCCACTGCTGACGGGCGGCCCAGGCCGGCGAGCCAGGCAGCTCGCTCATCTGCCCCGTCTCATCCAGCCACTCCAGCAGATTGCCCTGCTCGTCGAACTGATAGCGGCCATAGGGCATGGTTACGGCAAACAGCCGGCCCTGCTTGAAGAAGTAGTCGCTGTCCCCCACGTGCTGGCGGTTCTCGTCCAGGATGGGCACCTTGATGATCACCGGCTGGCTATCCATCCAGGCGGTGACATCGATATCCCCCACCGTATAGACCCAGGTGTCCAGCGCCCCATTGGCGGCCGTGCGCATCTGGGTGAGTTGTTTGGCCAGGGCATCTTCGGCCCCCTGAGCCAAGGTGGTGGCGGTGAGGCCCAACAGGCCCAGCAACCAGGCATGCTTCATCGTGTTTCCTCGTCGTGTTGTCGATCGGCGCCCGTCAGACGGCGCCAGCTCCATACCAGCAGGTGCAGGGCCAACAGGCCGCCACTGCCGAGCAAAAACAGTAAGGCGGTGAGGGCCGGCACCGAGCCGTCCGCCCCCAGCCCCCGCCAGATCAGACCGCTGAGCAGGGCGATGAGGGCGCAGCCCAGCATGCAGCCCCGGCAGCGGCCCAGCTTGTGCCAAAATTCGTCTCTCTCACACTCCCGGCACGCCATGGGCTCCCTCCAGGGATCGCATCAGCCGTTGGCCGTGGCGTCCCTCGCCGTAGTAGTCTGTCAGGCGGCGCAAGGGGACAAACTGCAGGCCGGCATACAGCTGGCAGGCGGCCGGATTGTCCTCGTCCACCTCCAGGCGCAGGCTGCGGGCTTGCAGTTGCCCCGCCAGGGCCAGAGCCAGATCCATCAGGGCCGCCGCCACGCCCCGGCGCCGCACGTGCCAGTGCACCGCCAGGCAACGCACCTCCAGGGCCTGCCAGCCCAGATGGGGAAACAGGCACAGATAGGCCAGCAGCTGCCCCCCCTGCCAGAGCCCCACCGTCTGGCAGCCGGAGTGGGCCAACAGGTTGCGCCAGCGCCGCCGGCCAAAGGCCAGCCGCGGGGAGAAGCAGTAGCGCTCCAGCCCCAGCAGGGCGGGAATGTCGTCAGTCTCCAGCAGGCGGAGCTGGCAGGGACCGAGCCGGGTTTGCAGCTCGGCCTGGCAGGCGGCCAGCTGAGCCTCCAGCACAGGCAGGGGCAGTTGCTTTAGCGTGAACATGGCGGGGCAACCGACTCTCTCAGCCGCAAGATGCCGTCAAACGGCGCCAGGGGGGCCACCGGCTGGCCGGCGGCCAGCGCCAGGGCCTGATGCACCGCCGCCGCCGCCATCTGCTCGATGGGCAGGTGCACTGTGCTCAGGGCCGGCAGCAGGTAGGCACCGGCCGGCGCATCGTCGAAGCCAAATAAAGAGACCTGTTCCGGCACCTTGAGCCCGGCCTCCTGCAAGGCCCGCAAGGCACCGATGGCCATGTCGTCGTTACAGGCGAACAGGGCGGTGAAACGCACGCCGCGGGACAACAAGCTGCGGCAGGCCCGGTAGCCGCCATCCACCAGGTTATTGCCCTCGGCCTCCAGCGTTTCGGTCACCGGCAGGCCGGCCTCGGTGAGGGCGGCGCGATAGGCCGCCAGCCGCTGGCGGGCGGTGAGGGTGTGCAAGGGGCCGCTGATGCAGGCGATCTGCCTGTGGCCCAGGGCGATGAGATGGGTCATGGCCGCCTGAGTGCTCCTAGCCTGCTGGAACACCACGCAGCGCTCGGGCTGATCCGGCAGGGGACGGTTCATCACCACCAGGGGCACTGGCAGGCGGGCACTCAGGGCGGTGAGGTCCGCCTCGCTCATGAAACGGCTGTAGAGGATGATGGCATCACAGCGCCGGTCCACCAGCAGTTCCACCGCCGCCGCCTCTTTTTGCGGATCGTCGTGACCGTCGGTGACCATCAGCTGCTTGCCGGCCTCTTCCACCGTCTTGGCCAGGGTGCGCAACAGGCGGCCAAAGTAAGGCCCCTCGAAATTGGACACCACCAGCCCCACGGCGTTGGCGCTCTGGGTGGCCAGGGCCTGAGCCAGGCCATTGGGACGAAACCCCAACTCCGCCACCGCCGCCAGTACCCGCTCCCGGGTGCGCTGGCTGATGCGCACCTTGCCGCTGAGTACCCGCGATACGGTGGACTTGGCCACCCCGGCCCGTTCTGCCACATCCTGCATGGTGACCATGCCCTGCTCCCTTCGCAACCCAGCGTCAAAGGGGCTCATTATCCATCGGTTGCCACATCAGCAGCAAGGGCGCCAGGCTCGACTGCGGCCACCCGTCGAGAATCACGGTCACAGACCCGGTCAACCTAATCAAGCCCATCGAGTCCTTAGCTCAAGTGGGATGATGAGGGCGACTCAGCCTCTCGAGGCCGTAAGGGAAACACCGGCCCCCGAAACAACCTTGACGGCGCTGGCACCCCGCCAGGGTCTGCACCTCCTCCCGCCAGCTCAAGAGTGCAACCCATGCCCACCATCGGCAGAACCACTCGCACCATGCCAAGATTCCTATATGCAAACACACTAAATATGGAACCAAAGGAAGCCAACACATGAAGCCCGTTCGAATTCGGCGGTTTCACTTGGGGCTTCGCTTTGTTCGCGCACCGAATGGCTCCACATGGAGATCAGCTCCATATAGCGCCAGACTCGCTTGTATCAGTTCATTTCCACTACCTGCGAACCTGTTTTGTCTTTTGTTTTGGTCTTTTATCGCCTTTTGATCGCAAATTGAAATTTGCGCAGATTTATATGTTACACGGAGTTACATTGTCAGCATTAATAAATCGAAGAAACGCTTTCAGTTTTACTTATGACGATACAAACAACCAAATGAAATGCTTTTCTGGCGCGAATTATAAATTATTTTACATTCCACATTCACCTATAGAGAATATCCATCTCATTTTGGGTGGGGATAAAAATGCTGACATTGAAGCTGGGTGAAACTCGACGCCTTTTCTTATCTGAACATGAAGAACGCACCACGTTTTGTAATAAAGACGTGGAAGTATCCATTACCATGACAGGGATATGCGGAACTGACTTGGCGGTATTGTCCGGGCGAGAAGAAGGCGCAAGTGGAATTATTCGCGGCCATGAAGCCGTCGGTATAGTTACGGCCATTGGTACAGATGTCACACAAGTTAAAATCGGGGATCGTGTCGTCATAGATCCGAATCAGTACTGTGGTGAATGTATTGCCTGCCGCCGAGGCGATACCAATTTGTGTGAGGGGCATGAGGGTGGTTTAGCCATTGCCGGAGTCAATATTCACGGCACCTTTGCCGAACGCTTCGTCTGCAATCAGCGCTTCGTTCACCGCCTGCCAGAAAACATGAGCTGGGAAGCGGCCGTACTGATTGAACCCGTTGCCTGCGTGCTGCACACCCTGGAGAAGGGCGGCTTACGAGCCCAAGAGCGCCTGCTACTGATCGGCTGTGGCCCCATGAGTCTGGTGGCACAACTTGTTTGTAAAAAGATGGGAATTCAAACAGTTGCATTAGAGAAAAACCCTCATCGACTGGCATTTACCCGTGAGCTTGGTCTGAACGTGATGACACCGGAAGACTTGCCTGGAGAAGATAAATTTGATGCGGTGCTGGACTCTTCCGGCAATCAGCTAGCGCTGGCCACCCGTCATCTGGTGCGGGGCGGTCGCATCCTTTTATTCGGTTTCGATCAGCACTATCGTTTCGAGTTGCCGGTCAAGCACTTCCTGGTCAATGCCCTCTCCGTGATCGGCGCAGGGGAATATAACCAACATTTTCCTGCCGCCATTGCCATGGCTGCATCGCTGCCGGAGCTGGCACGCCTGGTGACCCACAAATATGCACTGTCTGAATATGAAGAAGCTATTGATGGGCGTTTCGATCCTCAGGACAAAGCGATTAAAACAGTATTTGAGATGACTGTTTAATTCTATTCTCGTTAACGACTCATAACATGTGACAGTTTAAAGAAGGTGACATATGGAAATAATTTCCAAGGTGCACGAATATTGCCTGCGCGCGGCAAATGAACATCAAGACATTAAATTCTGGATCCCGTCAATTTGGAATCAGTCCTCCTGTGCACCTGTCTTGTCCAGCAAAGAAACTGAACTCGCAGTAAACCCTTATGAACACACTGCCAGGTTGCTTGATCAGCTGTTGGCCACAGATGCGCCATCATTGGAACAGCCCCTTAATCTGGATAATAGTGTTATTTATACCACCCTGGTGCGGTACAGCGCGGCATGGAACTATGACGGTAGCGGTAATTGGCAATCAGGCACCTTTTTGCGCATGTTATGGCTCTTGCCCATGCTGCAAAAAATGGGCGTCAACATTCTTTACCTGCTGCCGGTCACCCGTAACAGTGACTTGAACCGCAAGGGCGATCTCGGCTCCCCCTATGCCATCGCCGACTATTTCTCTCTGGATCCGGCCTTGCACGATCCCTTGCTGGATGGGCTCACGGATCTCTGTCTGGATGATGAACTGGCGCTGCTGATCGCCGGGTGCCATCGCCTGGGGATCCGAGTGGTGCATGACTTCATTCCCCGGGTCACGGCGATGAACAATGAGCTGGTGAAGCAGCATCCCGACTGGATTTATTGGATTCGACGCGAGGCACTGCCCGGTTTTGCCCCCCCCGAGGTTCCTGGACTGGATCCCTTCACCGAATGTACCCCGGAGCGGCTGGAGCGCCTGTATCAGGCGCCAGCCACCGCCAGCCATCTGGCTAAATTCAGCCTGGCCCCCAACCGGCTGGATCCTGAACTGTGGCAGCGACTGCAAGCCCAAGCGGAGGCGGACGGCAGTGAGCTCATCACCCTGGTGGAAGAGCAGATGGGTATAGTCCCGGCCCCGGCTCACTCCGACTGGATCAACGATGTGCAACCGGTCTGGACTGACATCGCCTTCCTGAGACTGTATCTGGATGTTCACCCGGCGGCGCGCCCCTATCTGCCGGATCATCAGCCGCCCTACGTGCTGTTCGATACCATTAAGTGCAATCGCTTCCCGGGCGACGAGCCCAATGAGCCCCTGTGGCAGTGGTTGGAAGACGCCGTAGCCTATCAGATGAAGCGTTATGGTTTTGACGGCTTCCGTATCGACATCGGCCATACCCTGCCCCCCTCGCTGCTGCAACGTCTGATCGACCGCATGCACGATGGCAGCGCCCATCCGCTGATCATCAGCGAGGATCTGTTCAATCGTAATCACGAGCAGGCCCGGGCCACGGGCTACAACATCATGCTGGGCAGCGGCTGGAATGTGATGGCGGACGCCACCCATGAACGGCTGTTTACCTATCTGCGGGAACTGGCCGATCTGAAGATCCATGTGTTCGCCTGTACCGAAACCCCGGACACCCCGCGGATCACCTCCCGTCCCGGTGGCAAGGCCTTGGCCCAGGCGCTGACCCTGTTCAATGGCGTGTTGCCCAACGGCATTCCCTTCATCAACACAGGGCTGGAGGTCAACGAGCTGCAACCGCTCAACTGCGGCCTGGCAGACAACACAGACGGCGCCGACATCCCCCGGGCCTTTTTCAATCGGATGCAGATCGCCTGGCAAGGCAATCACGACATGTATGCGCTGCTTTGCCGCATCGCCCAGCTGCGGGAGCGCTTTGCCTCTTTGCTCTCTCCGCGGCACTTCGTCCTGCTGGCCGCCCCGGCGCCTGTCTTGCTGTTTGGCTACCGCCGGGAGAGCGAGCACCTGATGCTGGCCGTCAACCTGGATCCCCAGCAAGCCCACACCGTGGATTGGGCGCATCTGTGCCCGGAGCTCAGCGGTCGCACCGAGCGACTGCTGGATTCGCGCCAGGCCGAGTCACCCGTCATCACAGGTTGTCCAGCTCAGCTCGCGCCCTTGCAGGCGGTGCTGCTCTGGCACCCCTAACTCCCCCATCGCCGATATAGGAGTTCAATATATGGCACAGGAACGTCTGCTGTTATGGCACGAATTTGACGGCAAAGGTGACACCTCCATCCAGGTGCTGGAGGAGCGCTGCGCGGCCTTCTCCGCCCTGGGATTGGGCGAGGTGGTCCCCGAGGTGATGAACATCCGCCATCTGCATGAGCGCCTGGCCCAGATCCAGGCGGGCGGCCCGGCACCGGATATCGCCTTCGTGCCGGCCGACATGCTCTATTTGCAGGAGCATGCCCTCTTCTCGCCGGTTTCCCCCAGCGACTTTGACACCCCCATCTCCGAGGGGCACTGGCAAACCATGCAACTGCGCCAGCAGCAATATGGCGTCCCCCTGCTGGGCGGCAACCATCTGGTGCTCTTCTTCAACCGCCAGCTGTTGCCCGAGCCACCCGCCAGCTGGGAGGCCCTGGAGGCGCTGGCGCCCGAGCTGCAGGCCAAGGGGATCACCCCCATGGCATCGGATTGTTGTGATGCCTACTGGTTCATCCCCTTCCTCACCGGCCATGACGGCTGGGTGCTGAACGAGGGCACGCCGGACTTAAACAACGACGCCAATCGCAGCGCCATGGCCTTCATGGAGCGCCAGGTTCGCCAGGGTCTGCTGGCCAACCAGCAAGGCTCCACCGCCCTGTTGGACAACTTCATCGCCGGCCACACCGCCGCCATCGTCTGCGGCGAGTGGATCTTCAACTACCTGAGCCAGCAGATGGGGGAACGACTGGGTGTCGCCGCCCTGCCGACCGTGGAGGGCCGTGCCATGACCTCCATGACCTCTACCATAGGTCTCGTCTACCCCAACCAGGGGTTAAGCGGCCCGAAACGCGAGCTGATCCTCGCCTTCACCCGTTTCATGTTGAGCGAGGCGTCCCAACGGCAGTGGGCGACCCAGGTACAAAGGTGGCCGGTACACGAAGGGGTGATCGAAGAGCAGATCCGGCTGGGCGATGGCAACCGTCAGGCCATCCTGGCCCTGCGCCAGGCCTGTCGGCCCATGCCACGGGAGCGGATCATGTTTGATGTCTGGTTTGCCATGGCCCTGGGGCTGCGCCGGTTACTCAACCAAGAGTGCGATGTCAAAGAGGCGGCCGCCTTCATGCAGGTGTGCGCCCAACAGCAAGTCGGCAGTCAGATGGCTGAGCTGCTTTGACACAGATAAGTGGAGGAACAAGATGAAAGTCACCGTATTTAGTCAGATTTCTATCGATGGCAAATTGACCCTGGGTAGCGGCAATTCCAGCAAGGATCTGTTCAAGCTGTTCACCGATGACGACATGCGCTTCATCCACAAATTTCGGGGCGAAGTGGACGCCATCATGGTGGGGCGCAACACCATAGTCACCGACAACCCGCAACTGACCAACCGTTACGAAGAAGGGCGCAATCCGGTGCGGGTCATCCCCACCAACAGCCTGGACTTCCCGGAGTCGGCCAAGGTGCTCAGCACCCCGGAGCAGACCATCATAGTCACCTCGGAGCAGGCCAGTAATAACCCCATGCTCGACACCATTCGCGGTCTGGGCAAAGAGGTGCTGATCTCCGGTGCCAAGCGGGTGGACTTCCACCAGCTGTTTGCCAAGTTGGCGGCCCGTGGCATGCGTCATGTGATGGTGGAAGGTGGCGGTTATCTCAACTGGCAGATGTTCGATGCGGATCTGGTGGATGAAATCATCCTGATGCAGCTGCCCATCATCATCGGCGGCTCCGACAACGTCAGCCTGGCCGACGGCGTCGGCTATCGCGATCTGCAGACAACCAAACGCTTCAAGCTCGAAGAGATGAAGCCCTACCCCAACTACAGCCTGATGCGCTTCAGCCGGGACAGGTCGGTGAACTAAATGACCCGACTCTCTTGCCAGACGGTGCAGGCCGTCATCTTCGACATGGATGGCGTCCTGGTGGACAGCGAGCCCCTCTACATGCGCGTGGAGCGGCAATCCTTTGCCCGCCATGGCGTCTTCCTGGCGCCGGCGGATCAAGACAGGTTTGTCGGCACCAGTCAGCGTCAGATGTGGCAGACCATCCGACAGGAATACGGGCTTGAAGCTGAGCTGGACACCCTGATCGCCGAACACCAGCAGGCGGTGCTGGCCGCCTTGCGGCAGCAGCCACTGCCGGCCATGCCTGGCGTCGCTGACTTGCTGGCGGCGCTGGCCGCCGCCGGCAAGCCCTGCGCCCTGGCCTCCTCCTCGCCACGCGCCCTGGTGGAAACCATGCTGGAGACCATAGGTCTGAGCACCTGTTTCAGCCAGACGGTGTGCGGCGATGAGGTGCGGCTGAGCAAACCGGAGCCAGACATCTTCTTGCAGGCGGCGGATCGCCTGGGGGTGGCACCGGCCCACTGCCTGGTGATTGAAGATTCAGCCCATGGCGTGACGGCGGCCAAGGCCGCCGGCATGCCATGCATCGGACTGCAAAACCCCAACTCCGGCAACCAGTCACTGGCTGCCGCCGATTGGTGTTGCCACAGTCATGAAGAGATATATCAACAACTTTTACGAGGGTGTCATGTTTAAGGACAAACAGTTTATCGCGGACATCATGCGCATCGCGCTGCCGATCACCATACAGAGCGTGATCATGTCCCTGCTGAGCATGGCGGACCAGTTGATGGTGGGCCAACTGGGGGAGGTGGCCATCGCCGCCGTCGGCATCAGCGCCAAGCTGACCTCCATCGTCTCCGTGGTGCTGGGTGGTCTGGCGGCCGGCATCTCCATCTTCTGTGCCCAGTACTGGGGCAAGCGGGATGAGACCAGCATACGCCACCTGCTGGGCTTTGGCCTGCTGATTGGCCTGCTGTTCGCCGGCGCCCTGGCCCTGCTGGTGGGTTGCCTGCCACGCTGGGCCATGTCCCCCTTCACCACGGATGAAACGCTGCTCAACGAGGGGGCCATCTATGTGCAACTGCTGGCCTGGAGCTACCTGCCCTGCATGTTGACCATGATGTATTCCGCCGTCCTGCGCAGCACGGGCCAGGTCAAGCTGCCCATGTACGCCAGCACCAGTGCCGTGGTGATCAACGTGGTGCTCAACTACCTGCTGATCTTCGGCCACTTAGGTTTCCCCAAGCTGGGCTTGATGGGGGCGGCGATCGCCACCTGTCTGGCTCGCAGCATCGAGTTCCTCATCATACTGGTTGCCGCCTACTGGCAACGGCATGTGGTGGCCTTCCGCCACCTGGGTGAGCTGTTTGGCATGGAGGCCGGGCTGTTCCGCCGCTTCTTTGCCACCTGCCTGCCCATCGTCATGACCGAACTGCTGTGGGTGTTGGGGGAAAGCGGTTATGCCGTGGTCTATGGCCGCATGGGCACCGACGAGATCGCCGCCATGACCATGACCTACCCCTTGCAGGGGCTGGCCATCGGTCTGCTCTGTGGCCTGGCCGGCGCGGCCTCCGTGCTGGTGGGCAATCGGCTGGGGGCCGGCAACTTCGATGGCGCCATCGATTATGCCAACAAGCTGATCCGCATCGGCGTGCTGTTTGCCTTGGCGGTCGGCGGCCTGGTGGCCCTGGCCTCGCCCTTCTACGTCGCCTTGTATGGCACCTCGGCCGAGGTACAGCAGATGGGGCAGTTCTGCGTCCTGGTGTTCTGCGGTTTCCTCTGGGTCAAGGTGGCCAACATGATAGTCGCCGGTGGCGTGCTCAACAGCGGCGGCGACAGCAAGTTCGTCTTCGCCATGGAGTCCATGGCCACCTGGCTGGTTGGGGTGCCGTCCGGCTTCCTGATGGCCTTCTACTTCGAACTGCCGGTCTACTGGGTCTACCTGGTGCTCTCCTTCGAAGAACTGGTGCGCCTGATGGTGGGCTATGCCCGGGTGCGCTCCAAGAAGTGGGTACGCAGCCTGGTGGATGACGAACCGCAAGCGGCCCTGGCCGAAGCCTAACCGAGCCGGTATCCCCCACCGGGCTCCCGGTGGGGGTTTTGTGCCGCTCACGGGGCGGCTGGGGACGCGACCCTGCGACCCAGCCCCTGAACACCCGCAAGGGTGAAAGCGTGCCCGGCGGACACCCGGGCCAATTAAAGGAATAACCATGCAAAACATGCTAAGGATTGGCATGACAGCGCTGTTGGCGCTGCTGTGTCTGTCATTGCTGCTGGATGCCGGCATGCTCATCCACGACAGTGGTTTGAGCATACTGCACCCCTTCGAAATGGATTATGGCGAAGGCCCCCTGCTGGCACAGAGCAAACTCTTGCAGCAGGGGCAATGGCCCTACTTCTCCCTGACCCAAGCGGATCAGTATGTGGTGGCCAATTATCCGCCCCTGTTTCACCTGCTGACGGTCGGCCTGGCCAAGCTCATCGGCCAGCCGCTGTTGCTGGCGGGCCGTTTGCTGGCCCTGCTGAGCACCCTGGCGGCCGGTGTGATCCTGGCCGCCTGGGCCGCCACCCTGGTGGGCCACCTTCTGCCCAACCGGTTCGCCAAGCTGCTGGTGGGGGGGCTGGCACTGACCGGCTTCCTCAGCCTGGACTATGTCTACATGTGGAGCGGCCTGTTCCGTGTCGACATGCTGGCCATCGCCCTGGCCTACGGCGGCGCCTTCTGGTTTGCCCATCGGCTGGGTCGGCTCGACGGTCTTGTCCTGGGGGGGCTGCTGATGCTGGCCGCCTGCTTTACCAAGCAATCCTATCTGGCCGCCCCCGCCGCCTGTGGTCTGGTGCTGCTGGTGCAGCGCCCCGGTTTGGCCCTGGGCTGGGGCCTGACCATGGTGGCCGCGGGTCTTGCACTCTTGGGTGGCCTGATGGCCGTCACGCATGGTGCTATTTGGGACAACCTGGTCACCGCCAACATCAATGAGTTCATCCTGGCAGATCTGTTGCGTTACCTGACGCTGATGCTGCGGGATAACTGGCTGTTCATCCTGGGCGCCCTGGCGTATCTGTGCCTCGGCCTGCGCCAGTTCCGCCGGCTATCGAGCGACGCCCGGGTGCTGGTGCTCTACCTGCCCCTGGCCTTCATCACCTCCCTGTCCATCGGCAAGATAGGTTCCAACTTCAACTATTTCATCGAATGGCTCGGCCTGGCCGTGGTGGCGACGGTACAGCTGGGGGCCTGGCTGCTGAGCCGCAGCCCGGCTCACCGGCTGGCCACGGGCGCAGGTAGCCTGCTGCTGTTGCTGGCCGGCGCCTTTACCCTGGCCAAGTACCAGGGGGACTACCAATGGGATTATCGCAGCCAGAAGGTCGCCATCGGCGAGCGCAACATTCATGACGAACAGGCAGCGCTGCCGGAGCTCACCCAGGTGCTGCGCTGGGCCGAGCAACAACAGGGCAACCTGATTGCCGAAGACATGACACTGCTGAGCGAGTCCGGCCATCCCCTGGTGCTGCAACCCTTCGAGGAGACTCAACTGGTACGGCAGGGCCTCTGGCATGAGCTGCCCTTGCGGAGTCAGGTGTTAGCCGGCCAGTTCGCCGGTCTGATCCTGTTCTTCGATCTCGACGAGGTACCGGATTACGCCCATCAGCGCTTTACCGACCCCATGCTGGCCGCCATGCGCCAGGCCTATGAAAAGCAAAGCCAGGTTGGCAAGTATCACCTCTACGTGCCCAAGCCGGAGACTCAGAAGACCGCCAGCGCCCTGTATAACCAGGCCGGTTGTGACGAGATGCCCGGCCCGCTGAGTGAACCTGTGCGCCTGGAAGGGTTAGCCGACTGGGCTGGCCAGTCCTGTCTGCAATATCAAGGGGCACAGCGCTACACCCTGCTGTTCCACGGCCAGGGCAAGGCCCTGCGCGTCGCCAGCCCGGCACTCCACGAGGTGCCGGTGGCCGCCGACGCGCCGATGCGCCGCCTGTCCAGCACCGAATTCGAACTGGCCCCGCTGGGCGAAGGACTCTACGAGTTCATTCTGCAGCGCCAGGGTGACCAGGACTGGCGCGTCTCCGTGCGTCCCAGCCCCCATGTGATCCTGCACATGCCGGATGCCGATGGCCACTGGGAAACCAGCCTGATCTACGCCGAAGAGAATCTCCCGGGCAGTGAAATCTGGTTCGTGCCCGAACAGGAGACCCCCTTCTTCAGCGAAGCGGAAGCCAACCAATACCTCAGCCGTAGCCAACAGGCTGCGAAATCAAGTCAAACCAAGGTTCAAGGGTGAATATGTCAGCGTTCAAGATGAAATATTTGGCGTTTTTTGCCATGAGCTTGCTGGGCGGCACCGCCTATGCCAGCGATCTCTACAGTCCGGAAAACATCAATCAGCGCACGATGGAGGACGAAATTGTCTATTTCGTCATTCCTGACCGCTTTTACAACGGGGATCCGAGCAACGACAAGGGCGGCCTGGAAAACACCCCCTACGAGCGGAGTTTCAATCCCAAGGATAAGGGCTTCTTCCACGGTGGCGACATCGTCGGCCTGGAGCAGAAGCTGGACTACATCCAGGGCCTGGGCGCCACCGCCATCTGGATGGCCCCCATACTGAAAAACCTGCCGTTGCAGGTGGGCCCGGACGGCAAGGAGTCCGCCGCCTATCACGGCTACTGGACCATCGACTTTACCAACGTCGACTCCCACTTCGGCACCAATGACGAGCTGCAACGCTTTATCGACGCCGCCCACCGCCGCGGCATCAAGGTGTTCTTCGACATCATCACCAACCACACCGCCGATGTGATCAAGTACACAGAGTGCCACGATGCCAAGGGCGGTTACCTGGGCAGCAAGCCCATCTGCCCCTACCAGTCCAGCAAGGAAGCGGCGGTACTGCCTTATCACCCCTTTATTCCGGCCGGCATGGAAACCATCAAAAAGCCCGCCTGGCTCAATGACATCAAGTACTACCACAACCAGGGGGATACCACCTTCGCCGGGGAGGATGCCCTCAACGGTGACTTTGAGGGGATGGACGACATCAAGACCGAAGATCCCTTCGTGATCAAGGGCATGGTGGAGATCTTCAAGAAGTGGATCGACATCGGGGTCGACGGCTTCCGCATCGACACGGTGCGCAACGTCAATGTCGAATTCTGGAATAAGTGGACCGGTGACATCCTGGACTACGCCAAGTCGAAGGGCAAACCCCACTTCTTCATGTTCGGCGAGGTCTACGACTACAGCGTCGAAAACCGCAGTGATTACACCACCCGCGGCAACCTGCCGTCGGTGTTTGACTTCGGTTTCCAGGGGGTGGCCCGTTCCGTGATGAGCGTGGGTGAAGCCAGCGAAGCCATGAACTTCCTCTTTACCCATGACGACTACTACATCGACAAGGATTCGAATGCCTACAACCTGGTGAACTTCCTTGGCAACCATGACATGGGGCGCTTCGGCTTCTTCCTCAAGCAGGATCTGCCGGATGCCAGCGAGGCCGAGTTGATCAAACGCTTCGACCTGGCCCATGCCTTCATGTATTTCGCCCGCGGTATCCCGGTGATCTATTACGGCGATGAGCAAGGCTTCATCGGCGATGGCCTGGATCGGGATGCCCGGGAAGACATGATGGCCACCCAGACGCCGTCATATCTGGACAACCACTACCTGGGCACCAACCGCAGCCCGGCAGAGGACAAATTTGACACCCAACATCCCCTCTACCGCAAGCTGCGCACCTACGCCGATCTGTACAAGCAGTTCCCGGCCTTGCGCAGCGGTCTGCAGTATGAGCGCTACCTGAACAAGACCAAGCAGAAGGCCGACACCTATGTCTTCTCCCGGCTCGATCCCGACACGGGCGTCGAATACCTGCTGGCCTTCAATCCCGGCCAGGGGCCGAGCCACATCCAGATCAGTGCCACCGCCGCCGGCTATGAGCAGATCTACTCCGAAGACGATAACCTTCTGGAGGTCGTCGGCGACCAGCTGAATATCGCGCTGCAACCGCTGAGCTTTGCCATTTGGAAAGCCAACAGTCCGGTGCCGCCCACCTCCCTGGCGCAGGTGACGCTGGCCTTCAACGATCTGGTGGCCAATGACGTCATCAGCACCCGCACCAAGTTTGAGGTGGCGGCCAAGGGGCTGCCGGCAGACAAGCTGAATCGGGTCTCCGTCGAGTACGCCATCAAAACCCCCAAGGCCAAGGAGTTCGTCCCGGTCGGGGTCGATTACTCCAGCCCGTACCGCCTGTACTGGAATCCGGACGGTTACGATAACAACCAGACCATCATCCTCAAGGCCACCATGAAGAACGGCCAGGGTGAGGAAAAGTCCATCACAATGCCGCTCATCGTCGATAGACGGACGCCGGAACATGTGACGGTTCATTACCAGAACGGCAACCACCGCAAGTGGGCCTACGCCGTCAGCGATGTGGGCGCCTTCGACGGCCCCTTCGCGTTGGACGACAAGGGCTTCAGCTTGCCGTGGCGTCCCAGCGAGAAGACCAAGTTCGTCTACTTCGCCGATGACGTCATTGCCGATGGGCAGATCGACAAGCCGATCCTGCTGACCCGGGCCGACATGGTACGCAACATCAAGACCCAGAAGCAGGGCATCACCGCCGAGCTGTTCGTCGACAACCAGGGTCACGTGAAAGGTGGCACTCAAGCAACAGGCCAGGCCGGCAAACCCGCCACCCTGACCAGTCACTTTGCCCCCCTGGACGGCGACTTCTTCCTGCGCGGCTCGCTCAATGGCTGGTCCGCCGCCGACAAGATGGAAGCCGATGAGAATGGCCGTTGGCATGTGACCCGCCTGGTCAAGCCCGGTGACACCGAGTTCAAGTTCGCCGATGCCGAGTGGCAGCGCTTCAACCGGGGCGGTCCCTACATCGCCACCGGGCTGAGCGGCGGTGACAACCCGGCCAACCTCAATCACAAGTTCGATCGCAAGGAGTTGATGACCTTCAACTTCTATTCGATGAAGAGCGATGACGGCAAGGCCTATCAATTCCACACCATAGTGCCCGAGCTGGGCCCGCTGCCCAGCCCTTTGATGCTGACCGAGCAACCCAAGGCCTGGACCATCGAAGGCCCCTTGCGCTTCGCCTACCAGGATGGCGGCCACTACGAGCTGGCGGTGATGGTCACCCAGCCGGGTGAGTATCACTTCGGCCTCTCCTCGTTCGCCGCCCAGGATGCCAGCGCCGTCAAGCTGGATCGCCTCATCCCCCTGACCCAGGGTGCCGCTGGCGACTTCAAGCTGAGTTTTGCCGAGGCCGGCCTCTATCTGCTCAAGGTGAATGTCGAAGATCCGAAACAGCCGACCCTGCTGATTGCAAAGTCCGGCAAGGCCGATGAGTTCGGCCCGCTGGGCAAGCAGCTGTTCATCCGCGGCAGCATCAATGGCTGGGGCGTCACCCAGGAGATCCCCTACCGTGGCGGCCAGATTTACAGCCAGACCCTCTACCTGCCCCAGGGGCTGAGCGAGTTCAAGCTGGCAGACGAGACCTGGAATGCCGGCTGCAACATAGGCGCCAAGGGCACCAAGCTGCTGCAGCTGGGCCAGCCCAACCTGCTGTTCAACGATGCCGAAAGCGACAACCTGCGCTTTGAAACCGCCCAAGGCGGGGTCTACAAGCTGGAGCTCAATGTGGCGCAGCTCAAACAGCCGGTGCTGACCCTTGAGGAGCTGTCACAAGCCATAGTGCACTTCTACCTGCCCAGCGAGAAGAAGTGGGGCACCGAGTTTGTGGATCTGAACGAAGGCGACCATGGCGTGGAGTCCTGGTACATCGAAGCCCTGGATCAATATTTCCCCAGCCAAGAGGCGGCGGAAAAGGCACTGCAGGATAAACAAGGATGATGATCAAGATGTTGACACTGAAAAAGAGCCTGCTGGCAATCATGCTGTGCAGCCTGTACGGCTGCGGCGACGGCGAGCCGGCAAAGACCGACTACAGCCAGGTGGCTCAGCGAAAGCCCAGCGATGAGGTGATCTACTTCCTGATGGTGGATCGCTTCGAAAACGGCGACAAGAGCAACGACACCGGCAAGCTGGAAGGACCCCGTGAGATCACGGGGTTCGACCCCACCGACATTCGCTACTTCCACGGCGGTGATCTGGCCGGGGTGAGGAAACGCCTGGATTACATCAAGGAGTTAGGCGCCACCGCCATCTGGCTGTCGCCCATCTTTACCAACATCCCCACCGTGGTCACCAGTGAAAGCATCCTCACCGGCAGCTATCACGGCTACTGGATCAAGGACTACCTGAATGTGGATCCCCACTTCGGCACCAATGAGGAGTTCAAGGCACTGGTCGCCGAGGCCCACAAGAAGGGCCTCAAGATCTACATGGATCTGGTGCTCAACCACACCTTTGATGCCATCAAGTACAAGGAGTGCCATTTCGATGATGGCCGCTTCCGCAATCCGCCGCTGAAGGTGAAAGAGGGCAACCACGAGTTCCTCTACAGCGACTGCACCTACCACGGCCCGGAATCGGACAAGAAGTACACCCCCTTCATTCCGCCCCAGTACCAGGGGGCCAAGAACCCGGCTTGGCTGAACGACATCGACAACTATCACCACTATGGTGACACCAGCTTCGTGGGTGAAAACGCCCTGATCGGCGACTTCTACGGTGGCGACGATCTGGACACCACCAAGCCCGCCGTGGTGCAGGGGCTCATCGATATCACCCAGCACTGGATGAAGGAATATGACATCGACGGCTTCCGCGTCGACACCGTCAAAAACATCGACATCGACTTCTGGCACGCCTGGAACAAGGCGGTAGCCGACTACGCCAAGCAGCTGGGCAAGGAGAACTTCTTTGTCTTCGGCGAGGCCTATGAATATGACCCCATGGTGCTGACCCACTACCTCAGATACGGTCAATTCAGCGGCCTGCTGGACTTCATCATGCAAGACAGCATGCGTACCCTCTTCAGCCTGGGGCAGGAAACCGACCTGGCCAAGGGGCTGTTCGAGCGTGACGAGGTGATGCGTGATGTGGACAACTCGCCGGATAACAACGTCAACTTCCTCGGCAACCATGACATGGGCCGTCTGGCCTACATGATGGGCGTGGACAATGCCGACTACACCCCAGAGCAGAAACTGGCCCGAGTGACCCTGGCCAACGCCTTCATGATACTGGTGCGGGGTATCCCCTGCCTGTATTACGGCGATGAACAGGGCATGGAGGGCAGGACGGCGGATCATGAGGCCAGAGCCGACATGTTCCCCAGTCTGGCCAAGGGCATCCAGGATGAGCCCTTGCTCGGCACCAGCAAGACGGCCGCCGATGACAACTTCGATGTCAACCATCCGCTGTTCAAGACCATCCAGGGGCTGACCCGCCTCTACAAGAGCGACAGCGCCCTGCGCCAGGGCGAGCAGTTGCTGCGGTTTAGCAGCGACAAGCCCGGCCTGCTGGTGTTCTCCCGCTATGACAAGGAGCGACGCCGCGAGTACCTGATTGCCTTCAACAACGACACCCAGGCCCATGAGGAACACTTCGAGGTCGCGGCGACGGATTACCGCCAGGTGAATGGCACCGACGGCACCACAACCCAGCTGGCCGCCAAGGAGGGACAAGTCACCCTGAGCCTGCCGCCCTTGAGTTACGCCGTCTATCAGGCCACCGAGGCCAGCCCGGTACAGAGCGAAGTCCAGGCGCTGAGCTTTGTCTCGCCCCAGGCCGACGAGGTGATCAGTGGCATGATCAAGCTGGAGGTGGCCGCCAAGGGCGATGATCGCCTGCCCGCCGGTGCCGTCACCTTCTACGCCGATGCTGGCGACGGCTATCAGGAGATCGCCACCGATCCCCAGCCGCCTTACCGCGCCTATTGGGATGCCTCGGCCGTCAAGGATGGGCAGATGGCCAAGGTCAAGGCCGTCTGGCAGCAGGGGGAACAACAGGTATGGCGTGAGGAGTCGGTGCGCATCGACCACCGTCTGCCGGAACCCCTGACCCTGCATTACCAGAACGATCACCACAGGGACAGGCTGTTCATGATCGATGATCGCGGCCAAGTCACCCAGATCAACACACCGCTGGAGCAGGGCTTCAACTTTACCTGGCCGGAATACAGCACCTTCGTCACCCTGTTGCCGGCACATCGGGAAGGCATGCACTTCACCTTCGACAAGCCGCAGGTGCTGACCCGTTCCACCGCCGTCAAGCTGGCCGAGGAAGATGCCCAGGGTAAGCTGTCCGCCGAGCTGTTTATCGGCAACCAAGGTGCCGTCGCCAAGGACAAGAGCAGCTATGCGACCGCAGCGGCCGATGAAATCACCTTCGACCAGGCCATGCCTGCCGCCTTCGGTGACGAGGCCTTGTACATCCGCGGCAGTTTGAACGGTTGGGGGATCGGCGACGAGCTGCAACCCCAGGCCAATGGCGTCTACTACCTGCAACGGGTGATGGACAAGGGGGCCATGGAGTTCAAGCTGGCAGACAAGACCTGGAACCTGGTGAACATAGGCGGTGACATGACGCCCCAGGGGCTGACCAACAGCATCCAGTCCACCAACCTCAAGGCCACCATCACGGAGCGCTCCTCCTATGAGCTCTTCTATTTCGATCGGCCTGAGTTCCGCTTCTTCATCTACATGCCGGATGAGGGCCCGCTGGGACGTCGCTATGCCCTGCAGGGCGACGGGCTGGCCGCCCCGCAACCGCTGAACTACGTGGGCAACAATGCCTATGAGGCCGTGGTGGAGACGACGGAGGCTACCGAGCTGTCGCTGACGATTCAGGATCCCCTGGGTCAGCAGATGCCGGTATCCAGTTCCGCCGCCATCGCCATGGGCAAGCGCACCCCGCTGCTCACCCAGCCCGGCGCACTGCGCCTGACGGTGCCCAAGGCCGGTACCTACCTGCTGAGCCTGATAGTGCAGGGCGATAACCGGGTCGAGGTGCTGTTCAATCCCAAACTCACCGGCGCCAGCGAGGGTCCCTTTGGGGGTGATCTGTTTGTCCGCGGCACCATGAACAACTGGGAACCGCAGGACGGCCTGACCTACTTGGGTGCCAACCGTTACCGTGCCTGGGTCTACCTGGAACCTGGCAAGGCCGAACTGAAGATCGCCGATCGTTACTGGAGCAACGAACGCAACATAGGCGCGGGTCAGCATGGCCAATTGTCCCAGGGCACTCCGCTCTCGCTGGTCAATAACGGCGGCTCCGGCAACCTCCAACTGCAGGTGGACAAGGCCGGCGTCTACGAGTTCATTCTGGACGGCGAGAACCCCATGACACCGCAGCTGACGGTGTCCCCCGCCAAGGTGGCCATCATCCACTACTACCTGCCGAACGAGAAAGCCTGGCAAACCGAATATCAGGAGCTGGAAGAAGGCTATGAGTCGGTAGAACTCTGGTATCTGGATGCGCTAGAACAAACCTTCGCCAGCCTGTCAGATGCAGAAAAAGCCATTAAGACCAACCACTTATAGGAGATAAGTCATGTTGAAATATCTGTTGCTGTCCTGTTCCATCCTGCTCGTCGGCCAGCAGGCCGCCTATGCCAACTGCAACCCGGCATCCGGCACCAAGTCCGCCTGTAAGCAGATGGAAGAAAACGAGGCCATCCGGGCCTCGGCCAAGCGCAACATCCTCGAAGCGCTGAAAAAGAGCAAGGCGCCTGCCGCCTAACCCGCTAGGCCGGCTCGTCCGGCCTACTTTTTTACAAAGAGATATCCACCATGAACACCCGTCCACTAGTGGTAGATCTTGATGGCACCTTGTTGAAGACGGATCTGCTGATAGAGAGCCTGCTGCTCTTCATCCGGCACTATCCGTGGCGCATTTTTTCCTTGCTGGCCTGGTTGCTGCGCGGACGCTCCTACCTCAAGCACAGGATCGCCCAGCATGTCGACTTTGACGCCGCCGTCCTGCCCTATACCGGCGATCTGCTGCACTGGTTACGCCAAGAACATGCCAGCGGTCGTCAAATTGTGCTGGCCACCGGCTCCAATCAAAAGCATGCCGACAAGATTGCCGAACACCTGGGGCTCTTCAGTGCCGTGCATGGCAGCGGCGCCGCCGTCAACCTCACGGGACAGACCAAGTGTTCCCTGCTTCGCCAAATCTTTGGCGAGCGCAATTTCGACTATGCCGGGAACGCCAGGGTCGATCTGCCGATCTGGTCGCAGGCGGCGCAGATCATCATGGTCAACGCCCCCGCGTCGTTACGGCGCCTGGTGGCGCGCCGCCATGGCGAGCACCTGGTGCTCGGCGGATCCGATAACCGGCTGCTGGGACTGCTGCGGGCCATGCGCCCCCATCAGTGGATCAAGAACCTCCTGATCTTCACGCCCTTGTTGTTTGCCCACCAATTCACTCAGCCCGACAAGCTGCTGGCCAGCCTGCTCGCCTTTGTCGCCTTTGGCCTGTGTGCGTCCAGCGTCTATCTGCTCAATGACCTGCTGGATATCCAGGATGACAGACACCACCCCAGCAAACGCCGTCGGCCCTTTGCCGCGGGCACAGTGCCGGCACTCTGGGGTTTGCTGGCCGCCCCTGTGCTGCTGGTCTCCGCCCTGCTGCTGGGCTGGCTGGTCTCGCCGGCATTTTTGCTGGTGCTGGGCTGCTACTACCTGGTGACCCTGCTGTACAGCCTGGCGATCAAACGGGTGGTGTTGCTGGATGCCGTCACGCTGGGGCTCTTGTACACCCTGAGGATCATCGCCGGGGGCGCCGCCACCGACATCCCCCTGTCTCTCTGGCTGCTCTCCTTCGCCATGTTTATCTTCCTGAGTCTGGCCATCGCCAAACGCTGCACCGAGCTCAGAGGCAAAACCGCCGGCAGCCTCAGAGGGCGGGGCTACCTGCACGACGATCAGCAGATCATGGTTCCCTTTGGCATCGCCAGTGGTTACCTCTCGGTCCTGGTGCTGGCCCTCTACATCAACAGCAACGAGATCCAGCTGCTCTATCGGCAGCCGCAATGGTTGTGGGCCACCTGCCCCCTGCTGCTCTATTGGGTCAGCTATTTCTGGCTCAAGACTCACAGGGGCGACATGCACCACGACCCCATACTGTTTGCCCTACGCGATAAAACCAGCCTACTGATTGGCGGTTTCATGTTTCTTCTTCTGATTATGGCCATCTGACATGCAAACTCTTGAATCCTGGGGCCGTTTGCCCAAAAACAGTTCGCCGGTGCTCAACTGGCACTGGCGCCACCAAGCCCCGGCACTGCCCGCCGGGGAAACCATACTGCCCTTCGGCAACGGCCGCAGTTACGGCGATAGCTGCCTGAACCTGGCCGGCAGCCTGCTGCATACCCGGTCACTCAACCGCCTGATCCACTTTGACGCCCAGGCCGGGATCCTGACCTGCGAAGCCGGTGTCCTGCTCAGCGAGATGCTGGCCGTCATAGTGCCGCAAGGCTGGTTCCTGCCGGTGACCCCGGGCACCCAATTCGTCACCATGGCGGGTGCCATTGCCAATGATGTGCACGGCAAGAACCACCACAGGGACGGCACCTTCGGCAACCATGTGCTGCAATTCGAGCTGGTGCGCTCCGATGGTCAGCGCCTGCTGTGCAGCCCGCAGGAAAACCCGGCCTATTTCAACGCCACCATCGGCGGCCTGGGCCTGACGGGCACCATCACCTGGGCCACCATACGGCTCCAGCCCATCGAGTCCAACCAGATCGATAACGAGTCGATCAAGTACGGCAATCTGCAGGAGTTCTTCCACCTGGCAGCCGAGTCTGACGGCAGCCATCCCTATACGGTGGCCTGGGTGGATTGTGCCGCCCGCGGGCGCCGCCTGGGGCGAGGCCTGTTCATGCGTGGCGATCATGCCAAGGGAGCATCGCGGCCTGCCAGCAAGCTGGCGCTAAGCTGCCCTATCGAACCCCCGTTCAGCCTGATCAACCGCGCCTCGCTCAATGCCTTCAACTTCTGCTATTACCACAAGCAGCGCAAACGGGAGCAACACAGCCGCATTCATTACGCGCCCTTCTTTTATCCATTGGATGCCGTGTCCGACTGGAACCGGATCTACGGCCCCAAAGGCTTCTACCAATACCAATGCGCCATCCCCGTCGCCAACGCGGAACCGGCCATGCAAGAGATACTGGAACGCATCGCCCGCTCCGGTCTGGGCTCCTTTCTGGCCGTGCTCAAGATGTTCGGCAACATGCCCTCGCCGGGACTGCTCTCCTTCCCCTGCCACGGCGCCACGCTGGCACTGGACTTCCCCAACATGGGGGAGCGGACGCTGAAGCTGATGGCGGAGTTGGACAAGGTGACGCTGGCCGCCGGCGGCCGTGTCTACCCGGCCAAGGATGCCCGCATGTCGGCGGAGCATTTCGCCCTGTTTTACCCGCAATGGCGCGAACTCGAGGCCCTGCGGGATCCTCAGCATAATTCCACCTTCTGGCAGAGAGTCACCGCCCTATGAATATCCTGATCCTTGGCGCCAGTTCCGCCATCGCCCAGGCCGTGATTGACGGCTATGTCCAACGAGGCGCCACCCTGCTGCTGGTGGCCAGAGATGAACACAAACTGCGGCATATCGCCGATGATGCCCGCATCCGCGGAGCTCAGCAGGTAGAAACCCTCTGCCTGGATGCCGCGACCCAGGGCGCCAGCCAACAGCTGGAGCACTGGCTGGAGACACTGGGGCTACCGCTGGATCTGGCACTGTTGGCCTACGGCAGCCTGCCGGATCAGGCCGAATGCCAGACCGACCTGGCGCGGCTGGCCCAGGCCATCGAGGTGAACTTCACCAGCGCCGCCTTGTTGTGCAGCCTGCTGGCCAATCGGATGGCGGCCAGAGGCAGCGGCACCCTGGCGGTGATCTCCTCGGTGGCCGGCGATCGTGGCCGGCAGTCCAACTATGCCTATGGCGCAGCCAAGGGGGGGCTCAGCCTGTTCCTGCAGGGCTTGCGCAACCGGCTGCATCGCCACGGCGTCAAGGTGCTGACCATCAAGCCCGGCTTCGTGGATACCCCCATGACGGCGCAATTCGACAAGGGCGCCCTCTGGGCACAACCCCAGCAGGTGGCCAGAGGCATCATCAAGGCCGTCGACCGGGGTCAGGATGTGGTGTATCTGCCCGGCTTCTGGCGCGCCATCATGTGGGTGATCCGCCTGATCCCGGAAACCCTGTTCAAGCGGCTGGCCCTATGAACACGGGGATCTGGTGGCGCTACAGCCTGTTTGCCCTGATAGCCACCGGGGTTAACCTCCTCACCCAATGGGGGGTGTTTAGCCTCACCCCCAGCCGGATCAGCCTGGCCGCCTCCATCATGGCGGGTACCCTGACCGGCTTGCTGATCAAGTACTGGCTCGACAAGCGCTATATCTTTGGCTTCGTCACCCAGAACTATCGACACGATGTGCGTCTGTTCCTGATCTATACCCTGATGGGACTGTTCACCACAGTGATCTTCTGGGGCACAGAGCTGTTGTTTCACAGCCTGTTGAGCGGGGATGGCTGGCGCTATCTGGGCGGGGCCCTGGGACTGGCGCTGGGCTATTACTGCAAGTACCGATTGGACAAGCGCTTCGTGTTTGTCGAGTGACCCGGCAGCAAGAAACAAGACGGGGACCCGCGGGTCCCCGTGTTACATCAGGCCGCCACCTCCGGCAGGCCGTCGACCTCCAACCGGTTACGGCCGGCGTCCTTGGCCCGGTAGAGGGCGGCGTCCGCCCGCTGCAGGGCCTGATCCACCGTCTCGCCATCCGCCACCACCACCAGGCCGGCGCTCAGGGTGATGGGGGGCTTGAAGGACTGGCTGGCCAGGCGGCTGCGCAACCCCTCCACCCGTTGCATCGCCTCGGCCAGCGGACAGTCCGGCAGCACCAGCACAAACTCCTCACCCCCCCAGCGGCACAGCAGATCGCTCTTGCGGATCCCCAGGCTGCACAGGTGGGCGAACTGCTTGAGTACCTGATCCCCTACCAGGTGGCCGAAGTCGTCGTTCACCCGCTTGAAGTGGTCCAGATCCAGCATGGCCAGGGCCAGGGGCTGCTGCCGGCGGGCCGCCAGCTGATGCAGCAGGTGCAGCTGCTCCTCAAACACCTGGCGGTTCAGCGCCCCGGTGAGCTTGTCGGTGGAGGCCATGCGCTCCAGCCGCTGCTGATAGCCGCGGAAGGTGACATGGGCCACCAGCAGCACACCCAGCCCGATCCCCAGGGTCAGCAGCAGGTTGGTCAGCAGGGTATTCCACAGGCGGCCATCGAAGGGGGTCGCCTCCTGCTCCACCATCAGGTACCACTTGAAAGGCTCCACCCAGCGGCTGGCCACAAACACCGGATGACCGTCGCGCTCATAGCGGAAGCTGCCGGCGGGCTGGGTGAGGATCTGGGTGGCCAGGGCCGCCAGCCCAGGTTCGTCGAATAGACTCTTGCGGTGATCCGCCTGGGCCTGCAGGGCCACCTGCCCCTCCTTGTCCACGAAGTAGACCCGGCGGTGATAACGGGTCTGATAGGTCTCAACCAGCTGCTGCACCTTGGTTACCGCCAGCCCCACGCCGGTGACGCCGATGGGGTTGCCCGCGTAGTCGTAGACCCGGTAGTTGACGAACACCACCAGGTTCTGCCGGTTGGCGGTGTCGTGATCTATGTTGATCTCGAAATCTTCCCCCTTGGGCAGAGCCAGGGCTCGGAAGTACCAGGCATCGCCCGGATCCTGGCGGCTCACCTCCTTGAGCACCCCGCTGGTGTGGTAGTAGCGACGGGTGCGTTCCGAGACGAAGAAGCTGGTGACCGTGTTGTAGCGGGACTGGATTTCCTTGAGGTACTTGATGATGGGGTCCTGCTGCTGCTCGCCGCGCAGCGCCCAGTCCCGCACATAGGTGTCCTGAGCCATCAGGGAGGAGATGAAGACAGGGCGGATGAGATCCTGCTGTATCTCGGAGTAGAGGTTGTCACTGGTGAGGGGCAGGGCGTCCTGGGCGATCTGCTCCCCCAGGGAGTCGCGGGCCACCCGGTAGCTCAACCAGCTGGTCACCAGGAAGCCCCCCAGAATGATGAGCAGGAGTATCAGGCTGGCGCGCCGCCGGGGATTCCATTCCATACATGCCTCTGTAGGTGATTGATCTTTTGCCCAATCCTGGGCCGGCGCCCACTATATCACCAAGGGGGCGATGAGCAGAAATGGCGGGTGCTTCACAGGGTCTTTCACGTGCCGGACGGACTACCCAGGTCAGAGAAACATAGTTATACGTCTGTTATCTCTAACTATTCAGATACCCCGCCGCGACGCCCGGCGCATGGCGCACCACCCTGGCGCGCCGCCTTGGTGCCTGTCGGCGATCGGCTTCGCCAGTCCGGTGCAAACCCTCCCTTGAGTCCCCCGTCCCGCCTCTCGGCACAAACTGCATGGTATCCGGGACAAAGCCGCCGCTGGCCACATGACTATGCATCGAAACACCAAATCCTATTCACTCCGTAGCGTTTTTCACTGGTGTGCCCCGACCTGGGGCGCATGGCGTGGCACGCATCCTGCTCTTGAGGTCGCGGATTCTTCTGCGTTACTACCCATAAGGAAATAATCATGCGTAAGACAATAAACATGCTCTGCCTGCTGCTGCCGGTACTGGCCACCTCCCTCCAGGCCGCCGAAACGGAAATCCGCCTGGGGGTGGAACCCGGTTATGCCCCCTTCGAGATGAAGCAGCCCGACGGCAGCCTGAGCGGTTTCGACATCGATCTGGGCACCGAGCTGTGCACCCGCATCCAGGCCAAGTGCCGCTGGGTAGAGAATGAATTCGACGGCCTGATCCCCGCCCTCAAGGCCAAGAAGATCGACGCCATCCTCTCCTCCATGTCCATCACCGAGCAGCGCCAGAAGGAGATCGACTTCACCGACAAGCTGTACGGTACCCCGGCCCGTCTGATCACCCCGGCCGGCACCACCCTGGCCCCCACCGCCGAAGGCCTGCAGGGCAAGCGGGTGGGCGTGTTCCAGGGCACCACAGCCGAAACCTATGCCAAGGAACAGTGGCAACCCAAGGGCGTGGACGTGGTGGTCTACCCGGCCCAGGAGCTGGTGTACGCGGATCTGGTCTCCGGTCGTCTGGATGCCGCCTTCCAGGATGCGGTGGCCGCCGGTGAAGGCTTCCTCAAGCAGCCCCAGGGCAAGGCCTTCGGCTTCAGCGGCCCGGAAATCGGTGACGTCAAATACTTCGGCGTGGGCGCCGGCATCGGCCTGCGCAAGGAAGATGGCGAGCTCAAGGCCAAGCTGAACCAAGCGCTGGCCGACATGTTGAAGGACGGCACCTACCAGAAGATCGCCGCCAAGTACTTCAACTTCGACATCTACGGCCACTAAGGCCGCTAAGGGCCACCAAGGCCACCGCCCGGTGCCGCCGGCACCGGGCCGGTTTTACCGCAGAGAACCACCTGATTCAAAGGACCGACCATGTTGTACGGATATGAAAAGCTGGTGTTGCAAGGCGCCTGGGTCACCCTGGAGCTGGCCCTGCTTTCCTTGCTGGTGGCGGTGCTGCTGGGCCTGCTGGGGGCCAGCGCCAAGCTCTCAAGCCATCGCCTCGGTCGTCTGCTGGGCGCCGGCTACACCACCCTGATCCGTGGCGTGCCGGATCTGGTGCTGATGCTGCTGATCTTCTACGGCCTGCAGATCGCGGTCAACGCCATCACCGACACCCTGGGCTTCGCCCAGTGGGACATCAATCCCTTTACCGCCGGCATCCTGACCATCGGCTTCATCTACGGCGCCTACTTCGCCGAGACCTTCCGCGGCGCCTTCCTGGCCATCAACGCCGGCCAGGCGGAGGCGGGCCAGGCCTACGGCTTCTCCCGCTGGCAGATCTTCACCCTGATCCTGTTTCCCCAGATGATGCGCTTCGCCCTGCCGGGCCTGGCCAATAACTGGCTGGTGCTGCTCAAGGCCACCGCCCTGGTCTCCATCATCGGTCTGGCGGATGTGGTCAAGGCCACTCAGGTGGCGGGCAAGGGCACCTTCCAATTCTTCCTCTTCACCCTGGTGGCCGCCGCCGTCTACCTGATCTTCACCACCCTCTCTAATCTGGTGATCTACTGGCTCAACCGGCGCTATGCCCTCGGCGTAAGGAGCGCCAACCCATGATCGAGATGCTGCAAACCTACGGCAAGGCCTTCTTGTGGAGTGACGGCTTCCACTTCACCGGGGTGGCGGTCACCCTCTGGCTGCTGGTGATCTCGGTAGTGCTGGGCTTCTGTCTGGCCATCCCCCTGGCCATCGCCCGCAACAGCCGGCAAAAGCGCTACTGGCTGCCGGTGTGGACCTTCTCCTACCTGTTTCGCGGCACCCCGCTGTACGTGCAGCTGCTGGTGTTCTACTCCGGGGTCTACTCCCTGGCGGTGGTGCGGGAGCTGGACTTTCTCAACTGGTTCTTCCGCAGCGGCTACCTCTGCACCCTGCTGGCCCTGACCCTCAACACCATGGCCTACACCCTGGAGATCTTCGCCGGCGCCATCCGGGATCTCAGCCACGGCGAGGTGGAAGCCGCCCGGGCCTACGGCTTCTCCGGCTGGCGCCTCTACCGCCACGTCATACTGCCCTCGGCCCTGCGCCGGGCGCTGCCGGCCTACAGCAACGAGGTGATCCTGATGCTGCACGCCACCTCATTGGCCTTCACCGCCACGGTGCCGGACATCCTCAAGGTGGCCAAGGATGCCAACGCCGCCACCTATCAGCCCTTTACCGCCTTCGGCATCGCCGCGCTGATTTACCTCCTCATCTCCTTCGCCCTGGTCGGTCTGTTCCGCCTGGCGGAGCAACGCTGGCTGGTGCACCTCAAGCCCATCCAGGCCCACTGACTTCAAGGACGCATTCATGGAGAACATGCACGACTACAAGCTGGCGGTGAAAGATCTGCACAAGCACTACGGCAACCACGAGGTGATCAAGGGGGTCTCGCTGCGGGCCAAGCCCGGTGATGTCATCAGCATCATCGGCTCCTCCGGCTCCGGCAAGAGCACCTTCCTGCGCTGCCTCAACTTCCTGGAGAAGCCCAGCGAAGGCTCCATCTATGTCAACGGCAACGACATCCGCATGGTGCGGGATACCGACGGCCAGCTGAAGGTGTTCGACCAGCGCCAGCTGCAGCTGCTGCGCACCAAGCTGACCATGGTGTTCCAGCACTTCAACCTGTGGAACCACATGACGGTGCTGGACAACGTCATGGCCGCCCCCCTGCACGTGCTGGGCATCGACAAGCAGGAAGCCGAGGCGCGGGCCATCCGCTACCTGGAGAAGGTGGGTATCGACCAGCGGGCACGGGCCAAGTACCCGGCCCACCTGTCCGGCGGCCAGCAGCAGCGGGTGAGTATCGCCCGGGCATTGGCCATGGAACCCGAGGTGCTGCTGTTCGACGAGCCCACCTCGGCGCTGGATCCCGAGCTGGTGGGGGAGGTGCTGCGCATCATGCAGCAGCTGGCCGAAGAGGGGAAAACCATGGTGGTGGTGACCCACGAGATGGGTTTTGCCCGCCACGTCTCCAGCCAGGTGATCTTCCTGCACCAGGGGGTCATCGAGGAACAGGGGTCGCCGGAAGCCGTATTTGGCAACCCCAAGAGCGAGCGGTTAAAACAATTTTTATCCGGCGCGCTTAAATAATTATTCCAGGCTGGATAATAACGCCTCACGTCATGCCAGAAAATAATGAGTCCGATGCGAGCATTCGCATCGGCATCCCTATTCATGCCGAACACCTGCCGCTTATTTTAGCCCAGGTGACGGCTCCCCTATTGCAGGCCAATCAGCTGCTGGGGCAGCCATTATTTTCGCTGCATTACCTGGCGCCGGGCACGGATGCCCTCCCCCCCCTCCCGCTCCCGGAGATGACCGGCCTGGCCCAGCCAACCGCCGGACTGGATCTGCGGCTCTGCCCGGCGGCCGCCGACGCCCCAACGGCGCCGGTAAGCCTGGCCGCACCTGGCCCGGCCTCTGCCACCCCAGCGGAGGATACCGGTGGCGAGCGCCGCTGGCCCCTGCCCCTGGGTACGCCCGGCGAGGCCCTGCAATCAACGCTTCAACTCATTGAATGTGTTGAGGATGATATTCTGGCGCACAGGGTCGCCAGGGCCTTGGGGCAGATCTATCAGGGGATGGACCGCCAGGCCGAGCCCACCGCCCTGCCGCCTCGGCTGCAGCAGGCTCTGGCCCTGATGGATACCCATCTGGAAGAGCCCTTGAGCACGGAGCAGATCGCCCAACTCACCCACCTCTCCCGCCGGCACCTGGAGCGGCTGTTTCGCCGCCACCTGGATACGGTGCCCGCCCGGTATTACCTGCAGTTGCGACTGCAGCGGGCCAGAGAATTATTATGCAACACGCAACGATCAATTATTCAAATCGGTCTGGAGTGTGGTTTTTCCAGCGGGCCGCATTTTTCCAGCGCCTATAAAAACCACTTTCAACTCACGCCCCGCGATGAACGGCAAAATGCCATCAACAAATAATATCGGTCGCCTTTCTTATCTATTTAGGTCGCTTTTTTGAAATGCCTCAGAGTCGAAAATTAATAAGCTGACAGGCAATGGTTTTCTGTCATTGCCCATCCGTCATTCGAGGTTTCCATGTCCTGCAGCACCCCGGTTCAGCGCGAGGAATTTGATCGCTACTTCATCCCCATGTTCAACCCTGCCCCCTTCATCCCGGTGCGGGGCGAAGGCGCCAGGCTGTGGGATCAGGCGGGCAAGGAGTACATCGACTTTGCCGGCGGCATCGCCGTCAACGCCCTGGGGCATGCCCACCCGGCCCTGTGCCAGGTGTTGACCGAACAGGCCCAGCAGCTGTGGCACCTGGGCAACGGCTACACCAATGAGCCTGTGATCCGCCTGGCCCGCCATCTGGTGAACGCCACCTTCGCCGACCAGGTGTTCTTCTGCAACTCGGGTGCCGAGGCCAACGAGGCCGCCCTCAAGCTGGCCCGCAAATACGGCCGCGACACCCATGGCGACCACAAGACCCAGATCGTCGCCTTCGGCAACGCCTTCCACGGTCGCACCCTGTTCACCGTCAGCGCCGGTGGCCAGCCCAAGTACGCCCAGGACTTCGCCCCCCTGCCCGGCGGCATCCAGCACGCCCCCTACAACGATCTGGCCGCCGCCGCGGCCCTGATCAACGACCACACCTGTGCCGTCATCGTCGAACCCATCCAGGGGGAAGGCGGTGTGGTCCCCGCCGATCCGGCCTTCCTGCAGGGGCTGCGCGCGCTGTGTGACCGCCATCAGGCCCTGCTGATCTTCGACGAGGTGCAGACCGGCGTGGGCCGCACCGGCGAGCTGTACGCCTACATGGGCTACGGCGTCACCCCGGATCTGCTCACCAGCGCCAAGGCCCTGGGGGGCGGCTTCCCCATCGCCGCCCTGCTGGCCAAGGCCGAGTATGCCAAGGCGCTGAATGTCGGCAGCCACGGCACCACCTACGGCGGCAACCCGCTGGCCTGCGCCGTGGCCGGCAAGGTGCTGGAGATCATCGATGAGCCGGCCCTGCTGGCCGGGGTCAAGGAGCGCCATCAGTGGTTCCTCAAGGGCCTGGAAGAGATACAGCAGCGCTTCCCCATCTTCGAGCAGATCCGTGGTCGCGGCCTGCTCATCGGCTGCGCCCTGGCGCCGCGCTTCGCCGGCCAGGCCAAGGCCCTGACCAACCTGGCCGCCGAGGAAGGCCTGCTGGCCCTCATCGCCGGTCCCAACGTGGTGCGCTTCGCTCCGGCCCTCATCATCGACCAGGCCGAGGTGGAGGAAGGGCTGGCCCGCCTGTCCCGCGCCGTGGCCCGCCTGGTGCGGGACGCCGCCCAATGAAGGTGCTGCGCCCGGCGGTGATGGCGGACCTGCCGCAGATCGAGCGGATGGCCCAGCAAAGCGGCCCCATGGTCTGCACCCTGCCCGTCAGCCGCGCCCACCTGCAGGCCAAGATAAGCCGCTCCCAGGCCGCCCTGGCGGCCGAGGTGCTGCTGCCCGGCGAGGAGAGCTACTTCTTCGTGCTGGAAGATCTGGCCAGCGGCCGGCTGCAGGGCACCTGCGCCATCCTGGCCCAGGCGGGCTTTGGCGAGCCGTTCCACGCCTACCGCAACGAGGTGGTGATCCACGCCAGCCGGGCCCTGGGCGTGCACCAGCGGCTGCACAGCCTCTGCCTCAGCCATGAGCTGAGCGATCACAGCCAGCTCTGCTCCTTCTACCTGGAGCCCGAACTGCGCCAGGGCCACTGGCCCCGCCTGCTGACCCAGGGCCGGCTGCTGTTCATCGCCCAGCATCCCGAACGCTTCGCCCCAGATCTGGTGGCGGTGCTGCCGGGCCGGGTGGACGAGGCCGGACGCTCCCCCTTCTGGGAGCAGGTGGGTCGCCGCTTCTTCGGCATCGACTACCACCAGGCGGAGTTCTATCACGGCACCCAGGACAGACGCTTCATCGCCGAGCTGATGCCCCACCACCCCCTGTATGTCTCCCTGCTGGCCGAGGAGGCCCAGGCCGCCCTGGGTCAGGTGCACCCGGACGCCCGCCTGCAGTTCGATCTGCTGGAGGCCGACGGCTTCGAGGCGGACGACTTCGTGGAGATCTTCGATGCCGGCCCTGTGGTGCAGGCACGCCGCACCACGCTGCACAGCTGGCAGACCAGCCAGCTGGCCCGGGTGGCCGACATCAGCCCCAGCCGGCAGAGCAATGCCCCCACCTGCCTGCTGGTGAACCAGGCACTGGCCGAATTCCGCGCCCTGCTGACCCCCTTAAGCGCCGCCCCCGGCCAGGCCCTGAGCCTGGCGCCCGAGGTGGCGGAGGCGCTGCGCCTGCGGCCCGGCGATCCGGTGCGCTGGCTGGCCCTGGAGTCCCAGTGACCCGGTTTAACCCCCATTCCTCCGAACGGAACATTTATCGTCTTCAAGGATTCGTATCATGATGATCATTCGCCCGGTGCGGCAGCAGGATCTGCCCGCCATCCGTCAACTGGCCAGCAAGACAGGGGTGGGCGTCACCTCCCTGCCCCCCGACGAGGCCCACCTGCAGGCCCGCATCCAGCGGGTGCTGGCCACCTGGGCCGACGAGGCCGCCCCCGCCGAGCAGGGCTACCTGTTCGTGCTGGAAGACAGCCAGACCCGCCAGGTGGTGGGGATCAGCGGCCTGGAAGCCGCCGTGGGCTTGAGCGACCCCTGGTACAACTACCGCCTCGGCACGCTAGTGCACGCCTCCCGGGATCTGGCCATCTACAACCAGATGCCCACCCTGTTTCTGAGCAATGACCACACCGGCTACAGCGAGCTGTGCACCCTGTTCCTGGATCCCGACTACCGCCACAGCAAGAACGGCCAGCTGCTCTCCAAATGCCGCTTCCTGTTCATGGCCGCCTTCCGCGAGCGCTTTGCCGCCAAGGTGATCGCCGAGATGCGCGGCTATTCCGACGAGCAGGGCAAGTCCCCCTTCTGGGAGGGGCTGGGCCGCCACTTCTTCGCCATCGACTTTGCCGAGGCGGACCGCCTCACTGGCCTGGGGCAGAAGGCCTTCATCGCCGAGCTGATGCCCAAGCACCCCCTGTACGTGGACTTCCTGCCCGCCGAGACCCGCGCCATCCTGGGCCAGGTCCATCCTCAGACCGCCCCGGCCCGAGCCATCCTGGAGAGCGAAGGGCTCAAGTACGAAGGCTACGTGGACATCTTCGACGCCGGCCCCACCCTCGAGGCCTATGTGGCGGACATCCGCGCCGTGCGGGACAGCCGCGTCCACCCGGTGCAGCTGGGGGAACCCGACCAGTCCGGCCCCCTCTATCTGCTGGCCAACGACCGCTTCACCGGCTTCCGCGCCCTGCTCGGCCAGGTGGACTTTGCCGACGAGCGCCTGATCCTGGACCCGGCCACCGCCGCCGCACTGGAAATCGGCCCAGGTGACAGGGTGCGCGCCGTGCCCCTGTTTGCCCCGCAATCCGCCCCGCACGCCAGCCAGCAGGCTGCCGCCCAGGCCCGCCAGGCCGCGACCCATTAAAGGAATTTTGCCATGCTGAACCTCTCCGTCATGATCAACGGCCAGTGGCACCACGGCCTGGGTCGCAGCTTCACCAAACGCTCACCGGTCACCGATGCCGTCCTGTGGAAGGCCAACGAGGCCAGCGCCAGCGATGTGGGGCTGGCCGTCGCCGCCGCCCGCCAGGCCTTTCCTGCCTGGGCGCGCCGCCCCCTGGCCGAACGGGTCGAGATACTCCAGCGCTTCGCCGCCCTGCTCACCGAACGCAAGGCCATGCTCGCCGACATCATAGCCCAGGAGACCGGCAAGCCCGCCTGGGAGGCCCTCACCGAGGTGCAGAGCATGACGGCCAAGGTGGCCATCTCATTGCAGGCCCAGGCCGAGCGGGCCGGTGAGCGCCACAGCCCGATGGCCGACGGCGAGGCGGTGCTGCGCCATCGCCCCCACGGCGTCATGGCGGTGTTCGGCCCCTACAACTTCCCCGGCCACCTGCCCAACGGCCACATAGTGCCGGCCCTGCTGGCGGGGAACACCATCGTCTTCAAGCCCAGCGAGCTGACCCCCTGGACCGCCGAGGCCACCGTCAAGCTGTGGCTGGAGGCCGGGCTGCCCGCCGGGGTGCTGAACCTGGTGCAGGGCGGCCGCACCCCGGGGGCCGCCCTGGCCGCCGACACCGGCATCGACGGCCTGCTGTTTACCGGCAGCGCCGGCACCGGCTATCAGCTGCACCGCCAGCTGGCCGGGCAGCCGGAGAAGATCCTGGCCCTGGAGATGGGGGGCAACAACGCCCTCATCGTCGAGGAGACCAAGGATCTGGATGCCGCCGTCTACCTGACGGTGCAGTCGGCCTTCCTCTCCGCCGGCCAGCGCTGCACCTGCGCCCGCCGCCTGCTGGTGCCCCACGGCGCCTGGGGCGATGCCTTCCTCGACCGCCTGGTGGCGGTCACCCGCACCCTCAAGGTGGGGGATGGTGCAACCGAGCCCGCCTTCATGGGGCCGGTGATCTCCATTGACGCCCTGCGCCGCCTGCTGGAAGTCCAGCAGAACCTGCTGCTGCGCGGCGCCAAGCCCCTGCTGACCATGGCGCGCATCGGCGACCGTGGCGCCCTGCTGAGCCCCGGCATCCTGGACTTGACCGCCATGCTGCATCGGCCGGATGAGGAGCACTTCGGCCCCCTGCTGGGGCTCATCCGCTACGGCGACTTCGACGAGGCGCTGGATCTGGCCAACGACACCCGCTTCGGCCTGGCCTTGGGCCTCATCTCCCCGAACAAGGACCACTACGAGCGGCTGCTGCTGGAGGCCCGCGCCGGTATCGTCAACTGGAACAAGCCCCTGACCGGCGCCGCCAGCTCGGCCCCCTTCGGCGGCATCGGTGCCTCCGGCAACCACAGGGCCAGCGCCTACTACGCCGCCGACTACTGCGCCTGGCCCATGGCCTCCATGGAGGCCGAACGCGCCAGCCTGCCGGCCAGCCTGCCCCACGGGCTCACCTTCCCCACCCCGCAAGGAGCATGAGATGTCTGCCCTGGAAGTGAATTTCGACGGCCTCGTCGGCCTGACCCACCACTATGCCGGCCTGTCGTTCGGCAACGTGGCCTCCACCAGCAACAAGGCGGCGGTGGCCAACCCCAAGCTGGCGGCCCTGCAGGGGCTGGCCAAGATGAAACGTCTCGCCGATCTGGGCTTCGCCCAGGCGGTGCTGCCGCCCCATGAGCGGCCCCAGGTCGATCTGCTGCGCCGGCTGGGCTTTGCCGGCAGCGATGCCCAGGTGCTGGCCCAGGCCGCCCGCCAGGCGCCGGCCCTGCTGAGCGCGGTGGGCTCGGCGTCGGCCATGTGGACCGCCAATGCCGCCACCGTCTCCCCCTCCGCCGACACCCGTGACGGCCGGGTGCACCTGACGGTGGCCAACCTCAACAACAAGTTCCACCGGGCCAGCGAAGCCACCACCACGGAGGCCATCCTCAAGGCCATCTTCGCCGACGAACGTCACTTCGCCGTGCACAGCGCCCTGCCCCAGGTGGCCCAGTTCGGCGACGAGGGCGCCGCCAACCATAACCGCTTGAGCCGGCAACACGGTGAGGCCGGCGTCGAGCTGTTTGTCTACGGTCGCCAGGCCGACGGTCAGGGGGTGGCGCCAAACCGCTACCCGGCCCGCCAGACCCGGGAGGCCAGCGAGGCCGTCATCCGCCTGCACGGCCTGAGTGAAGATAACTGCGTGCTGGCCCAGCAGCATCCCGAGGTGATCGATCTGGGGGTGTTCCACAACGACGTCATCGCCGTGAGCAACGGTCCCGTGCTGTTCCACCACCAGCGGGCCTTCTGGCAAACCGAGCAGACCCTGGCCGAGCTGGGTCGCAAGCTGGCGGCCCAGGGCACCGAATTCGTGCCCATCATGGTGCCAGATAGGGCCGTGTCGGTGAGCGATGCGGTACAGACCTATCTGTTCAACAGCCAGCTGCTCACCCGCCCCGACGGCAAGATGCTGCTGGTGGTGCCCCAGGAGTGCCGCGAGCACGCCGGGGTCTGGCGCTACCTGTCGGAGCTGGTGCAAAGCGGCTGCCCCATCGACGCCCTGGAGGTGTTCGATCTGCGGGAAAGCATGCGCAACGGCGGTGGTCCCGCCTGTCTGCGGCTGCGGGTGGTGCTGAACGAAGCCGAGCGGGCCGCCATGGCCCCCGGGGTGCTGATGAACGACGCCCTGTACGGCAGGCTCACCACCTGGGTGGAGCGCCACTACCGGGATCGCCTGAGTGCCGAGGATCTGGCCGATCCCCAGCTGCTGGAGGAGAACCGCCGGGCGCTGGATGAACTCACCGGTATCCTGGGCCTGGGGTCCATCTACCCCTTTCAACAGGGGGCCTGATGGACTGGCTTGCCCTGACGTTGGCCGGCCAATCGCCGGTCTCGACCCAAGGCCGCACGGCGCAGCTGAGCTGGCACTGGCGCGGCCCCGGCCTGTTGGAGCTGATCCCGCATGAGAGCTGCGACGAGGCCTGGGTGATCTCCGCCGGCGTCCACGGTGACGAGACGGCCCCCATCGAGCTGCTGGCGGAACTCACGGCGGACTGGCTGGCGGGGCGGCGCCCCCTGGCATGCCGCCTGCTGCTGATCCTGGGCAACCCGGCGGCCATGGCCGCCGGACGTCGCTATCTGGACCTGGATCTCAACCGGCTGTTCGACGGGCCGCGGGCCTCGGATCCGCCAGGCGCCGAGCCACTGCGGGCCCGGCAGCTGGAGGCGGCGGTGGCCGACTTCTGGCAGGCGGCAGAGATGCCAATCCGCCGCCACTACGATCTGCACACCGCCATCCGCGCCTCGGCGCATCTGCGCTTCGCCCTGCTGCCGGCCCAAGAGAACGGCTACGATGCGGCCATGCTGCGCTGGCTGCCCAGCGCCGGCATAGAGGCCCTGGTCCGCCACAGCGCGCCGGGCCGCACCTTCAGCCACTTCACCAGCGCACGCTTCGGCGCCGCCAGCTGCACCCTGGAGCTGGGCAAGGCCCGGCCCTTCGGTCAGAACGATCTGCGCCAGTTCGCCCAGGTGAAAGCCGCCCTGGCGGCGGGGGTGGCGGCGGACGCCGACGCCCTGGCGGCCTTGCCCCAGACCGAACCCAAGGGCTATCGGGTGAGCCAGGAGCTGCGCAAGCACAGCGAGGCCTTCGTGCTGCACCTGCCGGCGGCGGCGGCCAACTTCACCGCCTACCCCCAGGGCACCCTGCTGGCGGAGGACGGCCCGCATCGGTACCGGGTGCAGGCCGCGCGGGAGTATCTGCTTTTTCCCAACGCCAGGGTGGCCCCCGGGCTGCGGGCCGGGCTGATGCTGACCGAGATCCCCCTCAGCCAGCTGGCCGACCAGGCCTGAGTCAGCGAGGGCAGAAACGACCCAGGCCAGGGCATGCCCTGGCCTGGTATTGACGGCGGCTTAGGCGGCCTGTTCGGCCCGCACCGGCTCCCGTTGCGGCAGATGGATCTCGGCAATCATGCAGCGGGCACCGCCGCCACCCAAGGTTTCAATGGTGTCCAGATCCGCCAGCAGCGGACGGCCATGGCGCTCCAGCTCCCGCTGCTGCTGCTGGCTCAGGGCGTCCCAGGCGCGGCGGGACATGGCCAGCAGGGCCTCGCCCCGATCGCTGCGCAGCTCCAGCAGGTTGCCGGCGAAGGCCTGCAGCTGATCCAGGGTGATGGGTAGCAGCATCTTGTTGGTGCTGGCCAGCAGGCGGCACAGCTCGGCGCGCTCGGCGGCATCGGGGATGGCCTCCAGGCAGACCACCGCCAGGTGGCGGCCCACGCTCATCAGCACGTTAGTGTGGTAGATGGGCTGGCCCTTGGCATCCTGGGCGCTGAACCAGAAGGGGCGGTAGCCCAGGCGGCGGCTCACCTCCTCCATCACCTCGGGATGGGAGCGGGAGGAGCGGCACAGGTAGGCGATGCGGTGCTGGCGATCCAGCACCATGGAGCCGGTGCCTTCCAGGAAGCGGCCCTGCTGCTCGAAGTCGCTCAGGTCGTGCACCTGCTCGAGGCAGAACGCCTCGGCCAGCTTGTCCAGTATGTGACGGTTGCGCTCCAGCCGGCGGTTGGGGGCCTCCATGGGGTAGAGGATGGCGGAGCCGTCGGCATGAAAACTCACCCAGTTATTGGGGAACAGGGAGTCCGGGGTGGCCAGCTCGCCGCTGTCCTGTTCGACCCAGACGGACACACCGGCCTCCCGCAGCAGGGCCACATAGGCGTCAAACTCCGCCTGAGCCCGGCTGGCAGCCAGCTCGTCGGCGGCGGCCGGGTGCTGGAAGGCGTTGCTGGCGAGGGTCTGGGGATTGGCGCTGAAGCGGGCAGGACGGATCATCAGGATCTGTTGGGTGGTTTGCATGGGGCCTCCTTGTGGCAAGCAACTGTCCACAGTGTGCGCCCAATCACACAACGGTGTGAGTCGATTCGCGTTTTGTCCACAACCGATTCCGGCAAAATCAAACTGTCATACAGCGGGATCCGCTGTGATGCCTGGAGGCAGAGATGGAGAGACGACACCACCACCTGGATCGCATCGATGAGCAGATCCTGGCGATCCTCAAGCTAGAAGGGCGCATCAGCTACCAGAAGCTGGCGGAGCGGGTGCACCTCACCCCCCGCCCGTGCCAGGAGCGGGTGCGCAAGCTGGAACAGGCGGGCTACATCCTGGGCTATACCGCCCGGCTGGACGAGGCACGCCTGGGAGGCGGCAACCTGATACTGCTGCTGCAGGTCTCCCTGGCCAGCCAAAGCGGCCGGGAGGCCCAGCGAGCCTTCGAGGAGGAGGTAAGCCAGCGACCGGACGTGCTCTCCTGCTGGCTGGTGAGCGGCCCCTTCGACTATGTGCTGCGGTTGCGCTGCACCGACATGGCGGCCTACCGGGCCATCAGCGATGCCTGGCTCGCCAACCGCAGCCTGCGCATCGACAAGATCGTCTGCACCCCCGAGATGCAGCCCATCAAATAAATCTGCCAAAACAAAAAGGCCAGCCGGGTTAGGGCTGGCCTTGGTCGCCTCAGGCGCAGGCTTAGATCAGCGCCAGATCCGTCATCACCTGGCGGATGCGCGCCTTGGTGGCGTCGGACAGGGGCATCACCGGCAGGCGGCAGTCGGCGCTGCACAGCCCCAGCAGGGAGGCGGCGTACTTGGCACCGGCGGGGCTCGGCTCGGCAAACATGGCCTGGTGCAGGGGGATCAAGGTGTCCTGCAGGGCGCGGGCCTCGGCCCACTTGCCGGCCAGGGTCAGGTTTTGCACCTCGGCCACCAGCTTGGGCGCCACGTTGGCGGTCACCGAGATGCAGCCATTGCCGCCACTGACGTTGTAGGCCACGGCGGTGGCATCATCGCCGGACAGCCAGGTGAAGGGTTTCTTGATCAGCTGACGCTCGTACCAGGGGCGGCACATGTCGCCGGTGGCATCCTTGACGCCTATGATGCGTGGCAGCTCCGCCAGGCGGGCCATGGTCTGGGGCTGAATGTCCACGATGGCGCGGGGCGGAATGTTGTACAGGATGATGGGGATCTGGGTCTCGTCATGCACCAGCTTGAAGTGGGCATACAGGCCATCCTGGTTGGGACGGTTGTAGTAGCCGGCCACGTGCAGGGTGGCATCGGCACCGGCCCGCTGGGCCACCAGGCTGTACTCGATGGCCTCCAGGGGGTTGTTGGAACCGGCACCGGCGATGACGGGAATGCGACCGGCCACCTGTTCCACCACTATCTCGATGACCCGGCAGTGCTCGTCATGGGTCAGGGTCGGGCTCTCTCCCGTGGTACCGACCGGTACTATGCCGTGGGTCCCCTGCGCTATGTGCCAGTCCACCATCCGCCGCAGGGCCTCTTCATCCAGTCGGCCATCAGCAAACGGGGTGATCAATGCAACAATGGAACCTTGAATCATACAAACTCCTTCTCGATTTCACGGGATCCTGAACAAAAAACCCCGGTCACGTTGTGCGTAACCGGGGTTTGATCAATGGCGCTTCACACCGACTGCTGGTCACGCAGGAACGAAAAAATCCTCACATTTGCGAGGTGCTTTGGTTTTTCGTTTCAGACCCATCAGCGAAGACATACGTAGCAGTACATAAGTGTGCAATTAGCCAGCATAGTTCGGCATTCGCCGACAAATGTCAAGCCCGCCACCTTGGGGTATAATCACCGGCCTTGTCACCCAAGAGACAGCCGATGAGCCAGCCCCTCTCCCCCGTCAGCCAGCTGCTGGAACGCAGCCAGGCCTTGTTTGCCATCCCCCGCCTGCTGATCGCGGGTCAGGTGGACGATGACTACCCGCGCACCCTGCTGCAGCAGTCTGCCGACAGCACCTGGTTTCTCACCGACTACAGCCGCTTTCGTCAGCAAGCCGCCGGCGCTGACGGGCTGGATATCCGCTTCGGCCACCGGCTGGAAGCCGGCGCGGCGCCCTGGCAGGGGTTGCTGCTCTATCTGCCAAAGGCCAAGGCCGAGGCCCAGTTTCTGCTGGCCCAGCTCACCCCGCTGCTGGCCCCGGGCGCGCCCATCTGGGTCGTGGGAGACAACCGCGGTGGCATCAACGGCGCCGACAAGTTGCTGGCCCCCTACTGCCGGCATCCGCGCAAACAGGACAGCGCCCGCCGCTGCTCCCTGTATCAGGGGCAACTGGATCAGCCGGTGGCGCCGTTTGCGCTGGAGGCCTGGTTCGGCGAGTACGTGCTGGATCTGGGAGAGCACAGCTTGCGCATCCAGGCCTTGCCCGGGGTGTTCAGCGCCGCCGAGCTGGACGAGGGCAGCCGCCTGCTGCTGGACCACCTGCCGCCCTTGAATGGCCGGGTGCTGGATCTGGGCTGTGGCGCCGGGGTGATCGGCGCCGTGCTCAAGCAGCGCTACCCGGACATCCAGCTGGAGCTGGCCGACATCAACGCCCTGGCCCTGGCCTCGGCCCGCCGCACCCTGGCGATCAACGGACTGGAGGGCAAGGTCTACCCCTCCGACGGCTATTCCGACGTGCCGGCCGGCTTGCAGCACATCATCACCAACCCGCCGTTTCATGCCGGCCTCAACACCCACTATCAAGCCACCGAGCAGATGATGCTGCAGGCCCCCCGCCTGCTGACCAAGGGCGGCGATCTGCTGCTGGTAGCCAACGCCTTCCTGCGCTATCCCCCCTTCCTGGAGCATGCCTTCGGCCCCCACGGCTGGCAGATAGTGGCGCAGACCAACAAATTCAAACTCTACCTAGCCAGATAGGTCCCATCTTTTCCGCCAGACGCCACAGGATCTGTTAGATTCAACAACAGATCCTGCGCGCGCCTGTTGTCGCGCGTGATTTTTCAGTTAGACTGAAATCGCTTTCATAGACAGGGAGAGAGCCCGTATGGCCGGTGTGCTTGCCATGATCCTCGCCGGAGGAGAAGGAACCCGTTTACAGCCCCTGACCATCACCCGCAGCAAGCCGTCCGTGCCCTTTGGCGGCAGCTACCGCTTGGTGGACTTCGTGCTCAACAACTTCGTCAACTCAGACCTGTTGCGCATCTATGTGCTGACCCAGTTCAAGTCCCAATCCCTCTACATGCACATGAAGAAAGGCTGGAACCTGACGGGCATCACGGGCCGCTTCATCGACCCCATTCCCGCTCAGATGCGGATGGGCAAGCGTTGGTACGACGGCACCGCCGACGCCATCTACCAGAACATCAGCTTCGTGGAGCTCAGCGCACCGGATCATGTCTGCATCTTCGGCAGCGACCACATCTACAAGATGGACATCCGCCAGATGCTGGAATACCACAAGCAGAAACAGGCGGTGCTGACGGTGGCCGCCATCCGGGTGCCGCTGGCCGAAGCCTCCAGTTTCGGCATCATAGAGGTGGACGAAGCAGGCCGCATGGTGGGCTTTGACGAGAAACCCCGTCACCCCAAACCCATCCCCGGCGATCCGGATCACGCTCTGGCCTCCATGGGCAACTACATCTTCGAGACCCAGACCCTGCTCAGCGAGCTGAGCCAGGATGCTGCCAAAGAAGACTCATCCCATGACTTTGGTCGGGACATCATTCCCGCCCTCTATGGCCGCGCCCCCGTCTATGTCTACGACTTCAGCACCAACAAGGTGGAGGGGGAAAAAGGCGGCGTCTACTGGCGGGATGTGGGCACACTGGATGCCTACTGGCAGGCGCACATGGATTTGGTCAGCGACGAGCCCCCCTTTACCCTCTACAACCGCAAGTGGCCGCTGCACACCTACTATCCCCCCCTGCCGCCGGCCACCTTCGTCAACACGGCCGAGCACCATGCCAACGTGGCCTACTCTCTGGTGTCGGCGGGCTGCTACCTGCGCGGCTGTCGGGTAGAGCGCAGTGTGCTGGGCTTTCGCTGCAACCTGGGCCCCGACAGCCACATCAGCCATTCGGTGCTGCTGGGGGATGTGAAGATAGGCGAAGGCTGCCGGATCAGCCGCGCCATCATCGACAAGCATGTGGAAATTGCTCCCGGCACGGTAATCGGTGAGAATCTCGAACAGGATCGTGCGCGCTTCACCGTCTCGGACGGCGGCATAGTGGTGGTCCCCAAAGGAGCCAGGATCGGTTTTTGACTATGAAAATTCTGTTTATTGCCTCGGAAGTGGACGGCCTGGTGAAGACCGGTGGTCTGGCGGACGTGGCCAGAGCCCTGCCCCTGGCCCTCAAGCGTCACGGCCATGATGTGCGCATCATCATGCCCTTCTACCTGTCGGTGAAGGGACGGGAGACCGCCCGCCATCTGGGGGGCTTCACCCTGCCCACCCGGGAGGGTCACACCGACATCCCCTACCAGACCCACGAGATGGATCTGGAAGGGGTACCCGTGTATCTCATCGATTTTCCCAACTACTTCGAACGGCCCAGCCTGTACGCCGAGAACAACAACGCCTACCTGGACAATGGTGAGCGCTTCGCCTTCTTCTGTGCCGCCAGCCTGCAGGCGACCCAACAGCTGGGCTTTCAACCGGACATCATCCACTGCAACGACTGGCACACCGCCCTGGTGCCCATGCTGCTGCGCACCCGCTATGCCAATGACCCCTTCTTCGCCGCCAGCCGCAGTGTGCTGACGGTACATAACGGCGCCTTCCAGGGGGTATTCGAGCGCGGTCAGCTGTGGGCCCTGCCGGAGCTGACCGACATCCAAGATGAGGCCATCACCCAGGGTCACGCCTACGTCAACTACCTCAAGTGTGGCGTACGCTATGCCGACAAGATCAACGCCGTCAGTCCCAGCTATGCCCATGAGCTTACCACCTACCTGGGGGGCCACGGCATGGCCAAGTCCTTCCAGGAACGGTCGGCGGACTTGAGCGGTATCATCAACGGCTGTGACTATGGCGACTGGGATCCGGCCACGGATCCCCTGATCCCGGTGAACTACAGCCTGACCAAGCTCGCCGGCAAGCGCGCCTGCAAGCAGGCCCTGCAGCAACGGGCCGGACTGGCACAAAATGACTGGCCAGTGTTCGGCATGGTGTGCCGCCTGACCGAGCAGAAGGGACTGCACCTGCTGCTGCCGATTCTGGCGCAGTTCCTCTATCACAAGGTACAGGTCATCATAGTCGGTACCGGCGACCCCAGCCTGGCCGACCGGCTGCGCAGCCTGGTGGCGGAGCATGGCGACAAGCTGGCCTTCCTCAATGAGCACGACAACGCCCTGGCCCACCTGGTGGAGGCCGGCAGTGACTTCTTCCTGATGCCCTCGCTGTTCGAACCCTGTGGCCTCAACCAGATGTACAGCCTGGCCTATGGCACCCTCCCGATTGTCCGGGCCGTCGGCGGCCTCAAGGATACGGTGGTGGACTATGATGCCAACCGGCAGCACGCTACCGGCTTCAACTTCCATGAGCCCGATGCCCTCGCCCTGCTCAACACCCTGCGTCGCGCACTGCTGTTCTATCTGCAGGATCAGGAGGAGTACGTTCGAGTGCAGCGCACCGCCATGCAGACCCGCTACCTCTGGTCGGATTCGGTCAATCAGTACGAGAGCATGTATCAGGCGGCGCTGAATCGGTCATAAACGGCGCTTTTTGCGCCGTTTCGTGCAAAGACCGAGCAAACAAAAAATTTTGCGGCCTGGGCGGTTGACGGACAGACAGAAATCTATAGAATCCCCCTCCGCAAGATGCGAAGGTGGCGGAATTGGTAGACGCGCTAGCTTCAGGTGTTAGTGTCCCTAGGACGTGAGGGTTCAAGTCCCTCTCTTCGCACCAAGCCATGCTGACTGACAGCATGTCAATCCAAACAGTGACAATCGGGCGAGGGTGGCGGAATTGGTAGACGCGCTAGCTTCAGGTGTTAGTGTCCTTCGGACGTGAGGGTTCAAGTCCCTCTTCTCGCACCACTCCTTCGGGAGATGATTGTCAGCCATGCGGTTGGTCGCATGTAAAAACACCAACGACAATGCGGGCGAGGGTGGCGGAATTGGTAGACGCGCTAGCTTCAGGTGTTAGTGTCCTTCGGACGTGAGGGTTCAAGTCCCTCCTCTCGCACCACTTACTGCAAGTGGCCGCCTTGTGAAATAAGATGCCGGTTGGTAGGCATGTAAATCTCAACCAACGACAATTTGTGTGCGAGGGTGGCGGAATTGGTAGACGCGCTAGCTTCAGGTGTTAGTGTCCTTCGGACGTGAGGGTTCAAGTCCCTCCTCTCGCACCACGCATTTGTGAAAGCCCGCAATGTCATGATTGCGGGCTTTCTGCTATAAGAATCCCCAGAAATCCCGTCATCTGAGGACCTCGTCATCATGGGCACCATTGCCGACATCCATAACTATTACGAAGAGCTGGTCATGCAGCAAATCCGCGCCCTGGAGCTGGATCGCACCCGCGACAGCGAATACCTGGCCGACCTGTGCTGCATGGTGCTCAACCAGCTGCCGGCTCACTATATCCGTCACAACGTGGACATGGTCTATTTCACCAGCCCGGAACAACGAGCCGAGATGGAGGAGAAGGTCTTCCATGCGGTGAATCAGTCGGTCAGCTGGCTGGACAGCGACCATCACGATCGCCGGAAACACGAGGACGCCTGACGGCGTTATCCAGTTGGTTTGGAAAGGAGCCCATCGCGGCTCCTTTTTCATTTGGTCTGAGGCAAGCGGCGGAGTATGCTCGGGATGCCCTACCCAAAGATGGAGTTCACATGAAACTTTACGGCAGCTTCACTTCGCCCTTCGCCCGTCACTGCCGCATCGTCCTGCTGGAGACCGGCCAGGCCTGCGACTTCGTCGAGACTGACTATGCCGCCAGCGCCGCCGCCTCACCCGCCAAGAAGGTACCGTTTCTGGAAGATGGCGATCTTTTCCTATCCGATTCGGCAGCCATCGTCCGCTACCTGCGGGAAAAGACCGGCGAATCCTTCTGTGCCAGCATCCACGAATACAATCAGTTCTGCCTGATCAATACTGCGCTGGATGCCGCCATCAATGGCTTCATCCTGCAGCAAGCCGGTCTGAGTACCGAGCAGGTGCCCTACCTGCTGCGTCAGCGGGAGCGGGTGGCGGCCATCCTGGCCAGCCTGGAGGCAGAAAGCCTGCCGGAGCACGCCCCCTATAACGATGCTCAGCTTCGGTTAGCCTGTCTGCTGGAATGGGGCCTGCTGCGCCATGTGCTGGATCTGGCCACCTACCCAAAGCTCATGGCCTTCTGGCAAAGCAGTCGGCATTACGGGCCGCTGGCGGACACGCTACCACCACAATAAACCCCAGGCACTCAGGCTCAGTCTAGCCACCCCGTCTGTGCGGCCCGCCCCTACGAAGACGGCATGGCTGGAGAGAGACTAGGCTAGCTCCGCACCAGGCGAGCCACCGTCTCCACATGGAGGGTATGGGGAAACATGTCCACGGGGATGACCTGCTCCAACCGGTACCCCCCAGACAGCAGCACCGCCAGATCCCGAGCCAGGGAGTCGGGATCGCAGGAGACATAGACCAGGGTCCGCGGTGCCATGGCCAGCATGGTCTGCAACACCGCCGGCTCGCAGCCCTTGCGAGGTGGATCCACCACCACCACATCGGCCCGGTAACCCTGGCGATACAGTGCGGGGACCACCTCCTCCGCCTTGCCGGCAAAAAACTCGGTCTTGGCTGCCAGACCATTTCTGGCGGCATTTTGTCGGGCATCCTCAATGGCCTCAGGCACCAACTCAACCCCGACCACCCGGGCCGCCTGGCGGGCCAGGAACAAGGAGATGGTGCCGATGCCGCAATAGATATCAAACACAGTTTCCTGGCCGGTGAGCCCGCACAGTGTCAGGGCCGCCTGATAGAGCCGCCGGGTCTGTTCGGGGTTGATCTGGTAGAAAGCCAGAGGCGAGAGACTAAAGCGCAAACCATCCAGCTCATCCTCGATGACGCCGTCGCCTTGCAAGATTCGATTGTCAAAGCCCAAGATACGGTTACCCCGGGCCGGATTAATGTTGTGTACCACGCTGCGTAGCGCCGGGAAGCGCGCCAGGCGTGCCAGCAAGTCTTCAACCTGAGGCAGCTCCTCCCCCAGGGTCACCAGTACCAGCATCCACTCCCCGCTCTGCCTGCCATCCCGCAACATCAGATAGCGCAGCACACCCGTGTGCTGCAGCTCATCGTAGGGTGGTATCTGACAGGCACTGAGCCAGGCCCGCACCTCGACCAGGAGATCTGCCACCAGGGATGGCTGCAGGGCACAGTCGTCACAGGCTACCAGGTCATGACTATGCTTGCGGAAAAAACCCAGCTCGGCCCCTTGTGATCCGGGCCTGACCGCATAGAGGGCCTTGTTGCGATAGGCTAAGGGCACATCCATGCCAAGGCAGGGAGCCACCTCGGTATGAATCCCCCGCTTGGCCAGCGATGCCTGCAGGCGCTGACGCTTAAGATCGAGCTGAGCCGGATAATCCAGCATGCCCAGTTGGCAACCGCCACAGCTGTCATGGGGACAAAAGTTGGCTACCCGCGCAGGATGTGGTTGCAGTACGGCCTGTAGCTCACCTTGGGCATAGCGAGGCTTGATGCCATGCAAGAGCACCGACACCGTCTCGCCGGGTAGAGCGCCCGTGACATAGATCTGGCGCCCGTCCAGCAACCCTATGCCATCCCCCTTATCGGTCAGGCTGTCGATCTGCAGTCGTCTCTCATGCCCAGTTATCATGCCCTCATTCCCCTGTTGGCTACTTGCGGCGCGATAATACCCGAAAGACTGCCGGAATAAAAAAAACCATCCGCAGCGCGGATGGTTTAAAAAGTGGGTGTTAGGCAACACCACACAGGGATAGGTTTACCGGTTATCGGAATCCTGGCGCGGCCAGGGCAGCTGATAGTCACCGGGCTCATTGGGCTTGGCCTGAGAGGTCAAAGTCATGGCGACAGGTTGCTTGGCTTGATGATCGGCCTGCAATTGCAGGGAGCCGTCACCAGAGCGGGCCTGAGCCACACCGGAAAGTAGTAATAGAGCGGTAGCACAGCTTACGATCAGGCTACGGATTGTCATGGGGAATTCCTCACTGGGGTGGACACGCGGGCAAGCTTCATGCGCTCTCATGTCCCCTCAACAGGTGGCTCACATCCTCCCTTTGAGCCTTCTGAGCGAGTATGGCCCCAAACAAAAACGGGATAAACCGTGATTTGATGGACATTGAATCCTGAAAAGAGGGACTATCGGCACCCTGCTCTCCCAGGCAAACACGGGCCCTTGGCAAAACAAAAAGCCCTTAGGTCAGATAACCTAAGGGCTCTATTTCAGTGG
>NZ_BAABFC010000029.1:0-161556 GCF_039540575.1 Pseudaeromonas paramecii
AATTCTGAATTAACTGTTGCTGGATCTTTCGATCCGCTTTGGTCACTTCATCAGACATTGAAAATCAATTTTTTCGATTGACTTCAACCTCTGCGAGTGCCCACACAGATTGCTTGAATTGAATTGTTAAAGAGCGGTTCGACCCGGTTTCGCCGGCGTCGTGGGATGCGCATCTTACTCGCTTCCCGCTTTGAGTCAAGCGCTATTTTCTCGCCGCTTTCCTCTGCTGCCGGGCTGAGCCCTGACAACGAGGGCGCATTATAGGGACGCCGCGCCGGCTGGCAAGGGATTTTTTGAAAAAGGTCACAATAATTTTAGATTTAAAAATAGCCACAGGTTTTCATCTAGTTATCCAAGGTGTTATCCACAAGACAGGCGTTTTGCGCGGTCTATGCCATGTGATCCCATGCAAATTAGTAACGTAAAGTGTTAACTGAGTAGCGTTGCTTAACCAACTGATTGGCACCCCGTTTCGTTCATCACTAACATGAAGTGGTTTTACGTCTATCACTTTGATTTCTTATTATTTGGTGAAGTGCACTATGACCCTACTTCAATCTTCTTATCTTCGTGCTTCCCTGCTGGCCGTGGTTCTGGCCGTCCTGGGCTTCGTGTTGGTTGCCAAGCTGGCTGATCTGACTGCCGCCTCCTGGCTGGCCTTTGGACTCTTGCTGGGCGGCTTGTTGACGCCCTTGGCCGCCGGTGCGGCCCGCGAGGCGGCCCCCCGAGGCAATCGGAGCCCGCGCAGTGCGGCCATCCAACCCAGCCCAACCGACCTCGCCGAGGCATATACCGGAGAATGCAAGACGCTGTACGTGGGCAACCTGCCCTATCGGGCCAACGAGGCGGCAGTGCGCAAGCTATTTGCCGAGCATGGTCAGGTGATCTCGGTTCGTCTGGTAAAGGACAAGGAAACCGGCAAGCGCCGTGGCTACGGCTTCGTGGAGATGCCGCTCGGCGATGCGGATGCCGCCATTGCGGCACTCAATGAGACGGAATATCTGCAGCGCACCCTGAAGGTGCGGGAAGCTAACGAGAAAAAGGAGAGCAATCCGGAATTCTCCGAATCCGTTTCGGACTAACTCAGACCAGGCAGGTGAGGCTCTCGAAGCCGTAGGCCTGTAAGGTCGGTCGCAATCGCGCGGCCTTGTCATCATCGCGGGTACAGTAGGCCCGCGATGTTTTTTTCTCCGATGACGCCGGCTGCGTGCCCAGCAGATGGCACACCCGCTGCGCAACCGCCGAGCCGGAATCCACCAATGCCACGTCCGGCAGCAAGTCGGCAATTTCCTGTTTGAGTAACGGGAAGTGGGTACACCCCAGCACCAGGGTATCGGGCTTCTGTTCTCCCTGTTGCCAGGGGGCCAGCACCTCGGCCAGCACAGCTCTCTCCACCGCCTGCCCCATCAGCTTGCGCTCCGCTTGCACCACCAGCTCAGTGCTACCGCACAACAGTACCCGGTGATGCGCCGCAAACTCCTGGATCAGCCGGTGGGTATAAGGACGAGCTATGGTGCCCGGCGTGGCCAGCAGGCCAATACAGCCGTTGCGAGTAGCGCTGGCGGCGGGTTTGATGGCCGGCACCACCCCCACCACAGGAATGGATAGTGTCTGGCGCAGCGTAGGTAGCACATGGGTGCTGGCGGTATTACAGGCAATCACCACCAGATCCACCGGATGGCGGGCCAGCACGGCGGCAATCACCTGGCAGCAGCGCTCCACCAAGCGGCTTTCACTCAGCTCACCATAGGGAAAGCAGGCGTTGTCGAAGGCATAGAGAAAGTTGAGTCCCGGCAATTGCTGGCGAATGGGCTCATAAATGGACAAGCCCCCAACCCCGGAATCAAATACCAATACTGTCTTGCTCACCGCATACGCCCCCTTTGTCGGCGCCGATGATACGCCTCGCAATGGACGCCTGCCAGTGGCGGTGAGGATGAAAAAGGGGCCTCGCGGCCCCTGGGGTTTACATCTTGTAGGTCAGGTCCAGGTAGTAGCCGCGGCCCGGCGTGACATAGCCGCTGGCAATGACGTAATCCTTGTCCAGCAGGTTTTCCACCCGCCCCTGCACCTTGAGGGCGGAGGTCAACTGATAGCCCATGGTGAGGTCCCACAGACTATAGCCACCCAGGGTGGAGCCATCACTGTCGGGACGTGGCCCTTGGTACAGCCAGCTCAGGCCACCATCAAGCTGCTGCCACTGGCCTTGCGCCACCCATTTGTAGTTGCGCTTGGCGCGACGGATCAGCTGGGTACCGCTATCCAGATCCTTGGGATCCTTGAAGTCGGCACTCAGGCGGTGACTCACAAACCCTGTGTCAAACTCGGCCTCCAGCTCGACGCCCTGGATACGCGCCCGACCGACGTTGGAGGGCACCCAATTTCCACCATCAGTCGGTGCCCATTGGATCAGCTGGTCGATCTTGTTGCGATAGCCGGTGACCCGCCACAGCACGGCGCCGGTCAGCCCTTCCAGGCCCAGCTCACTGTTGCGCGAGGTCTCTGGCGTCAGATCCGGGTTGGCGGAGCCGGGGTAGTAGAGATCGATGAAGGTCGGCGCGTGGAAGGCGGTACCGTGCAATGCGCTGATGCGGTAGCCGGGGATCAGGGTCCAGCCGGCCCCCGCCTGCCAGGTGTTATGGCGACCGTACTGTTGGTTGTCGTCGGAGCGCCCACTCAACTCGGCGCTGAGCTGCTCACCGGTATACTGGCCCAACAGATAGGCACCGGTATTTTCGCGATCGATATCACCCGTTGCATAGGCGGAACCGTAGGCAGCAGACTCGCCCAGCAGCACCTCCTTGCGCCACTCAACCCCGGCCCCCAGCCCCCAGCCCTGGCCCAGATCCAGCTGGTTCAGCCAGCTCAGCTGGCTCTCCTCGATGACGGAGTGAGATGAGGCCTGATCCCGGTTCTGGGTATCGGCATAGTCGTAGCTGCGGGTGCGCGCATAATTGGCCAACCACTGAGATTGCAGCGCAGCCCCCTGATAGGCGGCACTCAGACGAAAGCTGTTATCCTGGTTCCAGCTTTCGTCCCGCTCGTGATAGCTGTAGCTGGCGTAGGAGCCGTCGTATTGGCTGGTGCTCTGGTAGATCCGGGCGGCGGCACCCAGCAGCCAGGCATCATCGGCCTGCCACTGATAGTCCACCATGCCATTCTTGCCGGTGAAGCCGTGCTCATCGCCATCGTTGAGCCCGGGGATGGGGTGCACGTTGTAGCCATCCTGATCCTCGTAGCCGGCCGCGACCTTCAGCTGGTGCGACCCCAGGCTCAGGCTGCTGCTGCCATCCAGTGCCTGACTGCCATGGGAGCCGATGCCGGCATGCAGCTGGGTCTGATCCTGGCCCATGTCAGGCCGGGTGATCAGATTCACCACCCCGCCGATGGCATCCGATCCATAGATGGAAGCACGGGCACCGCGGATATATTCGATGCGCTCCACCTGGTTCAGCGGCAGCAGACTGAGATTGACGGAGCCTCGGGCCGAACTGCCCAGGCGAACGCCATCGATCAGGATCAGGGTCTGGGAGGCGGTGGCGCCACGCACCAGGGCGGTGGCGGTCTGACCCCGACCGCCGGTGCTGCTGATTTCCACCCCGGGCAGGGTACGCAGCACCTCGGTCACCGTCTTGAGCTGCAAGCGCTCTATCTCTTCGCGGGTCACCACGGAGACAGGCGCCAGTACGGAGGCCACGGGTTGGGAGAATTGGTTGGCGGTGATGACGTAGACGTCATCGGCGGAAGCGGCAGCAAACGCCGCCACCGGCAGCCAGCTGGCCGCCAGAGCGTATCGAATCATGCTTAGATCCCTAGTTCGCGTAGTATCTAACGAATGAGCAAAGACCGGTCTGTCCGGTCACCTTCTCTGGCAGGTCTTCGGGCTTGGAGGCAAAGAAAAAAGATGGGCCTAGGCGACGGCTTCCCGCCTTACGGCAGTGCCTGAGTGGCAACTCCTGTCGCGTTCGTTCCTCCATACCGCTGCGCGCCAGCTCCGGATTCTCACCGGATTCCCTTTTAAGTCATGGCACCAGAGTGGCGGCGATTATAGGCAAGTCACCCGGGGGAGTATAGACAGGGGCTCGAAATAACCGAGCAATAGGGTCAACCACTTCCGCCGGCAGGACACCGGCGGAAGTGGGGTTTATCAGCGCAACTGACTCAACGCCTGCTGCATACGATCATTGAAGCCGGTGAAGGCGCCGGTGGCCTCCTGCAAGGTGCTACCCTCCAGCCCCTGTTGCTGACCCAAGACCCATTGGGTGGCCTGATCCTGAGTGGGACGGTCAAACAGGGTATAGGCGTTTTGCAACATCTGCTCCATGCGCCCCAGGTAGTCCGCCAAGGGCCCGAGTGTCTCCTCCAGAGTGGGCCCGTCGCTGCCGTAGCGCTTGGCCAGCTGGGCACTCTGCTGTTGCTTGAAGTTGAGGGTGGTGCTCACCAGCGTCTGATCATCCCACTGCAGTGCGGTCGCCTTGTCCTGCGCCGCCTGCAGATCACCGCCGAAGAAACTGTCCGACAAGTCGGCAATCTGGCCCAGCAGATCACCGATGGCCCCCAGCTCCTGCTGATCCAGCTCGCCGGAGACGGAGAAACTGAACGAAGCGGTATGACCGTAGTAGAACTGGCCGTCACTGCTCTGGGGTTGGGCCCGTCTGGCCTCCGCGACATCCGCGCGCGGCGACTCGCCATAGGCCGCCAGCGCCTTGCGCTTCTGTCCTTCACTCAAGCCCAGGCCACCGGCCTGCAGACGCCACTGCTGCTGCTCATCAAAGGCCACCGTCACCTTGTCGCCATCCTTGGTGGTGAGTTCGAGGCTCAATGACTGGAGCTGCCGAAACTGCAGGTTGCCCACGGCGCCTGCGGCCTGGCTGGCCTCGGCCTGCTCGGTGGCACTGTCGTCAACCGTTTCGGTCTCGTCCTGGCCAAACAGGGACTTCTCGAACTCATCCATGCGCTTCTGCAGCAGATCGTAGCTCTTGTCGATGCCGTCGTTGACGTCCGGGTACTGATCCAGCAGATCCCCCAGCTGCTCACGGGCCGCAGAGAAGCCCATGTCGATGCCCTTACGGGCCTGACCCAGCATCTCCTGCAACTTAGCCTCATCGGCGCCATCGGCCTGCTTGTAGCGGATGGCATTACTGACAAAGGCCATGACGTTATCCGCCACCGACTCATAGTCAAACCCCAAGGGGTTATCCGCAGCAGCATCCGCTGACTCGTCGGCCTGCTCCTCCTTGCCCGCAACGTAAGACTTGCCGTCGATCTGCAGGTAGCGCTCCAGGGAGACCCGCAGCACCATGCCGCCCACTCGCACCGGCGTGGAGAAGGAGACGGTATCCTCGTCGCCCGCCTTCTTGACCTGGCCAGGGGCCTGCTCCTTGCCGCTCTGGGCGGTCGTCTTTTGCTTGAGCCCCTGGAGCTGGGACTCGTTCAATGTCTGCAGTTTCATATTGCCTCCACACCACCCGGACACTGTGGGCTTACGTCTACTATCGGCCCGCCTGCGCAGAACTTGAGCACAATGGCTGGACAAACCTGTCTTGGCCCTTAAAATCAGCCCCCTTTCTGCCGCCAAGAGGTGTTTTCCATGAGCCAGCCCCAGTGGGACAGCCAAGAGTATGAGTCACAACTGGCCAGCAAGGCCGAGGCCCTGCGCCAACGCTTTGCCCCCCTGGCCGCCCCAACGCTGGAAGTGCATGCCTCCGAGCCGCGCCATTACCGGCTACGGGCAGAGTTTCGCGTCTGGCACCAGGGGGATGACCTCTACTACATCATGTTCGACAGCCAGACCCGTCAGCGCATCCGGGTAGATACGTTCCCGACGGCCAGTACTCTCATCAATGCCCTGATGCCCAAGGTACTGGACGCCGCCCGCCCCAGCCGGACGCTGCGCCATAAGCTGTTCCAGGTGGACTTTCTCACCACCTTAAGTGGCGAGGCCCTCATCAGCCTGCTCTATCATCGCCAACTGGACGACGCCTGGCAGGCGGAAGCCGCCGCCCTGCGCGCCCAGCTGCGGGCGGAAGGCTTCACGGTGGACATCATAGGTCGCGCCCACAAGCAGAAGCTGGTGCAGGAGCGGGAGTTCGTGCTGGAGCGGCTGCAGGTGGCCGGCCGGGCGCTGACCTACATGCAGGTGGAAAACAGCTTCACCCAGCCCAACGGCGGCATGAACCAGCAGATGCTGGAATGGGCGCTGGATGTGACCCAAGGCGCCCAGGGGGATCTGCTGGAGCTGTATTGCGGCAACGGCAACTTCTCCCTGGCCCTGGCGCGCAACTTCCGCCGGGTGCTGGCTACCGAGATCGCCAAGCCTTCGGTGGAGGCCGCCCAGTACAACATCCAGGCCAACGCCATCGACAACGTGCAGATCTTGCGGATGTCTGCCGAGGAGTTCACCCAGGCCATCCGCGGCGAGCGCCAGTTCCGCCGGCTGGCCGGCATCGACCTGGCCGGCTATGAGTGCAACACCATCTTCGTGGATCCGCCGCGCGCCGGCCTGGATCCCGCCACCCTGGCCATGGTGCAGGGCTACGAGCGCATCCTGTATATCTCGTGCAACCCGGAGACCCTGCTGGATAACCTGCAGCCCCTGAGCCAGACCCATGCCATCGCCCGCTTCGCCCTGTTCGATCAGTTCCCCTACACCCACCACGCCGAGTGCGGCGTCTACCTGACCCGCCGCTAGCTAAACATGCAAAAGGGCCGTCCCACTGGACGGCCCTTTGCTTCATCTGGGTCTAGCTGCCTGATGGCTCAGGCCACCCGCTTGGGCTCCTGCAGACGCTCGCGAATGCCGATCACCTGGCCGTTGCCCTGGGCCGAGGCGGCCAGGATACCCCGGCCATGCAGCTGCTCACGCAACGCCCGGCGGCAGCGGCCACACTCACCGCCCACCCCCAGCTTGAGGCGCAGGGCGCTCAGGCTGTGCGCCCCATCGGCGATGGCCTGTTGCACCTGTTTTTCGGTGATCCCCAGACAGAGACAGACGTACATGATTGCGAATCCTGATAATCATTATCACTTGATAATAATTATCACTAGCTTGCTCCGCAAGGGGTTGCTGGTAATTTCGGCAGAAAAGAGCAAAAAACAGCTATCTTTATGGGGTCAATCCCCTATGGTAGTAAACCACTGCCCCTCAATTTCAAGGAGATGTCCATGCAGGGAGACAAACAGGTCATCGCCATGCTCAACCGGGTGCTAACCAGCGAGCTGACCTCCATCAACCAATACTTCCTTCACGCCCGCATGCTCAAGCACCAGGGACTGAACCAGCTCAACGACAAGGCCTACAAGAAGTCCATCAAGGACATGAAGCAGGCGGACGAACTGATCGAGCGGGTGCTGTTTCTGGAGGGTTTCCCCAACCTGCAACGGCTGGATCATCTGCGCATCGGCGAAACCCCGGAGGAGATGCTGCGCTGCGACACCGAGCTGCAACACGCCACCATAGGCCAGCTCAAGGAGGCCATCGCCCTGTGCGAGTCCAGTCAGGACTACGTCAGCCGCGACCTGCTGGCCGAGCAACTGGAAGAGGAAGAGGAATACCTGGATTGGCTGGAAACCCAGGCCAACCTCATTGCGCAGACCGGGCTCGCCAACTACCTGCAAAGCATGATCTAAGGAGTTGCCATGAAAGGAAAAGACAACGTCATCGCCTGCCTGAACGAGCTGTTGGCCGGTGAACTCTCCGCCATCGACCAGTACTTCATCCACTCCCAGATGTACCTGGATTGGGGCTACCACAAGCTGTTCGAGCGCATCTCCCACGAAAGTGAGGAGGAGAAGGGCCATGCCGCCGCCCTGATAGAGCGCATCCTGTTCCTCGAAGGCACCCCTGTGATGACGGAGCGCAAGCCGCTGAACATCGGCAAGGATGTGCCGTCCATGCTGAAGAACGATCTGGCGCTGGAGTATGAGGTGGACACGGCCCTCAAGCAGGCCATCGCCCTGTGCGAGGCCGAACAGGACTACCAGAGCCGCGCCATCCTGGCCAAGCAGCTGGAAGATACCGAAATCGACCACGCCTACTGGCTGGAGAAGCAGCTGCGGCTCATCGATCATGTCGGCCTGCAGAACTACCTGCAAAGCCAGATGTAACCCCTGGCCCGCAATGCAAGAAGGCGCCCTCACGGCGCCTTCTTCATTCTCCACCTAACCCGCTATCAGAGCATATAGCCCGCCGGCAGCGGCAGACGGGCCACCCCGGACTCGATGGCCGCGCAGGCCACCGCTCGGGCCACCCGCGGCAGCAGGCGCGGATCCATGGGCTTGGGCAGCACATAGTCGGGGCCAAAGGCCAGACTGCTCACCCCGGCGGCACTGAGCACCTCGGCGGGCACCGGCTCGTGGGCCAGGGCGCGGATGGCCTCCACCGCCGCCAGCTTCATCCCCAGATCGATGCGCCGGGCCCGTACATCCAGGGCACCACGGAACAGGAAGGGGAAGCAGAGCACGTTGTTCACCTGATTGGGGTAATCGGAGCGTCCAGTCCCCATGATGGCGTCCGGCCGCACCGCCCGTACCAACTCGGGCCGGATCTCGGGATCCGGGTTGGAGCAGGCGAAGATCACGGGCTTGGCCGCCATGCGCAGTATCTGCGCCTCGCTCAGCAGGTTGGCCCCGGAGACACCCAGGAACACATCGGCCCCCTCGATGGCCTGGTCCAGGTCGCGGGCGCCGGCATCGTTGACGAAGCGCTGCTTGAAGGCGTTGAGATCCCCCCGGTCGGAGCGGATGACGCCGTTGCGATCCAGCATGAAGATATTTTGACGGCGGGCGCCGCAGGCGATGAGCAGCTCCATGCAGGCCACGGCGGCGGCCCCGGCCCCCAGGCAGACGATCCGCGCCGACGCCAGTTCCTTGCCCTGCAATGCCAGGGCGTTGAGCAGACCGGCGGCGGTGACGATGGCGGTGCCGTGCTGATCATCATGGAACACCGGGATGTCGCACAGCTCGATGAGCCGCGCTTCGATCTCGAAGCACTCGGGGGCCTTGATGTCTTCCAGGTTGATGCCGCCGAAGGTGCCGGCGATGTTGGCCACGGTGCGCACGAAGTCGTCGTTGTCGGTATGCTGCACCTCGATGTCGATGGCATCTATGTTGGCGAAGCGCTTGAACAGCAGGGCCTTGCCCTCCATCACCGGCTTGGAGGCCAGGGGGCCCAGGTTGCCCAGCCCCAGGATGGCGGTGCCGTTGGTGATCACCGCCACCAGGTTGCCCTTGGCGGTATAGCGATAGGCGGACTCGGGATCGGCGGCGATCTCCCGCACCGGTTCGGCCACCCCCGGACTGTAGGCCAGGGCCAGATCCCGGGCGGTCTGCGCCGGCTTGGTCAGGCTGACGGCAATCTTGCCGGGCTGGGGAAAGGCGTGATAATCGAGGGCTTGTTGACGCAAATCGGTCATGGGGACCATCCTGTGCAAAGACGCTAAGGGGCGCTGGTATCGGCTGCCATCAAGAAGCCGTGATCTTAATCGCCTTTTTCACCCACACAAGGGTCACTCGAATCCGCTTATAAAAAATATGTCTATTCAGCCCAAGACCAAACGCCTGAGCTGCCCCGGTTGCCAGCGCCCCCTGGCCCGCTGCCTCTGTACCCTGGCCCAACCGGTGGTGAGCCCCCTGGATCTGGTGGTGCTGCAACACCCACAGGAGCAGGACCGCGCCAAGGGCAGCGTCGGTCTGCTGCAGGCCTGTGTGCCGGACTGCCAGGTGTGGGTGGCCGAAGACTTTGCCCAACACCCGGCATTGCAGACCTTGCTGGCCGATCCCACCCGCCAGTGCTGGCTGGCCTATCCGGGGGCGTCGGCCGTCCCGGCCCCCCAAGCCCGCACCCAATGGCAGCCCGGAACCCGCCCCACCCTGCTGTTGCTGGATGCCACCTGGCGCAAGAGCTATCGGCTGCTGCACAGCGCGCCAGCCCTGCTGGCACTGCCACGGCTGAGCCTGGATCCACTGCCACCGAGCCGCTACCTCATCCGCAAGAGCTCGGTACCCGGCGGTCTGTCCACCTTCGAGGCGGCCGCCCACCTGCTGGATCAGTGGCAGCCCGACGCCGAGCGCCTAGGCCGCCTACTCACCAGCTTCGATGCCTGGGTGGCTCGCGCCCAGGCCCACCAACCGGCCGCCCATCGCCGTCAGCCCCGGGAACCAGGCTGATCGCCAGGCATAAAAAAAGACGCCCCGAGGGGCGTCCTTTTCGAAACCGGTCAGAAGTCTTACTTCTTGGTACCCAGTACGTTGAAGCGCTTGTTGAAGCGTTCGATACGGCCGCCGGTGTCCAGAACCTTCTGCTTACCGGTGTAGAAGGGGTGACATTCGGAGCAAACGTCCAGGTTCAGATCACGACCACAGGTGGAGTGGGTCTTGATCACGTTGCCGCAAGAGCACTTGGCAGTGATCTCGGTGTATTCCGGGTGAATACCTTGTTTCATGGAAAACCTCGTTAGTAGGCCGTGTCGCTATCGGGCCTGACGCCAGACACCACACGTATTGATGGATCGGATGTTTTTGAGGGTGCGAATAATATAGGATCGATCCCTCCGCTCGCAAGAGCGCATGCAGAAAAAACAGGCAATCTTAGTGACAGCTCCCAACCCACCGGGCCTGGTGCGTATCGCCCTGCCCCTGCCGTTGCGCCGCCAGTTCGACTATCTGGCGCCCCTGCCCCTGCCGGCCATCGGCTGTCGGGTGCGGGTGCCCTTTGGCCGTCGGGAGCTGATAGGGGTGGTGTGTGAACTGCCAACGGACAGCGATCTGCCCTTGAGCCGCCTCAAGCCGGTGAGCGAGGTGCTGGACACCACGCCGCTGCAACCGGAGGCCCTGCGCCAGCTGCTGAGCTGGGCGGCCCACTACTATCAGCACCCCTTGGGGGAGGTGTGGCACCACGCCTGGCCCGTGCTGTTGCGCCAGGGTGAGGCGGCGGTGCGCCGGCCGCTGGATTACTGGCAGCTGACCGAGTCGGGGTTATCACTCACTCTGGAGCGCCTCAAACGCTCGCCCCGCCAGCAGCTGGCCTGGCAGCTGTTGTGCGACGGTCCCCTGCCTGCCGCCGAGCTGCGGGAGCAAGGCCTCAGCGGCGCCGTGTTGCAGGCCATGGCCGACAAGGGCTGGATTGAGCCCCTGGACGGCCACCAGTTGACCCAGGACTGGCGGGAGACCCTGCTGACTCACGAGGACGACCAGCCGCGGCTCAACAGCGAGCAGGCCCTGGTGCTCAGTCAGTTTGCCCAACACAGCGGTTTTCATGCCGCCTTGCTGGAAGGGGTGACGGGGTCGGGCAAGACCGAGATCTACCTGCAGCTCATCGCCCCCGTGCTGGCCCGCGGCCAGCAGGTGCTGGTGCTGGTGCCGGAGATCGGCCTCACCCCCCAGACCCTCAAGCGCTTTCGCCGCCGCTTTCACGCCCCCATCCTGACCCTGCATTCGGGCATGAACGATACCGAGCGGCTGGAGACCTGGCTGGCCTGCCAGGCCGGGGAGGCCGCCATCCTCATCGGCACCCGCTCCGCCCTGTTCACCCCCTTCGCCAACCTGGGGCTCATTCTGGTGGACGAGGAGCACGACGCCTCCTTCAAGCAGCAGGACGGCTTTCGCTACCACGGCCGGGATCTGGCCATCATGCGCGCCCGCCTGGAGCAGGTGCCCATACTGCTGGGCAGCGCCACCCCCTCCCTGGAGACGCTGCACAACGCCCAGAGCGGCAAGTATCAGCACCTGCAGCTCACCCAGCGGGCCGGCGGCGCCCAGATGGCCGGCCAGTGGGTCATCGACGTCAAGCACCTGCAGCTGCAGGCGGGGGTCTCGCCCCAGCTGCTGCAACTGATGCAGACGGAGCTGGCCGCCGGCAATCAGGTGCTGCTGTTTCTCAACCGCCGCGGCTACGCCCAAGCCTTGCTGTGCCACCAGTGCGGCTGGATCGCCGCCTGCCATCGCTGCGACGCCTACTACACCTTGCACCAGAGCAGCCGCCGGCTGCACTGCCACCACTGCGACAGCCAACGGCCCATCCCGCCAGTCTGCCCCCAGTGCGGCAGCCCGGAGCTCGTCGGCACTGGCGTCGGCACCGAGCAGCTGGAACAGCACCTGAGCCAGCTATTCCCCCAGTATCCGCTCATCCGCATCGACCGGGACAGCACCCGGCGCAAGGGAGAGCTGGAGGCCCACCTGGACGGCATCCGCGACGGCAAGTACCGCATCCTCATCGGCACCCAGATGCTGGCCAAGGGCCACCATTTCCCGGACGTCACCCTGGTGGGGCTGCTGGATGTAGATGGCGCCCTCTTCTCGGCAGACTTTCGCGCCACCGAGCGGCTGGCCCAGCTCTACACCCAGGTGGCGGGCCGCGCCGGTCGCGCCAGCAAGCCGGGCCGGGTGATACTGCAGAGCCACCACCCTGAGCACCTGCTGCTGCAGGATCTCATCCACAACGGCTACGGCCACTTCGCCCGCACCGCCCTGCAGGAGCGCAAGCTGATGGGGCTGCCGCCCTTCGCCCATCAGGCCCTGATCCGCGCCGAGGCTACCCAGCAGCCCCAGGTGGACGCCTTCATGCAGGAGCTCGGCAGCCTGCTGCGACCGCAGCTGGGTGGCGTGCAGATGATAGGCCCGGTGAGTGCCCCCATGGCCCGGCGGGCCGGCAAGTACCGGTTGCAGCTGCTGTTGCAGGCGTCGCAACGACCTGCCCTGGCCCGGCTACTCAACCGCCTGTTGCCGGCGGTGGAGGCCCTGCCCAGCGCCCAGCGGGTGCGCTGGTCCCTGGATGTGGATCCCCAGGAGCTGTTCTAGCCCGCCAGGGTAGTCAGCCCGGCCTATTCCGGGTAAAATTTGCCCCCCTGCAAGGGGGCTGCCACGCCGTTTTTGCCGCGTCCCCCCTTGCCCAGCGTGTTTGGCATTTTGGATGGTCAGAGATGAAAGAGCATATTCAGCAACTACTTGAAGCAACCGTGTCCCGCCTGCAGGCCGAAGGCCTGGTACCGGCCGAGGTCGCGCCGCGCATTCAGGTAGACAACACCAAGGATAAGGCTCACGGCGATCTGGCCACCAACCTGGCCATGCTGCTGGCCAAGCCGGCCGGCAAGCCGCCCCGCGCCCTGGCCGAGGCCATCATAGCCCACCTGCCCGCCTCCGAGCGGGTGGCCAAGGTGGAGATCGCCGGCCCCGGCTTCATCAACTTCTATCTGGACACCCAGTGGCTGGCCCGGCAGATCGACGCCCTGGCCCAGGATGCCATGCTGGGGGTCAAAACGGCCGAACCGGCCCAGACTATCGTCGTCGACTACTCGGCCCCCAACGTCGCCAAGGAGATGGCGGTGCACCACATCCGCTCCACCGTCATCGGTGACGCCGTGGTACGCACCCTGGAGTTCCTGGGCCACAAGGTGATCCGCGCCAACCACGTGGGGGACTGGGGCACCCAGTTCGGCATGCTGATCGCCTACCTGGAAGATCTGCAGGAAGAGAGCGACAGCGGCTCCATGGCCCTGGCGGATCTGGAGGCCTTCTACCGCGAGGCCAAGCAGCGCTATGACGCCGACGAGGTGTTCGCCGAGCGCGCCCGGGGTTATGTGGTGAAGCTGCAAGGCGGTGACGACCATTGCCGTGCCCTGTGGCGTCAGCTGGTGGACATCACCATGGAGCAGAACCAGCGCATCTACGATCGCCTGGGGGTCTCCCTCTCCACCCGGGATGTCATGGGCGAGAGCCTGTACAACCCCATGCTGCCGCAGATCGTCGCCGACCTGCAGGCCCAGGGCCTGGCGGTGGAAGACGACGGCGCCATGGTGGTCTTCCTGGACGAGTTCAAGGGTAAGGATGGCGAGGCCATGGGGGTCATAGTCCGCAAGAAGGATGGCGGCTTCCTCTACACCACCACCGACATCGCCTGTGCCAAGTACCGGGTCGAGACCCTGGGGGCCGACCGGGTGCTCTACTTCATCGACTCCCGCCAGCACCAGCACCTGATGCAGGCCTGGACCATAGCCCGCAAGGCCGGCTATGTGCCGGAAGCCGTCTCCCTGGAGCACCACGCCTTCGGCATGATGCTGGGCAAGGACGGCAAGCCGTTCAAGACCCGCAGCGGCGGTACCGTCAAGCTGGCCGATCTGCTGGATGAAGCCGAACAGCGCGCCAGCGAACTGATGGCCCAGCGGGACAGCGACCTGTCCGACGCCGAGCAGGCCGAGGTAGTGCATGCCGTGGCCATAGGCGCGGTGAAGTACGCGGATCTGTCCAAGAACCGCACCACGGACTACATCTTCGATTGGGACAACATGCTGGCCTTCGAGGGCAACACCGCCCCCTACCTGCAGTATGCCTACACCCGGATCCAGTCCATCTTCCGCCGCACCGGTGAGCTGGCCTGCGGGCCTGTGACGCTGGAAGAGGCCGCCGAGGAGGCCCTGGCCAACAAGCTGCTGAAGTTCAACGAGACGGTACAGAGTGTGGCCGCCAAGGGCATGCCGCACCTGATGTGCCTCTACCTGTACGAGCTGTCCGGCCTGTTCATGAGCTTCTACGAGGCCTGCCCCATCAACAAGGACGGGGTCAGCAGCCAGCTCAAGGCCAGCCGCCTGACCCTGTGCCAGGCCACCGCCAAGGTACTGCAACAGGGTCTGGCCCTGCTGGGTATCAAGGTGCTGGAGCGCATGTAACCCATGAACCGGGATTACGTCCGCAGCCGTCCGGCCAAACGCAAACGCAGCCCCAGCCGCGCCGCCCCCCGGCGCGCGGCTCCGCCACCCCGTCGTATCCCCTGGTTGCTGGGTATACTGGTCACCGCCCTGCTGCTGGGCTTTGGCTTCTTCCTCTACAGCATCAAGAACAATGCCCCGGATCCCGAGGCCCCCGCCCCCCAGGCCAAGTCGCAGCCCAAGCCCAAGCCCATCGAGGAGCAGCGGCCGGCCAAGGAAAAGTTCGACTACATGACCCTTCTGGAGAACAAGGAGGTCAAGGTGGATCTGCCGGAACCCAAGCCGGAGGATCCCGCCAAGCCCGAGCCTCAGTACCAGATGCAGTGCGGCTCGTTCAGGAGCGCCGATCAGGCCAACGAGATGAAGGTGAAGATCGCCCTGACCGCCGGCATCAGTGCCCAGGTGAAGCGCACCGACGGGGCGAACGGCACCTGGTACCGGGTGGTGCTGGGTCCCTACAAGGGCCGCCGCGCCGCCCAGACCGACATGAACACCTTGCGCAACGCCAAGGTGGTGCAGGAGTGCGGCATCTGGCTCTGGTAGCCTTGAAAAGCCTTCCCCCCATCCCCATCCTCCTTGGCATACCCTACTGACCGGCCACGGCCGGTCCTGCCAAGCGAGGTCCAACGTGACAACCATAGTTTCTGTACGCCGCAACGGTCAGGTGGTGCTGGGCGGGGATGGCCAAGTCTCCCTCGGCAACACCGTGATGAAAGGCAACGCCCGCAAGGTACACCGACTCTACAACGGCAAGGTGCTGGCCGGGTTTGCCGGCGGCACCGCCGATGCCTTCACCCTGCTGGAGCGTTTCGAGGCCAAGCTGCAGGCTCACCAGGGTAACCTGGAGCGCGCCGCCGTCTCCCTGGCCAAGGAGTGGCGCACCGACCGCGCCCTGCGTCGCCTGGAGGCCATGCTGGCGGTGGCCGATGCCAGCAAGTCCTTCATCATCACAGGCAACGGTGATGTGGTGCAGCCGGAGCAGGATCTCATCGCCATGGGCTCCGGCGGCAACTACGCCCAGGCCGCCGCCCGCGCCCTGCTGGAAAACACCGAGCTGGATGCCAAGAGCATCGTCGAGAAGGCACTGACCATCGCCGGCGACATCTGCGTCTTCACCAACAACTTCCAGACCATCGAAGTGCTGGACTATTCCGCCTGAGCAAGGAGTTCCCCATGTCCGAAATGACCCCCCGCGAAATAGTCCATGAGCTGGATCGCCACATCATTGGTCAGGCCGACGCCAAACGCGCCGTGGCCATCGCCTTGCGCAACCGCTGGCGCCGCATGCAGCTGACCGAGGATCTGCGCCACGAGGTCTCCCCCAAGAACATCCTGATGATAGGCCCCACCGGGGTGGGCAAGACCGAGATCGCCCGCCGTCTGGCCAAGCTGGCCAACGCCCCCTTCATCAAGGTGGAAGCCACCAAGTTCACCGAGGTGGGCTACGTGGGCAAGGAGGTGGACTCCATCATCCGGGATCTCACCGACATGGCGGTGAAGATGACCCGGGAGCAGCAGATGGCCAAGTTCCAGATGCGCGCCGCCGAGGCTGCCGAGGAGCGGATTCTGGATGCCTTGCTGCCGCCGCCGCGGGACGGCTGGGGCCAGGCGGAGAAGAGCGACAGCAACAACCACACCCGGCAGATCTTCCGCAAGAAGCTGCGGGAGGGGGAGCTGGACGACAAGGAGATCGACATCGAGCTGGCGGCTCCGCAGGTGGGGGTGGAGATCATGGCGCCCCCCGGCATGGAGGAGATGACCCAGCAGCTGCAGGGCTTGTTCCAGAACCTGGGCCAGGGCCAGAAGAAGAGCCGCAAGGTGAAGGTCAAGGAGGCCATGAAGCAGCTCATCGAGGAGGAGGCCGCCAAGCTGGTGAACCCCGAGGAGCTCAAGACCCAGGCCATCGCCGCGGTGGAGAATAACGGCATCGTCTTCATCGACGAGGTGGACAAGATCTGCAAGCGCGGCGAGAGCAGCGGCCCCGACGTCTCCCGCGAAGGGGTGCAGCGGGATCTGCTGCCGCTGGTGGAAGGCTGTACCGTCACCACCAAGCACGGCATGGTGCGCACCGACCATATCCTGTTCATCGCCTCCGGCGCCTTCCAGATCGCCAAGCCCTCGGATCTCATCCCCGAGCTGCAGGGTCGCTTGCCCATCCGGGTAGAGCTGGGGGCCCTGAGCACAGATGACTTCGAGCGCATCCTCACCGAGCCCAATGCCTCCCTCACCGAGCAGTACCAGGCCCTGATGGCCACCGAGCGGGTGGATGTGGAGTTCACCCCGGACGGCATCCGCCGCATCGCCGAGGCCGCCTGGCAGGTGAACGAGCGCACCGAGAACATCGGCGCCCGCCGCCTGCATACCGTGATGGAGAAGCTGATGGAGCAGATCTCCTTCGAAGCCTCGGATCAGGCCGGTCATTGCCACCGCATCGATGCCGACTACGTCAACGCCCACCTAGGCAAGCTGATCGAAGACGAGGATCTGAGCCGCTTCATCCTCTGATGCTGCCGTTGGGCGGTCCCGCCGCCCATCCGGATCCCAAGTTGCCCGGATTTTGGTTTTATTTACCAGCCGGGCTACTTATACTGATGCCTCCTGCAGCCACCCGCGGTGAAATCAGCATGGAATACAACACCTCAGAACTTTGCGATACCTATGCCGACCTGGTCGACGTGGTCGAACCCATGTTTACCACCTTCGGCGGACGCCCCTCCTTCGGCGGCGTCATCACCACCGTCAAATGCTTCGAGGCCAATGGCCTGATCCGTGAGCTGGTCAAAGAGCCCGGTGAAGGTCGGGTATTGCTGATCGATGGCGGCGGCTCCCTGCGCCGCGCCCTGATCGACGGCGAGATCGCCGCCACCGCGGCCGACAACGGTTGGGAAGGCATCGTCTGCTATGGCAGCGTGCGTGAGGTGGATGCCCTGGCCGAGCTGGAGCTGGGCCTGCAGGCCCTGGCGGCCATTCCGGTGGGTGCCGATGATGAAGACACGGGCGATACCGACCTGCCGGTGAACTTCGGCGGCGTCACCTTCCTGCCGGAGGATCACCTGTATGCCGACACCACCGGCATCATCCTCTCGCCGGAACCCCTGGATCTGGAGTGATCCTCGCCCATAAAAAACGCCGGCAATGACCGGCGTTTTTTATGGCGCACTCCTCGCGGATTTAGACGGCTTCTTCCATCTGATCCATCTTGCCCAGCAGGGCCCGCAGGCGCTCCTGCCAGGCCTGGTGATCGTTGCGCAGCTGCTGATTCTCGTCCTTGAGACGCTGGTTCTCCAGCTTGAGCTCTTCGAGCTCCATCTTCTGCAGGGCCAGGTTGTCCACGGCGCTCTGCACCTTGGCTTCCAGTTGTTCCAACATTTCTAACGACATAGTCATACCCTAGTATCTCGTGGCTGGCCCCGGCACCCCGGAGCCTAAAATGGCGCGGTCCCAGCATACCCGCCCTGTCGCGGTGCAACAAGGCAAGCAGGCCCTATCCTGCTCCCCTGCGGTGCGACTGTCGGCTTCTTGGCCAATCAGATGCCCTGATCCATGTCGAGGGAGGGTTTGTCGCACTGGGGGTGGCCCACCTCCTTGGCCGGCACCCCCACCACAGTGGTGTGCGCCGGCACCGGATTGAGCACCACGCTGCCGGCCCCTATCTTGGCCCCTGCCCCCACTTCGATGTTGCCCAGCACCTTGGCGCCGGCGCCAATCATCACCCCTTCACGGATCTTGGGATGGCGATCGCCATGCTCCTTGCCGGTTCCCCCCAGGGTGACGTTCTGCAGTATGGAGACATCGTTCTCGATGACCGCCGTCTGCCCCACCACGATGCCGGTGGCGTGATCCAGCATGATGCCGCGACCAATGCGGGCCGCCGGGTGAATATCCACCCCAAACACCACGGAGATCTGGTTCTGCAGGTAGGTGGCCAGCGCCCGCCGACCTTGATTCCATAGCCAGTGGCCGACCCGATAGGCCTCCAGGGCATGGAAGCCCTTGAGGTACAGCAGCGGCGTGGAGTAGTAATCCACCGCCGGATCCCGATCCTTCACCGCGCAGATGTCCGCCGCCACCGCATCCAGAATCGTTGGCTCGGCGGTAAACGCCAGCTCGATGATCTCCCGCAGGGCCATGGCCGGCATGGTGGCGCTGCCCAGCTTGTGGGCCAGCTGGAAGCTCAGGGCCGACTGCAGGCTGTGATGGTTCAGAATGGTGGAATGGTAGAAGCTGGCCAGCAGCGGCTCGTCGGCAGCCATGTTGGCCGCCTCGGCCCGGATCTGTTGCCAGGTGGACTCTTTGATACAACTCATGGCGCACTCCTGGTGGAATCGAAGGCCTGCCCTGACGGCTCCTGGGTGAGCACGGACAGGGGATCCATGTGAATGATGATGTCGGCAATCGGGAAGGCCAGACGCAACCTGGCCTCCACCCGGTCGGCAATGGCGTGGGCCTGCAACAGCGGCATGCCGTCATCCAGCTCCAGATGCAGCTGAATGAAACGCACCGGCCCGGACTGACGGGTCCGCAGATCGTGCATGCCGTGCACGCCGGGCACGCTGTTGCAGATATCCTGGATCTGCTGACACTCCTCTTCCGGCAGCTCCCGGTCCAGCAGGGTCTGGATGGCCTCATAGCCTATCTTGAGGGCGCTCCACAGTATGTAGCCCCCCAGCAGGATGGCAAACAGGCCATCGGCCATGTGGAAGCCCAGCATCGATAGAAACAGGGCCAGCAGCACGGCCGCGTTGAGCAGCAGATCCGAGCGGTAGTGCAGGGAGTCCGCCTTCACCGCCTGGCTGCCGGTGACCCGCACCACATAGCTTTGGAAGGTGACCAGCACCAGGGTCAGGATGAGGGATCCGACGGTGACCCAGATGCCGATACCGGCCCGTTGCAGGGGCACGGGATCCGCCACGGCGCCAATCCCGTGCATGATGAGCACTAGGGCCGAGCCCGTGATGAAGGCCGACTGGGCCAGGCTGGCCAGGGATTCGGCCTTGCCATGACCAAACTTGTGATCGTCATCGGCCGGGATCAGGGCATAACGGATGGCCAGCAGGTTGATGAGTGAGGCGCTGACGTCCATCAGGGAGTCGGTGAGGGAGGCCAGCAGACTGGAGGAGCCGGTAGCCAGCCAGGCGATGAGCTTGCCGATGATAAGCAGAGTGGCGGTGACGGTCGCAGCCAGCCCGGCAAAGGTGGCCAGCCGATAATAGCGTTGCTGGATCAATGGTCTTCCTCGACAGGCGGCACCAGGCCGCATCCTTAACAGGGGGCCTATGATACCCCCCAGCTCCCGGCATATAAAGCCGCCCCTGGGCTGGCCCGGGACGAAAATCCCGCTACACTAGCGGGCCGCAAGGCCCACGGCGCCAGGAGTCATGATGCTACACATAGTGCTGTTCCAACCCGAGATCCCGCCCAACACGGGCAACATCATCCGCCTGTGTGCCAACACGGGCTACAAGTTGCACCTGATAGAGCCGCTGGGTTTTGCCTGGGACGACAAGCGGGTACGCCGGGCCGGGCTGGATTATCACGAATTTGCCGAGGTGCGCCGCCATCCGGATCTGGCCACTTGCCTGGCCGGCTTGCCGGCTGCGCGGGTGTTCGCCTGTACCACCAAGGGACAGGCGATCCCCAGCGAGGTGGCCTTCGCGGCGGGAGATGTGCTGCTGTTTGGCCCCGAGACCCGGGGCCTGCCCATGGACGTCATCGAATCCCTGCCGCCGGCGCAGCGCCTGCGGCTGCCCATGGTGCCAGGCAGCCGCAGCATGAACCTGTCCAACGCCGTGGCGGTGCTGGTGTATGAGAGCTGGCGCCAGCTGGGCTACGCCGGCGCCCAGCCCCAGACGGTCGGTGAAGCCTAGAACCAGTCGGCGTTACGGATGACGCCCACTGCAAGCCCTTCGATGTGCAGCTGCTGACAGCTCAGATCCACCTCAATGGGGCTGAGCTCCTCGTTCTCCGGCAGCAGCAGCACCCGATTGCCTTGGCGCTGGAAGCGCTTGACCGTCACCTCGTCTTCGCCCACCCGCGCCACCACCACCTGGCCGTTGCGCGCCTGCTCCGTCTTGTGTACCGCCAGCAGATCGCCATCCAGGATGCCGATGTCCTTCATGCTCATGCCCTGCACCCGCAGCAGGAAGTCGGCCCTGGGATGGAACAAGCCAGGGTCCACCTGATAGCGAGTCTCCACATGCTCGGCGGCCAGAATGGGCTCGCCGGCGGCCACCTTGCCGATGAGGGGCAGACCGCTCTCCTCCTCCTCGGCGCTCTCATCCTGCACCAGCTGGATGCCGCGGGAGGTGCCGGGCATGATGTGGATCACCCCTTTGCGAGCCAAGGCCTTGAGATGCTCCTCCGCCGCATTGGCGGACTTGAAGCCCAGGCGGGCGGCGATCTCCGCCCGGGTGGGGGGCATGCCGGTCTCCTGCATGTACTCCTTGATGAGATCCAGAACCTGGCTCTGGCGCGGGGTGAGAAGTTTCATCAGCAATCGCCTGTTTTTATATACAGATGCCTGTGAGTATATACAGGGCTAATCGAAGCGCAAGTGCCATGCAGGATCTGTGGCAGATCTTGTCGGACGTCCGACCACGACAAGGAAATTCCCTTTTGCTATGCTGGCGCCGATTTTTTGCCAGAGCGATTCATTGCCAGAGGTTGTTAAGGATGTCCCGCATCAAGGCTGCTGCCCGTTCCCTGCTTCGCCTGCCCCTGCGTCTGTTGGTCAACTATTCCGCCCTGCCGGAAGAACCGGTGAGCCAGCTGGGGTTGGATCCCGCCCGCCCCATCGTCTACGCCCTGACCAATGACGCGCTGAGCGATCTGCTGACCCTGGAGCTGTGTGCCAACCAGCTGGGGCTACCCAGTCCTTTCAGCCCACTGCAGATCGGCGGCCAGTCCCTGCCGCGCTATGTCTGCCTGGATCACCTGCCCTGCTTTGGCGGTAGACCCATGCCGGCCCAGCAAAGCCTGGCCACCTTCCGCCACTGGCTGCAGCTGCACCGGCAGGATCCGGCGCTGGACATCCAGCTGGTGCCCATCACCCTGTTGTGGCACCGGGCGCCGGGGCGGGAGAAGCGCCGCCTGCAGCCGCCACTGCACTCGCCGACAGTCTGGCGCAACAGCTGGCAGGTGCTGCTCCATGGCCGGGAGAACCGGGTACGCTTCTCCGCTCCCGTCTCGTTGCGCACCCTGGCGGACGAGCGCGGCAGCGACGAACAGGTGGCCCACAAGCTGGCCCGGGTGGCCCGCATCCATTTCAGCCGGCAACGGCAGGCGGCCAAGGGGCCGCGGCTGCCCATCCGTCAGGAGCTGTTCCAGCAACTGCTGGCCAGCGACCCCCTGCGCCAGGCCATGGCGCAACAGGCCGCCGAAGAGGGCCTGCCCCTGGAGCAGATCCAGCAGCGGGCGCTCGGCTACCTGGACGAGATCGGCAGCGACTTCTCCTACCGTCTGATCCGCATGGGCGACACCCTGCTGGGCTGGCTGTGGCACAAGCTCTACCGCGGCATCCGGGTGCACGGGGGCGAGCAGGTACGCCGTCTGGCCCGGGAGGGGCATGAGATCGTCTACATCCCCTGCCACCGCAGTCACATGGACTACCTGCTGCTCTCTTATGTCATCTATCACCAGGGGCTGATCCCGCCGCACATCGCCGCCGGCATCAACCTCAACTTCTGGCCCGCCGGCCCCTTGTTCCGCCGCGGCGGCGCCTTCTTCATCCGCCGCAGCTTCAAGGGCGACAAGCTCTACGCCACCGTGTTTCGGGAATACCTCAATCAGCTGTTTACCAAGGGCTATGCGGTGGAGTTCTTCACCGAGGGGGGCCGCTCCCGTACCGGACGCCTGCTGCAACCCAAGACCGGCATGCTGGCCATGACGCTGGAAGCCCAGCTGCGGGGCATACCGCGGCCGCTGACCTTTGTGCCCGTCTACCTGGGCTATGACCATGTGATGGAGGTGAACACCTACCTCAAGGAGTTGAAGGGCAGCCGCAAGGAGAAGGAGAACTTCTGGCACGTGCTGGGCATCCTGGGCAAGCTGCGCAACTTTGGCCGCAGCTACGTCAACTTCGGCGAACCCCTGACCCTGCACCAGTATCTGCAGCAGCAGGTGCCCGAGTGGCGCGAGACACCCGAAGGCCACAAGCCTGCCTGGCTGGCCCCCACGGTGAATGCCCTGGCCCAGCAGCTGATGAGCCGCATCAATGCCGCTGCCGGCCTCAACGGTTTGCCGCTGTGCGCCCTGGCGCTGCTGGCCAGCGAACGCCAGGCCCTGCCCCGCAATCAGCTGACCCAGCAGATCCAGCTCTATCTTGAGCTGCTGCGGCTGGCGCCCTACAGCCAGCACTGCGTGCTGCCGGAGGCCGGCGCCGCCGAGCTGCTGGAGCAGACCCTGGAGCTGGGCAAGTTCCAGGTGGAGGAGGACAAGCTGGGGCAGATAGTCACCATGGATCGCTATCAAGCCATACTGATGACCTTCTACCGCAACAACATACTGCACCTGTTCGCCCTGCCGGCCCTGCTGGCCCGCCTGATCGAGCGCCAGGAGGGGCAAACGGCCGAGCAGTTGACCGAGGCGGTGCAGCAGCTCTACCCGCTGATCCAGGCCGAACTGTTCTTGCACCATACGGCCGACGATCTGCCCGCCCAGCTGGAGGCCAACCTGATGGCCTTCGTCAGGCTGGGGCTGGTGGAAGACAGGGGTGGACGCTACTGGGTACACGCCGCCCGACAGCCGCAGCTCTTGCTGCTGGCCCACTGTATTCAGGAGACGCTGCTGCGCTATGCCATGTCGCTGAGCCTGATCCTGGAGGCACCCACCACGCCGCTGCCCCAGCTGGAGTCCGACTGCCAGATGATGGCGCAACGGCTGGCCACCCTGCATGGCATCCATGCCCCCGAGTTCAGCGATGTCAGCCTGTTCAAGACCCTGATCGCCACCCTGGAGGCCCAGGGTTACCGGCCGGACGAGCAATGGCAGACCGAGGCCCTGGCCCGCTTGCTGGCCCAGTTGCAGGATCTGTTACCCAGCGCCCTGCGGCGCACCCTAGCGGCCCTGGAGCAGGAGGCTTAAGGCCAAGCCGGCAAACAGCAGCAGACCGACCCAGTTGTTGTTGAGAAAGGCGCTGAAGCAGGCCTGCCGAGCCCGTTGCCAGGTCAGCCGCTGCTGATAGGCGAACAGCCCGGCGGCGGCGGCCAGGCTCACCCAGTAGGGCCAAGCCAGTGCCGCCAGCCAGCCCACCTGGGCCAGGCAGGCCAGGGTGGCCAGCTGCAGCAGGCCTATGATGAGGCGGTCGTGGCGGCCAAACAGGATGGCGGTGGACTTGACGCCGATCTTCAGGTCGTCGTCCCTGTCCACCATGGCGTACTGGGTGTCATAGGCCACGGTCCACAGGCAGTTGGCGGCAAACAGCCACCAGGTCTGGGCCGTCAGCTCGCCGGCCGCCGCCGCCCAGGCCATGGGGATGGCCCAGGAGAAGGCCAACGCCAGCACCAGCTGCGGCAGATGGGTCACCCGCTTCATGAAGGGATAGACGATGGCCAGCCCCAGCCCCACCACCGCCAAAGCCCACACCAGGGGGCTCAGGGTGAGGGCCAGCCCCACCGCCAGCGCCACCAACGACCAGAAGAAGATCAACGCCTCCTTGGGGGTCACCCGACCGCTGGGCAAGGGGCGGCCGGCGGTGCGTTTGACATGGCCATCCACCCGCCGGTCGGCAAAGTCATTGATGACGCAACCGGCCGAGCGCATCACAAACACCCCCAGCACGAACACCAGCAGATGATGCCAGCTGGGCTGGCCGGCGCTGGCCAGCCAGAGGGCCCACAGGGTGGGCCACAGCAGCAACAGCGAGCCGATGGGCCTGTCCAGCCGGGCCAGTTGCCAGAAGGCGCGCCAGCGCGGCACTACAAGCTGGGTCATGGATCACTCCTCGTAGGGTGGGGCAAGAGGCAGGAACACCTCGGTGAGCTGCAGCCGTACCGGACCGCTGGATAGCCAGGAGCGTCGTCCCCACAGGGCGCCGGTCGGCGGCGGGCAGCCCCAGTCCGCCAGGGCGGCGACGAAGGCGGGGACGGTGGCAAAGTCCGCCAGGGCCAGTGGCTCCCGCTGCAGATCCGGCTGACTGAACAGCCACTCCCCCAGCGGTCTGTCCCCCAGGCCGACCAGCGCCGGCACCTGGGCCAGCTGGGCACCGGGCAGCCGGGTCAGGGCCCAGACCAGGGGCCGCTCATCCAGACACAGGAGCACCTGGCGACACTGCCAGTCATCGTCCTGGGCCTGCCAGGAAGGCCCCAGCAGGGTGACGCTGAATTGCCCGGGCCGGGCGCGCAGGGCGGCGGTGAGGGAGCCGGTGTCCCGCAACCAGCGGGCCAGGGAACCGGACAACTGGCATCGCTCGGCCGCCTGCCAGGCAGGTTCGGGCATATCCAGGGGCAAGGCGGGCAGGCGGGCAACGCAATGCAAAGGGGGTCTCCTGTCAAAATTCCGGACATTATGGTGAAAGCGGGGTAAAAATGTAAGGCGGTGCGCGCTTGACGCCATCAGCACTAACCAGAACAATAATTGTGTTACACACACGACTCATATAACGAGACATCATGCTGAAGAGACTGACTTGCGGGTTATTGCTGTTGCTGGCGGCGCAGGTGCAGGCCGAAGAAGCGGCGGCACCGGCGCAACCGAATAATGCCTACGCCTATTACGCGCTGGATCCCGAGATCATCACCAACTACATCACAGACGGCAGCCAGATGGGCTATGTGCGCATCAAGGTGGAGATCATGGTGGATAACAACGCCGATCTGGCCCTGGTGGAGAAACACGATCCCCTGATCCGGGATGCCCTCAACCGCATCCTGGGCAAGCAGACCGCCGAGCAGGTGCGTTCGTTGAAGGGCCGGGAAGAGATCCGCAAGGAGTGCCAGGCCAAGCTGAACCAGCTGCTGGTGGAAGAAACCGGCCGCAAGCTGATCCGCGAGCTCATCTTCACCAACTACCTGTACCAGTAAGCCGCCCACCGGCACACCCGCAAAAAAGGGGACCATCCGGTCCCCTTGCTCTTGTTCCGTCAAACAACCTCTAGTGGATTTCGATCTCCCGGCGCTGTTGCGGCGGGGTGGACTTGGCCAGCGTCACATACAGGATGCCATCCTGGAAGCGGGCACTGATGTCATCGGCCTGCACATCCTCCGGCAGCGCGAAGCTGCGGCTGAAGCGGCCATAGAAACGCTCCGTCCTGTGGAGTTGCTTATCCTCATGCTCCTGCCGTCGCTCGCCGCTGATGGTCAACATGCCGTTGTCCACCGATAGCTTGACGTCCTCCTTGGGCATGCCAGGCACCTCCACCTGCAGCTCATACGCCCTGTCGTTCTCGACGATATCCACCGCCGGCAGCCAGTCGCTCTGGCTGAGGCTCTGACGGTCGTCCAACCGGCTCAAAACGCCCCTGTGATAGTCCCGGAACCAGTCTTCGAACTCCCGGAAGGGGTTCCATCTTTCGATAGCCATAAACACCTCCCATTGCGGTCATAGGCCCGTCGGCCTTCACCCTAATGGTGGGGTCCGCTGTCGGTTTTTCAAGCCATATCTGGTGAAAAAATCAGCCGAGCAGGCCCGACAATAAATGACCGCCAAGCCCCAGCATGATGAGCCCCACCAGGGCATCGATGCCCCTGGGCACCTGAGGGTGGCTGAGCCAGGGGGCCAGCCGCGCCGCCAGCAGCGCCAAACCAAAGAACCAGACGGTGGAGGCCAGCACGGCCCCCAGGGCGAAGGCCGGCAAGGCCTGGTGTGGCCACTGGGCCGCCATGCTGCCCAGTATCATGACGGTATCCAGGTACACGTGGGGATTGAGCAGCGTCACCCCCAGGGTGGTGAACAAGATGGCCTTGTCACCGGCCCCCTCCCCCTGCAGATCCAGCCGGGCGGAGCCATTGTGCCAGGCCCGCCACAGGGACTGGCCACCATAACCCAGCAGAAACAGGCTGCCCCCCAGGGTCAGGGTCAGCTTGAGCCAAGGCAGGCTGGCCAGGGCCTGGCCACCGCCAAACACCCCCAGAGCGATCAGCAGGCAGTCACACAAGAGGCACAAGCCCGCCACCCACAGATGACGCTCCCGCCGCAGCCCCTGACGCAGCACATAGGCGTTCTGGGCCCCGATGGGCATGATGAGACTGGCCCCCAGGGTAAAGCCCTGCAAGATGACAACCGACATAGCGACTCCTCCACAACAGATGGCGTCAGCCTAGGGCTTGGCGTATCTTCAGTAAAACTAATGATTTTGATATTTCATAAGAGATATTTATGAGCCGGGATCTGCCCCTGGATTACAAGCTGCTGCAGGCCCTGGATGCCGTGGTGCGGGAGCAAAGCTTCGAGCGGGCCGCCCGGGCCCTGCACCTGACCCAGCCCGCCATCTCCCAACGCATCAAGCAGCTGGAGCAGCTGCTAGCCCAGCCGGTGCTGCTGCGCAGCTCGCCCCCCGGCCCCACCCTGCTGGGGCAACAGCTGCTGGGCCACTACCGCCAGGTCAGTCAGCTGGAGCGGGAGCTGCTGCCCCGCCTGCGGCCCGAGGCCCCCTCTGAGCCGCTGCGCATCAGCATCGCCGTCAATGCCGACAGCCTGGCCACCTGGTTTCTGCCGGCCCTCACCCCCCTGCTGGACCGCCACCCCCTGGCGCTGGATCTGGTGCTGGACGATGAGACCCGCAGCGTGGAGCGGCTGCGGCAAGGAGAGGTGTTCGGTGCCGTGGGCTGTCATCCACTCCCCCTGCCGGGCTGTGAGGCCAGCCTGCTGGGGGACATGGAGTACCGGCTGATCTGCTCCCCCGGCTTTGCCCAGCGCTACTTTGCCGACGGCCTGCACCTGCAGGCCCTGAGCCGGGCGCCGGCGGTGGCCTTCGATCACAGAGACGACATGCACGTCTCCTACCTGAGCCAGCACTTTGCCCTGCCCCCCGGCGGCTACCCCTGCCACACGGTGCGCTCCTCCGAGGCCTTCATCGATCTGGCCCTGGGCGGGGTGGCCTACGCCCTGATCCCCGTGCTGCAGATCCGGCCCCAGCTGGCGGCGGGCAGCCTCATCAGCCTGCCGGCGCCCCCGCTGCAGCGCACCCTCTACTGGCATCGCTGGCTGCTGGCCCGCGGCGTCCATCAGCAGGTCTCGGAGGCCATACTGGCCGCCGGGCAGCAGTCCCTGGCCAAATCCCAGGCATAAAAAACGCCAGCACTCAGGCTGGCGTTGGTCGGCTCGAAAGCACTCAAGCCTTGGGCTTGGGCCGCACCCCCAGGGTGTGGCACAGGGCATAGGTCAGCTCGGCGCGGTTCAGGGTGTAGAAGTGGAAGTCCTTCACCCCTTCCCGGGAGAGCACCCGCACCATGTCGATGGCAATGCTGGCCCCCAGCAGGTTGCGGGTCATCTGGTCGTCGTCGGCGATCCCCTCAAAGCGCTGGTGCAGCCAGGCGGGGATCTTGACGTTGGAGAAACCGGCAAACTTCAGCAAGGTCTTGTAGTTGGATACCGGCAGTATGCCCGGCACGATTTCCGCTTCGATGCCGATGGCGGCACAGCGATCCCGGAAGCGCAGGTAGCTTTCCACGTCGTAGAAGAACTGGGTGATGGCCCGGTTGGCCCCGGCATCGATCTTGCGTTTGAGGTTGAGCAGATCCGCCTGGGCGCTCTTGGCCTCCGGATGCACCTCGGGATAGGCCGCCACCGAGATGTCGAAATCGGCGACTTCCTTCAACAGGCCCACCAGGTCGGCGGCATACATGTCCGGCTTGGCCATGCCCTCGGGCAGGTCACCCCGCAGGGCGACGATATGCCGGATGCCGTTGTCCCAGTAATCCTGGGCAATCTGGCGCAGCTCGTCACGGTTGGCATCGATGCAGGTCAGGTGCGGCGCGGCGATGAGGCCGGTGCGCTCCTTGATCTCCTTGATCACCTTGTGGGTGCGATCCCGGGTGCCGGAGTTGGCGCCATAGGTGACGGAGACAAACTTGGGAGACAGGGTCTGCAGGCGCTCGATGGAGTTCCACAGGGTCTGCTCCATGGACTCGGTGGTCGGCGGGAAGAATTCAAACGAGACATCGATGCGGCCATTCAAATCCGCCAGACTCTGGTTCAGCGCCTCCACCTGACGTGCACTCTCAAAACTCATCCCTTGCTCCTTGACTAACCGGGTCTGGCATCATGCCAAACAGATGTTTGGACGTCTAAATGTCCAAACATCTTGGAGTGCCAGCCCGGCCTTGTCAACAGGAATATGGCCTCACTGTCCAGTCGGCGGCGGGCTGGCCGGGGTGCCGTCCACTGCGGCCGCGCCACTGGCGGCAGCATCTAAGGTACCGTCGGCCGAGGAGGCCGCCGGTGACACGGTCGGCGGGGCACAGTTATCCAGCAGGCTGGCCTCGGCGGCCTGTTGCTGAGGCCCATACCAGCCCACCAGCCCCTGCTCCAGCCGGGCGGCGGCCTCCGCCGGGCTCAACTGCCCCAGCATCACCGCCTGGGTCACCTCGTTGAGTTCGCTGGAGAGCGACGGCGTGCCCCGGGAGAGGATCTGGGTCGCCACCCGTATGGTGGAGTCACAACTGTCCCGCCAGCTGGCCATGGTGCTGGCCACCGGGTTGTCCAGCTCGAAGAAGTGGTTGGACAGGGAGAAGAAGCCCGGCACCGAGTTGGAAAACAGCTCGGCGAACTCCGCCGAAGACATCCACTCCAGCAGGGTCAGGGCCGCGGCCTGGTTGGGGCTGGCGGCATTGATGCCGATGCCGATATCGGTGTGGTCGGTGAAGTAGCAGCTGTCGCCTTCCTCGGCCACCGGCGGCGGGAAGGCATCGAAGTCGACCTTGCCCATGAACTGGCTGATGGCCCAGGAGCCCGCCACTATCACCGCCGCCTTGCCGGAGGCAAACAGCGCCACCGCCTGCCCCTCGTCCAGCTGTTCTGGGGCCGCCCCCAGATAGGGCCGCCAACGGGCCAGCTCATCGAACACCGCCACGTAAGGCGCGTCGGTGAACTTCTGCTTGCCAGAGAGCAAGGCGGTGCGGCCATCCTCGCCATGCCAGTAGTTGGGGCCGATATTCTGGTAACCCAGCTCGGAGGTGATCCAGTTGTCATGCACCGGCATCACCAGCGGCTGATAGCGGCCATCCTGTCGTACCTTGTCCAGGGCGGCGAAGAACTGGGCCCGGGTCTTGGGCACGGCAAGCCCCAGCTCCTTGAAGATGGTCTTGTTGTAATAGAAACCCTGGATCACCGAGGCGATGGGCAGGCAGAAGGTCTGGGCCCCGGAGTCGGTCTGCCAGGCGCTGCGGGCAAAGCGCGGGAAGTTCTCCAGGCCGGGGAACTCGGTGAGATCCGTCAGATACCCGTCCTGAAACAGCTTGAGGGAGGCATCGTAGGGCCGGCAGGTGATGAGATCCCCGGCCTTGCCCGCCTTGAGCCGCTCCAGCAACACTGTCTCATATTCGGCGGCATGCACCGCTGCCAGGGTGACCGAGATCTCCGGATGACTCTTCTGGAAGGCCGGTAATATCTGGGTGCGCCATAGCTCGGCATCGTCGATCCGCCAGGTTTCGATCACCAGATCCGTGGCCAGGGCCGACAGACTCAGGCTCCATCCCAGCGTCAGGGCCAGGGCACCACGTAAAAGCTTCAACATATCCCTACTCCTACACCTTGAATCGACCAATGAGTTGCTGCTGCTTGTCGGACAGGTCCGCCAGCACTTCGCTGGACTTGGCCGCCTCCCGGGAGGCCCGCTCCGTCTCCAGCGCCACGTCAGCGATGCCGGCCACGTGCTGGGCCACCCCCTGACTGACGGAAATCTGCTCGCCGGCGGCGTGCACCACCTGGTCCGTCATGTCCTTGATAGCCGCCATGCGGCGGGCGATGGACTGCAACGCCACATCGGTCTGCCGGCTCTGCTCCACGCAGGCCCGGGTCTGATCGAAACTGCGACCCATGACCTCCACCACCTGATTGCTGGCCGCCTGCAGGCTGTGGATCATGGTCTGGATCTCTTCGGTGGACTCCTGGGTGCGGTTGGCCAGGGCGCGCACCTCGTCCGCCACCACGGCAAAGCCACGGCCGGCGTCGCCGGCGCGAGCCGCCTCGATGGCGGCGTTCAGCGCCAGCAGGTTGGTCTGATCGGCGATGCCCCGGATCACATCCAGAATGCTGCCGATGCTGTTGCTGTACTGCTCCAGCTGGCGGGTCATGGCGACGGCGCCTTCCAGATCCCCGGCCAGCTGTTCGGTGAGCTGGCGGTTCTGGCTCACCAGGCTGCGGCCGGACTGGGCCTCCTCGTTGGCCTGATCCACCTCCTGCTGAGCATGTTCGGTGGAGCGGGCCACCTCACCGGCACTCACCTCCAGCTCGGAGATGGCTGCCGCCACCTGATCGGTCTGGCTCTTCTGCTCCTGCACCCGGGACATGGCCCGTTCGCCGATCTCGGCGGTGCGGCTGGCCTCGACCACCAGTTGGCGGGAGCCGTCGCGGATCTCCAGCAGCAGCTCATCGGTATTGTGCGCCACGCTGTCCAGGGCGCGGGAGAGCTGGCCGAATTCATCCTGCCGCCGGTAGTTGACCCGGCAGGTCATGTCGCCATCGGCCATGCGCTGCAACGCATTGCCCATCAGCTGCAAGGGCTTCTGGATGCTGCGGCTGGTGCTCCAGGCGATGAGCAGCGCCAGGACGGCAGAGCAGCTGGCCACCAGCAGGATCCAGAAGATGGCCTGCCCCACGGCGCTGTCCGCCTGTTGCCGGCCCTGCTGCAGAGTCTGGTTGGTCATGTCGATCAGCTGTTGCAGCTGGCTGCTCACCTGCTGCAGCTGTTGCCCAGCGGCTTCTTCCTGCGCCATGCGCGCCTGGGTCAGCTGCTGCTGACGGGCCATGGCGGCCAGCAGGCCCTGTTCGCCGAAGGCCAGGGTCTTGAGCTGATCCAGGCTGCGGTTGAAGCGGGCCTTGACGTCATCCGGCACCTTGATGAGCGCCAGCCGCTTGCTGGCGATCTCGATGTCTTTGGCCAGCACCTTGCCCAGCGCCGCCAGATCCGTGTGTTCATCGGCCCGGCGGATCTGCTTGATGTCCCGGGCCAGGCCGCTGGTGATGAGCTCGGCCTTGTTCTGCAGGGAGCGCCGCTCGGCGGTGAACTGCAGCATCAGATCCGCCGCCCCCCGGTAGCTGTCCTCCAGACGCAGGAAGTCCAGCTGCAACCCCTGCAGCCGGGTCTTCAGGTCCACCTCATCCTTGTGCAGGGCCAGCAACTGTTCGGCCTGCTGGAAGAAGCGGCTGACCTGCTCGTCCGAGCCACGCAGCAGCCCCCGTTCCGCCTCGCTCATCGCCAGGTCGCCCAGTTTGTCCAGCTGCTGTCCGTACTCCTGCTTGCTTTGGGCGAAGCGCGGCGCCACCGTCGCCAGCTCCTCAGCCCCCCAGGCATTGAGATAGGCCAGCAGGTGGCGGCCGCTTTGCTGGGTGGCATCCCGCAGGCCGGCTGCCGCCAGCGCCAGCGGGGTCGCCTCGTCGGTGACCTGCTTGAGCCGACTGTTGATGGTACTGGTCTGCAGATAGCTGATCCCGCCCAGCAGCAGCAACAACAGCAGCAGCAGGGCGAAACCGGCCTGGATCCTTTGCACTATGGACAGTGTCATTGTCACAACCTCAACCTGTGTAAAACCGATAGCCTCCAGCCGTTCGCCCGCGGGCCGAACAGCTGAAAGCGTTTGCAAAACGGAGGTAAGCCTAGCCCTAATCGAGATTCCCGCCAGCCGACACCACAGCAATGTGCCTAAGCGGTGCAGGCCGGCAAAAGATAGCCACTCCAAACGGGATAAGCTCAGAGGAATATTAGACAATTACAATAAGTTACACAGGTTTTCCTGCCAGAAAGATCCGCACCGCCCTAAAAAAGACTCATAAGGAGCGCTCTGCCAGCGCCAGGGGCAGGCCGCTGGCCCGCTCGGTGAGCCGTCCCAGGGTCTGCAGCAGCAGGGGCCGGGGGGCGAACAGCGACAACCGCCCCTTGGCCCGGGTGATGCCGGTGTAGAGCAGCTCGCGGGTGAGCACCGGCAGCGGCGAGTCCGGCAGCACCAGCAGGGTGTGGTCGAACTCAGAGCCCTGGGACTTGTGCACCGTCATGGCCAGGGCACTCTCGTGGGGCGGCAACCGGCTGGGTAGAAAGCCGTGGACTCGGCCATCGGGCAGCTGGAACCAGACCCGCAGCCGCTGGCCGTCAAACGCCGTGAGGCCGATGTCGCCGTTGTAGAGCCCCAGGCCGTGATCGTTCTGCGTGATCATCACGGGGCGGCCCACATACCAGTCCCCCTCCGGCAGCAGGCAGCCCGCCTGCTGCAGCGCCCGAGCGATGGTCAGCCCCAAGGGGCCCACCCCCCAGCTGCCGTCGCGCACCGCGCACAGCACCCGACAGCGGTTAAACAGGGCCAATGCCTGGGCCGCCCGCTCGGCGTCACAAGGCCCCTGGGCCAGGCAATCCAGATAGGGGCGATAACCCGCCACCGCCGCCGCCAGCAGGCTACTCAAACGGTCTTCCCCGCCATGAAAGGCCAGATCCGCAGGGGGTTGATCCAGCAAGGCCGCCACCTGGTCGGTCTGCCCCAGGTTCACCGCCCGGGCCAGCCGGCCTATGCCGGACTGGCCGTCGAAGCGCCAGCTCTTGCGCAGCAGGCAGATCCTGTCCCGCAGGGCCGGGCCAGAGGCCTGACACCAGGGCGCCAGATCGTAGCCGGTGAGCCGCGTCAGCCACCGCCCCTGCTCCGGGCTCATGCCCGAGCGGCTCAGGCCGCAGATATCCCCCAGCACGGCCCCCGCCTCCACCGAGGAGAGCTGATCCTTGTCCCCCAGCAGTATGAGGCGGGCGCCCTCGGGCAGCGCCGCCAGCAGGCGCGCCATCAGCGGCAGGTCCACCATGGAGGCCTCGTCCACCACCAGCACATCCAGCACCAACGGGTTGTCGGCGTCATGGCGAAACGCCCGCCGCCCGGGCAGGGCCCCCAGCAGGCGGTGCAAGGTGGCGGCCTGGCGCGGCAGGGCGTCGCACACCTCAGGCCAGCCGTGCGCCAGCTCATCGATGGCTCGCCCCAGGGACTCGGTCAGCCGGGCCGCCGCCTTGCCGGTGGGCGCCGCCAGCCGGATGCGCAGCGCCGCCCCCGTCGTCAGGGCCTGGCGCTGCAGCAGGGCCAGCAGCCTAGCCACAGTGGTGGTCTTGCCGGTACCGGGGCCGCCGGAGATGAGGGTGAAGCGGCCGGTGAGGGCCGTGGCCACCGCCAGCTTCTGCCAGTTGAGGCAGGCGGCAGCCGGAAGCAGAGCGGGCAACTCGGCGCTCAGCCGCGCCGGATCCTGGGCCTCCAGCAGCGCAGTCAATGCCGGCCAGTCCAGCTCGGCGCCCTCGGTCACATCCAGCCACTGCCGGGCGAAGGGGATGATCGCCAGATCCGGGCGCTCGCCGCGCACCTGCTGCCAGGCCGCCAGCAGGATCTGCGGCACGGGGGCGAACAAGTCCGCCAGCCAGGCGGCCAGCTGGTCTGCTGGCACCGTCAGGGGCAGGGGCGCCTGGGCGGCCTGCAGCCAGTGCACCAGCTGTTGCTCGAAGGCGAAGTAGCGCGCCAGATAGAGGCGACCGCGGGCCAGCACCAGGGGTAACTCGGCCGTTTCATCCGTCCCCACCACCGGCTGGGCCCGCAGCCAGGCTGACAGGGTCTCGATGTTCGTCACCCGCGCCTGCCAGTCCGTCGGCAGCTCAGCCTTGGCGGCCAGGGCGGCCAGGCGGGCCGGCAGCTGGCTTAACGGCAGGCAGACATGGCCCTGGCCCAGCTCCTGGCTCACCAGGGCGGCGCACAGGCCCAGCAGGGCATCCTCTTCACCGTTAAGCCTGAGATTAAGATCCTGAATGAAGCGCCCCAGGGCCTGATCGATGGCTCTGAGCCCCGGCCAGGGCGCCAGCAGCTGCGAGCTGCTCAAGGTCGGTTGGTGAGAGAGGGCAAGGGCGGTCGGCTCAGTCATGGTCGGCTCCGGCGAACAGGCGATCCAGCGCCTGGATGAACTCAAGGGAGGGACGGGTGAAGTAGACGCCGCTGCCCTGCCCGGCCTGCATGCCCCGCAGGAACAGGTAGCAGACGCCGCCCATGTGCAATTCGTAGTCGTAATCGGCCAGCCGGGTGCTCAGGTAGCGGTGCAGCGCCAGGCTGTAGATCTGGTACTGCAGATCGTAACGGTGAGCCAGCATGGCCTGGGCCAGGGCCTCACCCTGATACTGCTCCGGCAGCTCCCCCAGGTAGTTGGACTTGTAGTCCACCACGTAGAAGCGTCCCTGGTGCTCGAACACCAGATCGATGAAGCCCTTGAGCATGCCCTGGATGTCCTCGAAGTTCAGCGCCGGCGCCTGGGCGCTCAGGGGATCGTGCTGCGCCAGCAACCGGCTGAGGGCCGGCGCCTGCAGCGGCGCCAGGGGCAGCAGGAACTCCAGCTCCGCCAGGGTGCGCTGGGGGGGCAGATCCCGCAGTCGCAACCCGGGCTGCAGCTGCGCCTCCAGCACCTCCAGCAGCCAGTCGTGCAGCACGGGCCGCCAGGGCTCGGCCTGCCAGTCGGCGGCCAGCCGCACCCCGGTGAGTCGCTCGTCGATCCAGTCCTGCAATGCCTTCCCCGCCGGCAGACCGAAATCCAGCCCCTCCAGCAGGCTGTGCAGGAAGGTGCCGGCCCGGGCGCCACGGGGAAAACCCAGGGCATCCAGCCGGGGCGCCTCGGGGGCCGGCGCCGGCAGGCCGACATGGGGCGTGTTGGCCACCAGGGCGGAATAGGAGGTCACCTGCCAGTGGCGATCCAGCCGCCGCGCAAACTGGCGGGCCTGCCAATGGGGCGCCACCGCACTGCGGCTAAGCTGCCCCGCCGCCGGCCAGGGCAGGGGGTCCCAAGGCACCAGGCCACTCACCTTGGTGGCCGCCAGCCGCTCGGCCAGCGAGGCGCCGTCAGGCAGCAGATGCATGAAGGCATTGCCCGCCCCGGCGGGTTTGACCTTGACCTCCGCCAGCCCCAGCCAGGTGAGGTAGACGCCCCGGGTCAGGGCCACGTAGAGCAGCCGCAGATCCTCGGCCAGCCGCTCCTGCTCGGCCTTCTCCAGCGCCGCCTCGTCCGCCTGCAGATCCCACACCGACTGGCCGTTCTCGTGGTAGTTGGCTTGGCTGGTCACCCGCCAGGCACCGATGAAGGGCAGCAGCACCAGGGGGTATTGCAGCCCCTTGGACTTGTGGATGGTCACCACCTGCACCAGGTGGCGTTCGGACTCCAGCCGCAGCTGCTGCTCCTCGGCGTTGCCGTCCGGTGCCAGACACTGGGCCTGGAACCAGCGCAGCAGGGCATGCTCCCCCGCCAGGGTGGCGGCGGCCTGTTGCAGCAGCTCCCCCAGATGCAGCAGGTCGGTGAGTCGTCGCTCACCGTCCGGCGCCTGCAGCAGCTGGGCCGGTATGCGGTAGTGGAACAGCAGCTGGCGCAGCATGGGCAGCACCCCCTGGCGCTGCCACAGCTTGCCCCACTGGCGAAACAGGGCCACCGTCTCCTCCCACAAGGCCTCGTCCTCGTTGAGGGCCGCCAGCTGCCCCATGCTCCAGCCCAGCAAGCGGCTGGCCAGGGCGCTGCGCAGGCAGCCTTCGTCGGACGGGTGCAGACAGGCGTTGAGCAGGCGGCGCAGATCTTCGGCCTCGGCGGTGGCGAACACCGAATCCCGGCTGGAGAGATAGACGGAGCCGATGGCCAGGGCATCGAGGCAGCGGCGCAGCTCGGCGGCCTCGCCGCCGGTGCGCACCAGCACGGCGATATCCCCCGGCACCAGGGGGCGATCCCCCAATTTGAGTCGCCCCTGCTGGGCGGCCAGCAGCCAGGCATGGATCTGCGCCGCCGCGGCCCGGGCCATCTGCTGGCGATAGGCGCCGCCGGCGAGCGGCTCGGGCGCCAGCACATAGGGCAAGGGCGGCAGAGGCGCGCCGTCCAGACTCAGGGTGTCGCTCTTGCCCTTGGCCCGCACCGGGGCGAAGGGAATGGCCTGGTCATAGATGAAGGGCGAGGCGGCCTGGGCAAACAGGCCGTTCACCGCCGCCACCAGCTCGGTCGTGGAGCGGAAGTTGGTCTCCAAGGTGTAGTGATCGCTCACCTCGGCCCGGGCTTGCATGTAGGTGAAGATGTCGGCACCGCGAAAGCCGTAGATGGCCTGCTTGGGATCACCGATGAGGTAGAGACCGCACTCCGGCCGGCCCCGGTAGAGGGTGGCGAAGATGCGGTACTGCAGCGGGTCGGTATCCTGGAATTCGTCGATCATGGCCACCGGGTACTGCTCGCGGATGCGCGCCGCCAGCCCGGCCCCGGCCGGGCCGGCCAGGGCCACATCCAGCCCGGTGAGCAGATCGTCGAAGGAGAGCTGCTGGCGCTGGCTCTTGGCCTGGGCCATGCGCCGGCGCACCTCGTCCAGGGCCTGGGCCAGCAGGGGGCCGCGGATGTCGGGCTTGTCCGCCAACAGGGCGTCCACCGCCGCAAACAGCGGGTGTGCTGGCGGCGCCCCCTTGGGGCTCTTCTCGCACAGCAAGGCCTGGCCGAAGCGGTAGAGGTTGTCCGGCAGGCTCAACTCCAGGGTGTCAGTGAGTGCCCACTGCCCCACCTGGGTCAGCCAGTTGGGCAGGTTGCGGGCGGAATAGCTGCGCTTGTCGAGGCCGGAGGCCGCCAGCACATCCGGCAGATCCGCCGCCGCGGCCCGCCACTGGGCCTTGAAGGCATCGATGCGTGCCAGCCCCTCGGCCAGGGCCAACCGCCAGTCGCGGCCGCTCACCTTGCAGTGCAGGGCCTGGGTCGCCAGCTGGGGATTGAGCTCGGCCAGCAGATCCTGGGGCGACGCCCAGCACTCCCGCACCGCCGCCACCTGGGCCCGGCTGGCGCCATAGAGCTGCTGACGCCAGAAGTCCGCCACCGCCTCGAAGCGCAGCCGCTGGTCGTCGCCGACAAACTCGGTCTCGAACAGGGCGCCGGACTCGAAGGCGTTGTGCCGCAGCATCCGCTGGCAGAAGCCGTGAATGGTGAAGATGGCCGCCTCGTCCATCTGCCGCTCCGCCACCAGCAGGCGGCGGGCCTCCTGGGCCCGGTCCGGGCTGCCCGCCAGCAGCGCGGCGATAAGCTCGTCGCCCTGGGCCTCGCCGCTGTCGAACGCCTTGCGGGCCGCGCGGATGCGGGCCAGGATGCGGCCCCGCAGCTCGGCGGTGGCGGCCTCGGTGAAGGTCACCACCAGGATCTTGTCCACCGTCAGGGGCAGGCCGAAATCCTCGGGGCCATCGCGCCCCAGCAGCAGCCGCAGGTAGAGCCCCGTGATGGTGTAGGTCTTGCCGGTGCCGGCGCTGGCCTCGATGAGCCGGGCCTGGCGCAACGGAAAGCCGGGGATGTCGAGAATGCGGCTCATCAGCAGACCTCCAGATGGTCATACAGGGGGGCCAGCAGGCGCCGATCCCACGCATCCAGCGCCTGATGCAGCGCCTCGTCCCATGCCGGGAAGGCCCGGGCCACGTAAGGATCCAGACTGTCGCCCCGCACAAAATCGCTGCCGACAAACTGCCGCTCCCGGGCGGCGAACAAATCCGCCTGGGCTTTTTCGTCCTGACTGACGAAACAGGTGGCCCACAGCAGGGGTAAGGGCTCGGTCAGCCCCTGCAGCCAGGCCGCCAGCCAGGCAGACAGCTGCGCCTTGGCCGCCTCGGCAGCCAAGGGCCGCAGGCGATAGTGCCCCTTGATGCCCAGCAGCAGGCTGGCGGTAGGGGGATAGGCGGCGCACAGGCACAGGTGCTCCAGCCAGGCCCGCACCAGCTGCACCGGCTTGAACTCCCCGGCGCGATAGCGCACCAGGGCGCCGTCGTGGCAATCCGGCAGCTGGCCCTGCAGGCTGAGCCGCCGCTCACTGCCATCGGGCAGACGGACGTTAAGGCTCAGGTCCAGCGGCAGGCGGCGAGCCGGGGCGGCACGCGCCGCCTCCAGCGCCTGCAGCAGGGGCTGGATCGCATTGGTCTGCTCGTCGAGCAGCAGATCCCCCAGGGCGCCGGTGGGCAGCAGGCCGCTGTGGCGCAGCCGCTGGCTGAGGCTGGCCTGCTGACCCGCGAGACTGGCCGCCAGCAGCTGCTGGCGCAGCTGGTAGCTGGTCAGGGCATCGGCGGCGAAGGGCTCGTCCTGCTCCGGCTCCGCCACCCCGGCATCGAAGCGCACCCGCAGGCTGCGCTGAAAGAAGTTGGCCACCGGATTTTGCGCAAAGCGCAGCAGATCGGAGAGCTCTAGGAGGCCGTCGGCCAGCAACTCGGTCGGCAGCGGCAGCGGATCACCAATAAAGGGCGCGGCGGGGGTCAGATCCGCCGGCGGACACCAGTCGGCGGCAAACGAGACGGGGGCCGCCGGGTCGAAATAGCGCGGGTCGTAGGGCACCAGGGCCTCCTGGCGCACCAGGCGCCGCCACAGATCCTTGGGTTCCCGGCTGCCGTCCGGCAGGCAGCAGCTCTGCTGGCAGTAGTCCAGCAATTCGGCCAGCAGCACCGAGGGCTCCCTGGGCTGGTTATCCTGGCTGCTGCGATCCACGTAGGAGACATACAGCCTCTGCTCGGCGGCCAGCAGGGCCTCGAGGAACAGGTAGCGGTCATCCTCTCGCCGGGAGCGATCGCCGCGGCGCGGCGCCTGGGCCATGAGATCGAAACCCAGGGGCGGCACGCTGCGCGGATAGACGCCGTCGTTCATGCCCAGCAGGCCGATCACCTTGAAGGGGATGGAGCGCATGGGCATCAGGGTGCAGAAGTTGATGCGCCCCGCCAGAAAGCCGCCGCTGGAGCGCCGTCCCGCCAATGCCTCGGTGAGGTAATCCTGGATCACCGCCAACGACAGGGGCCCGTCGAAACCCACCTCCGCCTGCTGGCGCGCCAGCTCCGCCAGGGCCTGGCGCACCTGGGCCAGCTCCTCCTCCCCCGCCTCATCCGGGGCGTAGAAGGCCAGCAGCAGATCATCCACCAGCTCCCGCCAGGCGGTGAGGCTGCGAGACTCGGGCAGGTCGTTCCGCAGCCGGCGCAGCCGTTCGACAAACAGCGCCAGCTGGCCCAGCAGCACGCCGTCCTGCCCCTCCACCTCGCCGTAGGGGCTGATGTCCGCCAGGGGATCGGCGCCTGCCATGGCAAAGCCCAGCAGCATGCGCTCCAGGCCGTGTTGCCAGGTGTTGCCCGGCATCCGGTTCAGCTCGAAGCGCGCACCGTCGCTCTCGTCCAGCCCCCAGCGCACCCCGGCCTCCTGCACCCAGGCCTGCAGGGCGGCCAGCGCCGCCTCGTCCAGCCCCAGGGCCGCCTGGATGGCGGGCACCGCCAGCAGGGAGAGCAGCTCGGGAGCCGAGCAGCGCAGCTGGGGCAGTCGCAGCAGGGTCAGCAGGCTCTGCAGCAGCGGGCTCTCCTGCTGGGCCGAACGATCCGAGATGGCGAACGGCAGCCAGCGGCTGCCCTGGGCGGCGCCGAACACCGCCTGGATGAAGGGGCTGTAGGCGTTGATGTCCGCCACCATCACCAGGATATCCCTGGGCTGCAGGGTCTCATCCGCCGCCAGCATGGCCAGCAGAGCGTCGTGCAGCACCTCCACCTCCCGCATGGGGCTGTGGCAGCCCCGCACCTGCAGGGAGTCATCCTCCGGCAACAAACAGAAGGGTTCGGCCTCGGGCCGGCTGCGATCCTGCAGATCCAGCATGTCCGCCTGCAGCCGCTGCAGCAGGCTGCTGGGCTCGATATCGGCGAAGGCCTCGTACTCCCGGGGCTCGAGATCCGCCAGCAGGGCCTGATGATCCCGCCCCTGCTTGCCCCAGGAGACCAGCAGGGGGTGGCCGTCCGCCAGCTCGTCGGCGGCATTGAACAGGGCTTCGAGCTCCCCCTGGCTGGCAAACAGCGGACGCTGGCCCGCTTCCTGCTCCAGGTTGGCGAGGATATGGTCGCGGCGCCGATCCAGCAGCTGCTTGAACAGCCGGCCGTCGGTACGCCAGCGCTCCAGCAGATCCCCCCAGTAGAAGCGGCAGGGGTTGCCCTGCATCAGGTGCACTTCGGTGTGGCGGCCCAGGGCCCGCAACGCCTGCAGGTAGTTGGGCGGCAAGGCATTGATGCCGAAGATAAACAGCCGCTGGGGCAAGCCTGCCGGCGCCTCGGGCTGTTCCAGACGGCGGATAAAGGCTTCGAACAGGTTGGCTCTGTGCAGGTGGTCGGCCTGCTGCTCGGTGGCGGCCACCAGGGCGCGCCACAATTTGGGCTGCCAGGGTTGGGTCTCGGCCCCCAGCTCGCCGCCCTGCTCCCAGTCGGCGATCCAGTCCGGCCGGTAGACCAGGTACTGGTCGAACACGTCGGCGATGCGCTGGCTCAGTTGGTAGCCCTTGCGCTGATCCGGATCCTCCGCCAGATAGTGGGCCAGAGGGGCAAAGCTGGGGTCCGCCAGCTGGTGCGGCAGCAGGGTCATCAGCCGCCAGGCCATGGCACCCTTGGTGTAGGGGTTCAGTTCGGGCACCTGGGGCAGTACCTGGCTGAACATCTGCCAGATGAAGGTGGAGGGCAGCGGAAAGGCCAGCTGGGCCGCCACGCCGAACTCCTGGGCCAGGGCCTGGCGCAGCCACTGGGCCATGCCGGGGCTCTGCACCAGTATCTGCTCGGCGGCAAAGGGATCGCTCAGGGGGTCGCGCCGGATCAGCGCCGCCAGCAGGGCCTTGTGCACCTCCAGATGGTTGGCGTGATAGACGTTGAACATGGCGGACTCCGGGCTGGGGACATCTTAAGCCGCTATCATACCCAAAAAACGAAGACGGTCAGGGCCTTGGCTTTGGGATGGGATTTTGCTAACAATCGCTGTGACCTTGAAGGAGTATCACGCCATGTTCCCATTCATTCGCCTGCGGTTCATTCGCCTGCTGTGCCTCATCGGCCTGCTGGGCGGTTCCGCCGTTGCGCAGGCGGCCATCTATCCCCTGGGGGAAGGCCGTCTCATCGGCAGCCCCATGCATGTGGAAGTGCCGGATAACGGCGGCTCCCTGGAAGAGCTGGCGGCCCAGTTCCAGGTCGGCCTCTATGCCATGCTGGCCGCCAACCCAGGTGTGGATCCCTTCCTGCCCCGGCCGGGTCGCACCCTGACCATTCCCAGCCAGCTGCTGCTGCCGGACGTGCCGCGCAAGGGCATCGTCATCAACCTGGCGGAGCTGCGGCTCTATTACTTCCCCGAGGGGGAGGACAAGGTGTACGTCTACCCCATCGGCATCGGCCGGGTGGGCCGCGAGACCCCGGAGATGGAGACCCGCATCGTCAGCAAGCAGCCGGATCCGGTGTGGATCCCCCCCGCCAGCATCCGGGCCGAACACCTGGCCCAGGGCGATCCCCTGCCGGAGCGGGTGGAGGCCGGACCGGACAACCCCCTGGGCAAGTTCGCCATGCGCATGGCCTACGGCCACGGTGAGTACCTGATCCACGGCACCAACAAGAATTTTGGCGTCGGCCTGCGGGTGAGCGCCGGCTGCATCCGCCTGCGCGCCCCCGACATAGAACAGCTCTTCAACATGGTGCCGGTGGGCACGCCGGTGCGGGTGATCAACCAGCCGGTGCTGGTCTCGCAAGAGCCCGATGGTCGCCGCTGGATAGAGGTGCATCAGCCCCTCTCCCGCACCCAGGAGGAGTACGATGGCGATGGCGCCCCCCTGGTGCTGTCAGACCAGGTGCAGGCCTTCATCAACTTCCCCTACACGGATCTGGATGTGGTGGATCAGGCCCTGCTGGAACGCAGCGGCATGCCGGTGGTGATCGGCTGGAACTAGCGGTCGGCTAGCCAAAGGCCAAAACAAAAGCGGCGCCCCGGGGCGCCGCTCGTCAGCCAGACCAGCTTATTTCTTGTAGGTGGTGGCCATGTTGTCCAGACGCTGGTTGGCGCGCATGGCCTCACTCTTGGCCTCCTGCACGTCACTGGCCGTCTGGGCCTGGGACTGCTTGAGGGCAGCCACATCGCTGGTCAACTGATCCACCTTGGTATTGAGGCTCTGTACATCAGCTTGCAACTGATCCGTGTTGGCACAACCGGCCAACAGGGTGGAACCCAAAACCACTGTACCCAACAAAGCTTGATACTTGTTCATGATTCACTCCCTTTGCTTAATGCTTGCCTGGACGCGTTCCGGCCCTAGCAGTATGGCACAAATAGTCGGCGGGTTAATCAAGGAAAAGTGCTGATTTTTATCGCCGTTTTCCTGTCGTTCAGCTTACCAACCACAGCAGAAATCCCGTCTGGGTCACGGACAAGTCACCGCCGCCGCCTTAGACTCGCCCGACACCAAATTCGGTCATCAAGCCCCCCTATCTCAAGCACAAGGAGACTGTTCGTGCCCCGTCTGTCCGCTCTGCGCCCCCTGCTGGCGCTCTTTGCCCTCTTGCTGAGCGCCCCCCTCTGGGCCCTGACCCAGGAGCAGGCGCAGCAAGAGTTCGCCGCCGCCCAGCACGCCGCCATGGCCGCCAGCCTCAGCGGACCCCGCACCCTGACCCTGGCGGATCAGGCCAGCCTCGAGCTGCCGGAGGCCATGGTCTATGTGCCGGCGGAGGAGACCCGCCGCCTGATGCAGGCCATCAACGGGGACTACGACGACAGCCTGCAGGGCATGGTGCTGCCGGTGAGTGACGAGGAGGAGTGGACCATGCTGCTGAGTTTCGACCCGGCGGGCTACATCCGGGATGACGATGCCAAGGAGTGGGATCCGGACGACATGCTCAACAGCCTCAAAGAAGGCACCGAAGCCGCCAACCAGGAGCGCCGCCAGCGGGGCATCCCCGAGCTGGAGGTGCTGGGCTGGGCCGAGGTGCCGGCCTACACCGCCAGCAACCACCAGCTGCGCTGGTCCGCCACCGCCCGGGACAAGGGCAGCCAGGAGAGTAACTATACCATCAACTACAAGACCCTGGCCCTTGGCCGGGAGGGCTATCTGGGAGTCAACCTGATCACCGACACGGACAACGTGAACCGCTTGAAGCCGGTGGCCGGCGCCTTGATGAGCCAGCTGCACTTTCAGCCGGGCAAAGGCTACGACGACTTCCAGGAAGGCAGCGACAAGGTGGCGGAATATGGTCTGGCAGCCCTGGTGGCCGGGGTGGCCGCCAAGAAGCTCGGCTTCTTCGCCCTGGCCGCCGCCATGCTGGCCAAATACGCCAAGCTGCTGCTCATCGGCCTGGCCGGCGTGGGCGCGCTGCTGCGCCGTGTCTTCAAACGCCAAGGTTAAGGAGACGCCATGCTCAAGGCGCTGATGTTGCTGGCCAGTGCCGGCAAGCTGGGCCCCCTGCTGATGACGCTGGGCAGCATGCTGCTGTCGGTGGTGATCTATGCCCAGCTGTTTGGCTGGGCCTATGCTGCCGGCTTCGTCGGTCTGCTGCTGATCCATGAGATGGGCCACTACCTGGCCGCCCGTCAGCGGGGCCTGGCGGTGGGCGCCCCCACCTTTATCCCCTTCGTCGGCGCCTGGATCGAGCTCAAGGAACAACCCATGTCGGTGGAAACCGAAGCCTGGGTGGCCCTGGCCGGCCCGCTGCTGGGTACCCTGGGAGCCATGGGTTGCTACTACCTGGGTCGGCATGGCGGCGGCAACCTCTGGCTGGCCCTGGCCTACATGGGCTGCCTGCTCAACCTGTTCAACCTGATCCCCCTCACGCCCTTCGACGGCGGGCGCATCGTCGCCATCCTCTCCCCCAAGCTCTGGCTGGTGGGCATCCCTGTGCTGGTGGCGCTGTTCTTCTACCGTCCCAGCCCCCTGCTGCTGTTGGTGGCGGTGCTGGCGGCGCCCCAGGTCTGGGGCCTGCTGCGCGGTCGGCTGGCCCAGCCGGCCAGTTACTACCGCGCCAGCCTGGAGCAGAAGCTGCAGTACGGTTGCTACTACCTGGGGCTGCTGGCGTTTCTGGCCATCATGAGCCAGCACCTGCACCAACAGCTCGCCCCCCTGCGCGGCTAGCCGGAGTGCCACCCCTGTGGCTGGCAACCCGCTGGCCGCGCTATGCTGTCGGCTCGTTGCGGAGATGCCATGAACACCAATCCCCTCTACAGCCAATACCTGGCCCGCGCCCGCCAGCAGATCCACCGGGTGCCCATTCTGGCGCCCCTGCTGGTGTGGGTGCGCCAGGGCACCAAGCTGATCCATACCCATGGCCAGCCCCTGGTCTGCCCGACGGATCACTGCCTCTGTCTGCCACCCGGGGAGGCCCTGGAGATGGAAAACCTGCCGAGGCCCGGCGGTCTCTACCAGGCGGAGGTCTTCAGCCCGCCGCGGGACTGGACCGAGCGCTTCTTGCAACGCTACGGCGACAGCCTGCCCGGCCAGTGGCAAGCGGCCCCCGTGTTTGCCTGTCCGCCGCCCCTGGCGGCGCAACTCACCCCGCTGCTGGATCCACAAGCATTTGATGGCCCCCTGCGAGGGCCGCGCCTGGAGCATGCCTGGCATGGTGTGCTGCTGGTGTTGGCCCAGGCCGGGCTGGCCGGCCCCCTGTTCAATCTGAAGCCATTGACCCTGAGCCAGCGGATCCAGATGCTGTTGCAGGCCGATCTGGCCCGCCCCTGGCAGGCCGGCGAACTGGCCCAGCGGCTGGGACTCAGCGAGTCCAGCATGCGCCGCACCTTGCGCCAGGAGGGCGCCGGCGGCTTCGCCAGCCTACTGGCGGAACAGCGGCTCGGCGCCGCCTTCGCCCGGGTGATGACGGATCAAAGCTCCCTGACCCAGATCGCCCTGGAGTGCGGCTTCGTCTCCGCCTCCCACTTCAGCCAGAAGTTTCGCCAGCGCTTCGGTGTCAGCCCCAGCCAGCTGCGCCACAGCCGGGATCGGGAGCCGGTGCCCACCGTCAACTGACCGAGCCACGACAGGCGTTGACCGTTTGACGACAGCAAGCAAACCGCAAAAAACCCACACTGCTGTCACCGGCAATCACGCCCGACAACAAGGAGTGCCCATGCGATCCCCTTCCCTGCTTGCCCTCACCCTGGGGGCCCTGCTGTGCGGCCAGGCCAACGCCGCCTTCACCCTCACCAGCCCAGGCCTGCCCGAAGGCGCCAGCCTGCCCCTGGCCCAGGTCTACAACGGCTTCGGCTGCCAGGGCGGCAACCAGTCCCCGGCCCTGCAGTGGCAGGAGGTGCCGGCCGGCACCCGCAGCCTGGCGCTGACCGTCTATGACCCGGATGCCCCCACCGGCAGCGGCTGGTGGCACTGGGTGGTCTTCAACCTGCCGGCCGACAGCGCTGGCCTGCCGGCAAGCATCGCCGCCGATGGACAGGGGCTGCCCGCCGGGGCGGTGCAGAGCCTGACCGATTTCGGCCAGCCCGGCTTTGGTGGCGCCTGTCCGCCCGAGGGTGATCCGCCGCACCGCTACCGCTTCACCCTGCATGCCCTCAAGGTGGACAAGTTGGACCTGCCGGCCACCAGCATGCCGGCTCTGGTGGGCTTCATGCTGCACGCCAACGAGCTGGCCCAGACCAGCCTGACCCTGCACTACGGCCGCTAGGCCCCGCCGGCCTGCCGCAAGGCAGGCCGACTAACAAGCGGTGAAATCGACAGGTGTAAACGACTCAATTGCTCGCCCGTTTTCTGGTATGTTCCGCCTCACCGAATTGAGCCCGCCGGTCGGGCCGAGGTCGGCGCCTGCGGTGTCCGGCTTCGCATCCATAATAGAGCGAGAACCATGCCTTCTATCAGTCAGCTGATTGCCAGCGAACTCAACGCCTCCGCCGCCCAGGTGGAGGCCGCCACCCGTCTGTTGGATGAGGGGGCGACCGTCCCCTTCATCGCCCGTTACCGTAAGGAGATCACCGGCGGCCTGGATGACACCCAGCTGCGCCAGCTGGAGCAGCGGCTGGGCTACCTGCGCGAACTCGAAGATCGCCGCGACGTGATCCTCAATTCCGTGGCGGAGCAGGGCAAGCTGACCGCCGAGCTCAGGGCCGCCCTGCTGGCCGCCGATACCAAGACGGCGCTGGAGGATCTCTACCTGCCCTACCGGCCCAAGCGCCGCACCAAGGGACAGATGGCCATAGAGGCAGGGCTGGAACCCTTGGCGGAGGCCCTGCTGGCCGATCCCAATCTGGATCCCGAGCTGACCGCCCAGGCCTATCTCAACCCCGAGCAGCAGATCTTGGATACCAAGGCGGCGCTGGATGGCGCCCGCTACATACTGATGGAGCGCTTCGCCGAACAGGCGCCCGTGCTGGCCGCCCTGCGCCAACGCCTGTGGGCCGAGGGGGTGATCCAGGCCCGGCTGGTGGCGGGCAAGGAGCAGGAGGGTGCCAAGTTCAGCGACTACTTCGAGCACGATGAACCCCTGAACAAGGTGCCCAGCCACCGCGCCCTGGCCATGCTGCGGGGACGCAACGAAGGGGTGCTGAGCCTCTCCCTCACCCTGCCCGGCGAGTGGGAACGTCACCCCTGCGAGGGGCTGATCGCCCGTGAGCTGGGGCTGACCTTTAGCGGCCGGCCCGCCGACGCCTGGCTGCAGTCGGTGGTGAGCTGGACCTGGAAGATCAAGCTGGCGCTGCAGATGGAGACCGAGCTTATCGGCCAGTTGCGGGAGGCCGCCGAGACTGAAGCCATCCGGGTGTTTGCCAGCAACCTCCAGGATCTGCTGATGGCCGCCCCCGCCGGCATGCGCTGCACCATGGGGCTGGATCCCGGCATTCGCACCGGGGTCAAGGTGGCGGTGGTGGATGCCACCGGCAAGCTGGTGGACACCGCCACCATCTACCCCTTCGAGCCCAAGCGCCAGGTGGCCGCCAGTCTGGCGACCCTGGCCAAGCTGTGTGAGCGCCACCAGGTGGAACTCATCAGCATCGGCAACGGCACCGCCTCCCGGGAGACCGACCGGCTGGTGAGCGATCTGTTTGGCGCATACCCGGCGGTGCGCTGCCAGAAGGTGGTGGTGAGCGAGGCCGGCGCCTCCGTCTACTCTGCCTCCGAGCTGGCGGCCCTGGAGTTCCCCGAGCTGGATGTCTCCTTGCGCGGCGCCGTCTCCATCGCCCGCCGCCTGCAGGATCCCCTGGCGGAGCTGGTGAAGATCGAGCCCAAGAGCATCGGCGTCGGCCAATACCAGCACGACGTCAGCCAGAGTCAGCTGGCCCAGCGGCTCGAGGCCGTGGTGGAGGACTGCGTGAACGCCGTAGGGGTGGATCTCAACACCGCCTCGGTGCCGCTGCTGACCCGGGTCTCCGGCCTCAACAAGAGCCTGGCACAGAACATAGTGGCGTTTCGCGACGCCCAGGGCGCCTTCGCCAACCGCCAGCAGCTGCTGAAAGTCAGCCGTCTGGGGCCCAAGGCCTTCGAGCAGTGCGCCGGCTTTTTGCGCATCCGTGAGGGGGACAACCCGCTGGACGCCTCCGCCGTGCACCCGGAAGCCTACCCCCTGGTGCAGAAGATGCTGGCCGCCAACGACTGCGCCGCCGGGGAGCTCATCGGCAACACGGAACGGCTCAGGCAGATCCAGGCCAAGGAGTTCACCGACGAGCGCTTCGGCCTGCCCACCGTCACCGACATCCTCAAGGAACTGGAAAAGCCAGGCCGGGATCCGCGCCCCGAGTTCAAGACCGCCACTTTCCGCGACGGAGTGGAGACCCTCAAGGATCTGCAGCCGGACATGGTGCTCGAAGGGGTGGTCACCAACGTCACCAACTTCGGCGCCTTCGTGGATATCGGCGTGCACCAGGATGGTCTGGTCCACATCTCCGCGCTGACCGACCGCTTCATCAAGGATCCCCGGGAGGTGGTGAAGGCCGGCGACATCGTCAAGGTCAAGGTGCTGGAGGTGGATCTGCCCCGCAAGCGCATCGCCCTGACCATGCGTCTGAATGATGCCGCCCCCCGTGGCGAGACGCGCCCCGACAGCAAGCCAGCGGCGAAAAATACCACCCGCACCGACCAATCGCGCCACGGCAAGGAGGCGGCGCCTGCGCCCAACAATGCCTTTGCCGACGCCTTCGCCAAGGCCAAGCGCCGCTAATCTCTCCATCCAGCACCAAACAAGAAGCCGGGCTTATGCCCGGCTTCTTGTTTATGTGTCTATGTGCCTGTGCTGTTGTGTGCTGTCCGACCGGCTCACGCCTCAGGCATAGCGGCTGACGGTGGCCCCGGCCGGCCCCTGCCAGGCGCTGTCATAGCGCTGGGCAATCACCTGGTTGCGCTGACTCATCAGGGAGAGGGCGGCCTGGCTCACCCCATCGCCAAACGGATTGGCACGCGGCGTAGCGGGTTGACTGACTGGGCTGGCATCCGATGCCGAGGTGACCTGTGCCTCTGTGCCCGCAGCAGCGGCTGTGTCTGTTTGCTGACTGCCCAGATCCAGGCTCAGTTGCCGGGTTTGTTCCATCAGCTCGGCGCGGGCCTGGGCCTCCAGCTGCTGGGTACGGGCCGCTACCGCCCTGTCCTGGCTGGAGGGTTCCGCCGGTGCCAAGGCCGCGGCGCGCACTTGCTGCATCTTGCGGATGGTGGCCTGGGGATCGCCGGACACCGGGGAAACATCGATCTGCACCTCACCGCCGATGGCATAGCTGTTGCCATCCGGCCCGCGCGTCACGCTGTAGCTGGGGCTGCCAGCATATTGACCGCCGGCACGCTGGTGAGCCTGTTCGTGATCGCGCACCTCCTGGTCACGATCCTTGAACTCCGCCAGCACCTGCTGCTCCTGACTGGCCTCCTGCCGTTGCTGGCGCCCCTCGTCACCGGAACGGGACTCACCCTGTTGGGAGCCCTGGCCCTGCTGCCGGTCGGGTTTCCCCTCCACGGCAAAGGCGCCATCGGCACTGCTGCCCGCCTGACCATTCTGCCGGCTGTCGTAACTGGTATTGCGCCCTTCCTGGCTGCGGAAGCGCTCCTTGTCGGAACCGACCTGTGATTCACGCGGGGAGGCCTCACCCTGGGGCAAGGCCGGGATCCGCTCACGCACCTGGTTATCCCGCCGCGCCGATTCGGTACTCGGCTGCAGCGCGATGGGCACCAGGTTGGGGTAGGTCGGGCTGATGTTCATGGCTAGACGCGGATGTCGATCAGGGTACCCATCATGTCATCGGCACTCTTCACCACCTTGGCCGCCGCCTGGGCCTCGTTCTGCCCCTGCTGCAGGGTCATCACCGATTGGGTGAGATCCTTGGACTGAGGAGACTCGGCTTGCACCGGCAAGGAGGCGATCTCGCGACTGCCTTGCTCGACCTGCTGCTGGGCGCGACTCAGCCCCTGCAGACCATAACTCATGGCGGAATCAATTTGCATAGCGCCTCCTGTGTAATTGGACTGTTTAATTATCAACCATGCCTGGCCGCGAGAAAAGGCGCACGCTGATTTTTTAACCGAGGTTCTGAATTATTTGTGCTACGAAGGCCTCGGGATGGGATAAGAAGGGAGCATGCGACGCCTTGTCGAACAGATGGCAGGCACTCTCCGGCCGCAGGGCCGTGATGTAGGGAATGGCGGCACGGGGCACCAGCGAGTCCAGTCGCCCATACAGCCGCACACAAGGCAGGGTCAACTCGGACCAGATCCCGCGCTGATCGGTCTGCTGCAACAACGCCAGCCCCCCGGCCAGCGCGGCCGCTTGGGGCAAGGGCGCCGCCGCCAGCAAGGATTTGAGGCGCCGGGCATCCTCCTTCACCGTCTCACTGCCCATGGCCTGGATGGCCAGGAAGCGCTCCAGGGTACGGGCGCTGTCCAGCCCCAACTGCCGATGAAAACCCGCCAGCACCTCGGGCTGGATCCCGGGCCACCCCTCCCGCGCGACAAAGCAGGGGGAACTGGCCACCTGGATCAGCCGGCTGACCCGCTCAGGGTGACGCCAGGCCAGCTGGGTCGCCACCAATCCCCCCAGCGACCACCCCAGCCAACAGGCCTGCGGCGGGGCTTCGGCCAGCAGGGCCGCCACCAGGGCATCCAGGCTGTAAGGCTGGGTGCCCGCCCAGCTGGAGTCACCATGGCCGGGCAAGTCCAGCAGATGCAGCCGAAAATGGGCCGCCAGACCTGGGAGGATAGGTTCCCAGACGTGGCGATTCATCCCCCAACCATGTAACAACACCAGATCGGGTCCTGCGCCCAGCCGGGTCACCCCTATCGTCATTGCCGTGTCTCCATTTTCAATGTGTTTTCAAGCCGAAAGGATTCCAGATGCCCCTGGATGAGGCGCATTACCAAGCTGGTGCAGCACGGGGCGTTACGTCGCAATTTGGTGCACTAAACGCACTAAATTGAACCTGGCTCGCGGCCGGCAGCCGGTTTTACGGCTAATTTTACCGGAAAAAACTTGGCATAGATCCTGCGCTTATCCACAGCAAGATGCGTTACCCCCTCCTGACGACTGGACTGTCAGGAGCCCTAAATACCTTTGGAGATCCTTTCGATGAAACGCTTGTTTTCTCTGCTTACCCTGTTGGGGCTGTTCGGTATGAGCGGCTTGGCCTGGGCAGACGAGGCTGCGGCCCCCGTCATGAGCCTGGATAAAGGCGACAACGCCTGGCTGATCGTGGCATCCGCGCTGGTCATCCTGATGACGGTGCCCGGCCTGGCCCTGTTCTACGGCGGTCTGGTGCGGACCAAGAACATGCTCTCCGTACTGATGCAGGTCTTCATGGTGTTCTGTGTGGCCACCGTTCTGTGGGTAGTCTACGGCTACAGCCTGGCCTTCACCGAGGGCAATGCCTTCTTCGGCAGCTTCGACAAGGCCTTCCTTGCAGGCATCACTACTGACTCTCTGGCGGCCACCTTCAGCAAGGGTGTCGGCATCTCCGAATACATCTATGTGGTGTTCCAAGGCGCCTTCGCCGCCATCACCTGCGCACTGATCCTGGGCGCCTTTGCCGAACGCATCCGCTTCTCCGCCGTGTTGCTGTTTATCGTCATCTGGTTCACCTTCTCCTACACCCCCATGGCACACATGGTGTGGTACTGGGCCGGTCCTGATGCCTATACCGACGCCGCTGCCGCCGATGCTGCCAACGCCACCGCAGGCTGGCTGTTCCAACACGGCGCCCTGGACTTCGCCGGTGGTACCGTTGTGCATATCAACGCCGCCGTAGCCGGTCTGGTGGGTGCTTACTTCGTCGGCAAGCGCGTGGGCTTTGGCCGTGAAATCATGGCCCCGCACAGCCTGACCATGTCCATGATCGGCGCCTGCCTGCTGTGGTTCGGCTGGTTCGGTTTCAACGCTGGCTCCTCTTTGGAAGCCAACGGTGTTGCCGCGCTGGCTCTGGTGAACACCTGGGCCGCCACCGCCATGGCCGCCATTGCCTGGATGATGGCCGAATGGGGCCTCAAGGGTAAGCCCTCCCTGCTGGGTGGCATCTCTGGTGCGGTAGCCGGCCTGGTGGCCATCACCCCGGCCTGTGGTTTCGTCGGTCTGGTGGGTGCCCTGGTGATTGGTGCCCTGGCCGGTGTCATCTGCCTATGGGGTGTCCATGGCCTCAAGCGCCTGCTGAACGTGGATGACTCCCTGGACGTCTTCGGCGTACACGGTGTGGGCGGTATCCTGGGTGCCCTGCTGACCGGCGTGTTTGCCTCTCCCGATCTGGGCGGTTCTGGCCTGTGGGACTATGTCGCCAACAGCGCCGTAGCCGACTACTCCATCGCCGATCAAGTGAAGATCCAAGCCATCGGCGTGCTGACCACCATCGTCTGGTCCGGTGTGGTCTCCGTGGTGGGTTTCTTCCTGGTAGACAAGATCCTCGGCCTGCGCGTGCCGGTGGAAGCCGAGCGCGAAGGTCTGGATCTGACCTCTCACGGCGAACGTGCATACAACTACTAATCGAAATCAGACCTCACACTTGGGCGCCTATTGGCGCCCCTTTTTTTGCCTGTCTAGACTGGGAATACCCTGAGTATGAGGTCTCCCATGCTGAAAGTTCTGCGGCAAACCCTCGCCCGTTGGCAACCCCAAGGCCTCTGTCTGCTCTGCCATCAGCCCACCGATAGTCGTCCCCTGCTCTGCCGACATTGCGAGCTGTCGCTGCCCAGTCTGCCCCATCCCTGCCCTACCTGTGGCCATCCACTACCCGAGCAGGCCGAGGGGGTCTGCGGCCGCTGCCTGCGTCATCCCCCCCTATGGGATCGTCTGGCGGTGCTGGGGGACTATGAGTTCCCCTACCCGGCCCTGATCCAACGGCTCAAATACCAGGGCGACTACCTGATGGCCAGCCTGCTGGGGGAGCTGATGGCGCGGCATCTGCCAGCCGAGCCCAGGCCAGAAGTCCTGTTGCCGGTGCCGCTGCACTGGTGGCGCCGCTGGCGGCGCGGCTTTAACCAGGCCGAGGCTCTGTGCCGCGCCATCCACCGCCACAGCGGCCTGCCGCTGGACAGGCAGCTGCTCAGGCGCGTGCGCACCACCCAACCCCAGGCCCGGCTGAACCAGGCCCAGCGCCGGCGCAATCTCAAGGGCGCCTTCGTGGTGGGGCCACATCAGTACCGCCATGTGGCCCTGGTGGATGATGTGGTCACCACGGGCACCACGGCAGCCACCCTGTGCCGCCTGTTGCGGCAGAGCGGCGTCGAGCGCATTGAGGTGTGGGCGGTGAGCCGGGCCCTGATCCACCCCAAACCAGACTATTCAGCCCGCCGGTGACGGGGTATGATAAACCCGAGCGGTTTACTCAGGATTCAACAGCGAGGCACCAGATGATCAGTATCTCCGAGAGCGCCCAGGCCCATTTCAACAAGCTGCTGGAGAAGCAGCCCGAAGGCACCAACATACGGGTGTTCGTGATGAATCCCGGCACCCCCAGCGCCGAATGTGGCGTCTCCTACTGCCCGGCAGACGCGGTGGAGCCGGAGGATATTCACCTGCCCTTCACCGGCTTCGATGCCCTGGTGGATCCGCTGAGCGCGCCCTATCTGGAAGATGCCCAGATCGACTTCGTGGTGGACAACCTGGGCTCCCAGCTGACCCTCAAGGCCCCTAACGCCAAGATGCGCAAGGTGGCCGACGATGCGTCGCTGATCGAACGGGTGGAATATGTCATCCAGTCCCAGGTCAACCCGTCTCTGGCGGGCCATGGCGGCAAGGTGACCCTGCTGGAGATCACCGAAGACAACTATGCCATCCTGCAATTTGGCGGCGGCTGCAACGGCTGCTCCATGGTGGATGTCACCCTGAAGGAAGGCATAGAGAAGCAGCTGCTGGAGCTGTTCCCCGGCGAGCTGGCGGGGGTCAAAGACGCCACCGAACACCAGCGCGGCGACCACTCCTTCTACTGAGCCGGACAACAAAAAACGCCCCGCAACTGCGGGGCGTTTTTTATGGCACAGACGAGACTATTCGTCCTTCTTGTCCCGGCCCAGCAGCGCCAGCGCCGCCTCTTTAGGCGGTTTTCCCTGATAGAGGATCTGGTAGATCTGCTCACAGATGGGCATCTCCACCCCTTGCCGCGCCGCCAGCAGGTGGACCTCCCGGGTATTGCGATAGCCTTCGACTATCTGACCTATCTCGGCCATGGCCTGCTCCGTGCTCTTGCCGGCCCCCAGGGCCAAGCCAAAGCGCCGGTTGCGGGACTGGTTATCGGTGCAGGTGAGCACCAGATCCCCCAGCCCGGCCATGCCCATGAAGGTCTTGGGATCGGCCCCCAGCGACACGCCAAGTCGTTGCATCTCCACCAGACCGCGGGTGATCAGCGCCGTACGGGCGTTGGCCCCAAAGCCCAGACCATCCGACAAGCCGGCACCGATGGCGATGACGTTCTTCACCGCGCCACCCAGCTGCAAGCCAACGAAGTCACTGTTGGTGTAGACACGGAACGACTTGCCACAGTGCATCAGCTCGGAGAGCTCTTCGGCAAAGGCATCGTCGGTGGCCGCCACCGAGATGGCGGTGGGCAGACCGGCGGCCAGTTCCGCCGCAAAGGTCGGCCCTGACACCACCGCCAACGGCACCTCGGGCCCCAGAGCCTCCCGCGCCACCTCCTGCAATAGGCGACCGCTGTCCGGCTCCAGTCCCTTGGTGGCCCAGGCCACCCGGGCGCCAGCCAGGAGATGCGGGCGTGCCTGGGACAGCACCAGACCAAACACATGACTGGGTACCACCACCAGCAGGGTGCGGCAAGCCGCGGCGGCCACCGCCAGATCCGAGGTCAGCTCCAGGGTGTCCGGAAACGGCACGCCCGGCAAAAATTGCTCGTTGCAACGAGCCTGCTGCAAGGCCGCCATGTGCTCGGCCTCATGGCCCCACAGCAGGATGCGATAGCCTTTGCGGGCCAATGAAATGGCAAGGGCGGTGCCATACGACCCCGCCCCTAGTACGCTTAACTGGATGTCTTGCGACATATCAGGCTTCCGCACCTTGTTCTGCTTCCAGCTTGGACATGTGCGCGGCGAACAGGGCGTCGAAGTTCACCGGTGCCAGGTTCAGTTGCGGGAAGGAGCCCTTGCTCACCAGTCCGGCCACGGTTTCACGGGCATAGGGGAACAGGATGTTCGGGCAGTAGGAGCCCAGGCAATGGGCCAGGTGCTGCGGATCCAGGTTGGCCGCGGTGAAGATACCGGCTTGCTTCACTTCACACAGGAAGGCGGTTTCCTCACCCAGCTTGCAGGTCACGGTCAGGGTCAGCACCACCTCATAGATGTCTTCGGCCAGCACGCTGGTCTTGGTATCCATGTCCAGCTTGATCTCCGGCTGCCACTCTTTTTGGAAGATCTTGGGGGTGGACGGCGCTTCGAAGGAGACGTCCTTGATGTAGACGCGCTGGATTTGGAACTCGGGTTGCTTGGCGTTGTTGGCTGCTTCAGTCATTGCTTAAATTCCTTGTGAAAAAGAGATCCTGAGGATCCGAGATGCGCGCCAGATTAGCGCTTTTTAGTCAGTGGCATGTTCTCTGAGCGCCAATCCGCCAGACCACCGCGCAACAAAAATACCTGCTTGAATCCTGCCTTGCTCAGCTTGGCCGCTGCCGGGCCCGCCCGCATGCCGGATTCACACACGACTATGATGGGGTTCTCTTTGAACTTTTCAATGAGGGTCAGATTATTTCCGTCGATCTGGCTCACAGGAACGTGATGGGAGCCGGCAATGTGCCCCTTGGCATACTCATCCTGGTTCCGCACGTCCACCACCACCGCCTGCTGACGATTGATGAGCAGGGTAGCGCCCTGGCTGTTCACCGCCTTGACGGGGGAGAACTTGGCCTTGATGGTGGTGTAGAAGAGGGCGACCAGCAGACCCAGCCAAGCGGCCGCCAGCAGGGGATTTCTAACAATAAAATCAATGTATTCTTGCATGATGACTCAGATCCGGTAGGAAACTTCCGCCGCAGTATACCGCCCCGCCGGCAGAATGGCAGCTCCACACCCGCCACAGCGAGAGCCACTTCACGGCCCGGCATGGGATTCCCAGCCGGGATCAGGTGACTAATTCGGCAGATGTTGTAATATTACGCATTAGTCGCATTCCTTATTTAACCAAAGTCAAGAGGACGTAGTCGTATGTCTACCGCCGCCAAGAAGCCGTTGGTCCTGATCATCATGGATGGTTGGGGTTACAGCGATAAGAAAGAATTCAATGCCGTTGCTGCCGCCAACACCCCGGTCCTCGATGGTCTGGCCAAGAACTACGCCAGCACCCTGATCTCCGGCTCCGGCATGGACGTGGGCCTGCCCGATGGCCAAATGGGTAACTCCGAAGTGGGTCACGTCAACATCGGCGCCGGTCGCGTGGTCTACCAAGAATTGACCCGCGTCACCAAGGAAATCCGTGACGGCGACTTCTTCAAGAACGCCGCCCTGTGCAAGGCTGTCGATGGCGCCGTGAGCAACGGCAAGGCCGTCCACATCATGGGCCTGCTGTCCGAAGGTGGCGTACACAGCCACGAAGACCACATCGCCGCCATGGTGGAACTGGCCGCCCAACGCGGTGCCGAGAAAATCTACCTGCACGCCTTCCTGGATGGCCGTGACGTGGCCCCGCGCTGCGCCCAGGCGTCCATCGAGCGCTTCGACGCCCTGTTCGCCAAGCTGGGCAAGGGCCGCCTCGCTTCCCTGGTCGGTCGCTACTTCGCCATGGACCGTGACAACCGCTGGGATCGCGTCCAGGAAGCCTACGAGCTGATCACCGAAGGCAAGAGCGCCTTCGCCAACTACGCCACCGGCAGCGAGGCCCTGGCCGCCGCTTACGAGCGTGGTGAGAACGACGAATTCGTCAAGGCCAGCGTGGTGGGTGCCGAAGCCGCCACCCTGAATGACGGCGACGCCCTGATTTTCATGAACTTCCGTGCCGACCGTGCCCGTGAAATCACCCGCTCCTTCGTGGATGCCGACTTCACCGGCTTCACCCGTGCCAAGCAACCCAAGCTGTCCGACTACGTGATGCTCACCGAGTACGCGGCCGACATCAAGGCCAGCTGCGCCTACCCGCCCACTGCCCTGGTCAACACCCTGGGCGAATGGCTGGCCAAGCACGACAAGACCCAGCTGCGCATCTCCGAGACCGAGAAGTACGCTCACGTCACCTTCTTCTTCAACGGTGGCGAAGAAACCTGCTTCCCCGGCGAAGATCGCGAACTGATCTCCAGCCCCAAGGTGGCCACCTATGACCTGCAACCGGAAATGAGCTCCGGCGAGCTGACCGACAAGCTGGTAGGCGCCATCAAGGGCGGCAAGTACGACGTCATCATCTGTAACTACCCCAACGGCGACATGGTGGGTCACACCGGCATGTTTGACGCCGCCGTCAAGGCGTGCGAAGCCGTCGACACCTGCGTCGGCCGCGTCATCGAAGCGCTGAAGGAAGTGGGTGGCGAGTGTCTGATCACCGCCGACCACGGTAACGCCGAGAAGATGATGAACGAGGAAACCGGCCAGGCTCACACCGCCCACACCAACCTGCCGGTGCCCCTGATCTACTTCGGCCGTCCGGCCACCGCGGTAGAAGGCGGCAAGCTGTCCGACCTGGCCCCCACCATGTTGACCCTGATGGGCATGGAAGTGCCGGCGGAAATGACTGGCAAGCCTCTGATGGTTCTGAAATAATTTTGCCCCATGCGGGCAATCAATCCATCAGTACAACACGGGATCCGCGTCGGCCTCTTGGCCGGCGCGGTCTTGTTATGGCCGGCAGCCAACGCCGAGCCAGCCAAAGAGCTCAAAGAAGTCCAGCAACAGATCGCCCAGAAGCAGCAGGATATCCGGCAGCAACAGCAGGACATCAAGAGCCTGCACCATCAGCTCAAGGCTGATGAGCTGGCCATCTCCCAGCTGGCTCGTCGCCTCAACGGTACCCAGCAGAAGCTGCAGCAGACCCGCGACGAACTCAACGAACTCAACCGCCAGAGCCAAACCCTGACCCGAGAGCTGCAACAGCAGGAAGCCCTGCTGGCCAGCCAACTGGAGCAGGCCTACCGCTTTGGCCACCATGACACCCTCAAGCTGCTGCTCAATCAGCAAGACCCCACCAGCATGGAGCGGGCGCTGGACTATTACGGCTACCTCAACCAGGCCCGTCTGGCGGTGATCGCCAAGACCCAGCAGACCCAGCAGGCCCTGGAGCGCAACCGCCAGCAGACCCGGCACGCCAGCGAACGACTGACGGCACTGCTAAAGGGGCAGGAGCAAGACCACAGCGCCCTGGCGGACAAATTCAGCCAACGGGAAACCACCCTAGGTGCCTTGAAGCAATCCCTGCAGGAAGATCAGCAGCAGCTGGGCCGGCTACAGCAGGCCGAAAAGAAGATGCAGCAGCAGATCGAAGCCGCCCGCCGTAAGCTGGAGGCCGAACGCAAACGGCAGCGGGAAGAAGCCCTGGCCCGTGCCCGCGCCAAGGCCAAGGCCAAGGGGGAATCGGAAGCCGCCGCTCAGGCCAAGGAAGAAGCCCGCCTGGCCAGCAATGCGCACAAGGGGCTGGGCAAGCAGCGTGGCCAACTGCCCTGGCCGGTACAGGGTCGGCTGCTGCGCCAGTTCGGCAGCCCCCGCACCGGCCAAGTCACCTGGAAGGGGATCCTGATCGGCGCCGCCGAAGGCACCCCGGTGAAAGCCATCGCCGCCGGGGATGTGGTCTACGCCGACTGGCTGGAAGGCTTTGGCAACGTGCTGGTCATCGACCACGGCCATGGCTACCTCAGCCTGTATGGCAGCAATCAGGCCCTGTTGAAGATGGCCGGTGACAGCATCCAGGCCGGTGAGACCATCGCTCTGGTGGGCCGCAGTGGCGGCCAGGACAGTGCCGGTCTCTACTTCGAAATCCGCCAACAAGGCCAGCCCGTCAACCCCAGCCGCTGGCTTAAATAGTCAGGCGCTCCAGCTCGCCGATGAGCCAAAGCGCCTGCTCTCGACTTTCACCGCACACATCCGCCTGGGCAGGAAAACCGTCGCACACCGCCGGGCGCGTCGGCTGGCCAAACAACCGGCAACCCAGCCGCTCATCCAACTGGATGCAGGCCACCCCCGCCGGCTTGCCGTCAGGCATACCCGGAATGGGCGAACTGATGCTGGGGGCAATACAACAGGCGGCACAACCAGAACGACACTCCATACCTACTCCTCGCTGATGAGCCAACAGCATAGCATGGCGCAGACACAGGCTCGGCCTGATCCGCTTCCGGTGCTACACTGGCGCCCACACGCGACCATGGAGAGCAGTATGCGCCTGACCATTCATCACGATTCCCAGATACTCCCCCAGTGGCAGGACAGCCTGAGCAAATTGCTGGCGGCCGACGGCCTGACCGCGGAGCACTTGCCCAGCGGCCACCGCCACCTGGCCATCTTCAATGATCGCGTGGTGGGGCTGGCAGTCAGCCAGGGGGAGCAGCTGGTCTACCTGGCGGTGCGGGACCTGACCCGGCGCCGGGGCGTGGGTCACTACCTGCTGGCCGAGACACTGACCTGGCAACAGCAGCATGGCATCCCCTGCGCCAGGTTGAGCCTGGCCGGGTTAGCCGATGAGCCCCAGGCCAGCCTGAACGCCTTTCTCGCCGCAGAAGGCTTCTTGCAAGAGGCGGCAGGCTGGTACAAGCCGCTGTAACCGAGCCCGGCAAATGAAAACGGCCACCCTGGGGTGGCCGTTTTGTCGAGGACGGTGCTTAAGCCGGTTTGGTACTCATGGCCAGCTCCGCCTTGCGCCGTTTCTCTGCCTTGGTCATGGTCCACCAGGCGATGAAGGTGGCGGTGGAGACCACCAGTATGATGATGGTTGCCAGGGCGTTGATCTTGGGGCTTAACCCCAACCGCACGCTGGAGAACACCACCATGGGCAGGGTGGAGGCATTGGGGCCCGAGACGAAGCTGGTGATCACCAAGTCGTCCAGCGACAGGGTGAAGCCCAGCAACCAGCCCGCACCTATGGCCGGCGCAATCAGCGGCAGCGTGATGAGGAAGAACACCTTCAAGGGGGTGGCCCCCAGATCCTGGGCCGCCTCCTCGATGGAGATGTCCAGCTCCTGCAAGCGCGAACGTATGATGACGGTGACATAGGCCGCCGTCAGGGTCACGTGAGCCAGCCAGATGGTCAAGGCGCCCCGCTGGGCCGGCCAGCCGAAGCTGTTGGCCATGGAGACAAACAGCAGCAGCAACGACAGACCTATGATCACATCCGGCAGCACCATGGGCGCCGTGATGAGGAAGGCGAAGCCCGTCTCACCGCGGAAGCGACCGATGCGGGTCAACACGAAGGCCGCCAGGGTGCCCACCACCACCGCCATGGTGGCGCTGAACACCCCTATGGTCAGACTCAGCACCACACCGTCCATCATCTGCTTGTCACGGAACAGCTCGAAGTACCACTTGATGGAGAAGCCGGACCAGACCGTCACCAGCTTGGACTCGTTGAACGAGTAGATGATGAGGATCAGGATGGGGGCGTAGAGGAATGTCAGGCCCAGGGCCAGGATCAACAGGCGCCACTTGGATTTGCTTTCTGGAATAGGAGTCATGCCTTGACCTCCATTTCACGACGCTGATAGGCATAGAACCAGATGATGGGCACCATCAGGAGCAACAGCATGACGGTCGCCACGGCAGAGGCCACCGGCCAGTCGCGGTTGTTGAAGAACTCCTGCCACAGCACCCGGCCGATCAGCAGAGAGTCGGGCCCGCCCAGCAGTTCCGGAATGACGAACTCACCCACCGCCGGAATGAACACCAGCATGGAGCCGGCGATGATGCCGCTCTTGGTCAGGGGCAGCAGCACGGTGAAGAAGCTCTTCCAGGGCCGGGCGCCCAGATCCGAGGCGGCCTCCATCAGGGAGTAATCCACCCGCATCAGGGCGGTATACAGCGGCAGTATCATGAAGGGCAGGTAGGCATAGATGATGCCGATATACACCGCCAGATCCGTGTGCAGCAGGGGAATCGGATCCTGAATGACGCCCAGCCAGATGAGGAAGTTGTTCAGCAGACCGTTGTTCTTCAGGATGCCGATCCAGGCATAGACCCGGATGAGGAATGAGGTCCAGCTGGGCAGCACCACCAGCATCAGCAACACGTTGCGTACCGACGGCTTGGAGTGAACGATGGACCAGGCGATGGGATACCCCACCAGCAGGCACAAGAGGGTGGAGATGCCGGCCACCCGCAGGGACTGCAGGTAGGATTCGGCATACATCTCGTCTTCGAACAGGTAGAGGTAGTTACCCAGGTTGAGGACGAAGTGCAGCTTCTGGTCGGCATATTCCATCAAGGCCGTGTAGGGCGGAATGGCGACCTGGGTTTCCGCCAGACTGATCTTGAGGATGATCAGGAAGGGCACCAGGAAGAACAGCAGCATCCAGGCATAGGGGAAGAAAATCACCAGATGGCGACCGGCAGGCAGCCAGCGGCGCCACGGCGGCAGCGCGCGAGAATCGGAAATCATCATATGGTCAGCACCACGCAAGAGTCAGGATCCCAGGTCAAAATCACCTCGTCTTCCCAGGTAGGCTGGCCCTTACGGAACCGGTCTACGTTAGGCAGGGTGGCGATCACCATTTTTCCGCTGGGCAAACGCACGTGGTAGATGGAGATGTCCCCCATGTAGGCGATGTTCTCCACCTTGCCCCGGACATAGTTCAGATGGTCGGACGGTGCTGTCTCGCTGATGTAGATCTTCTCTGGGCGCAGGGCCACCATCAGCTGCAAGCCTTCCGCCACCAGGGGGGCATGATTGACATGCAGCGGGTGGGCCAGATCGTCGCACTGGATGACGGCATAATCCGCCCCACTTTCGATCAACACCCCTTCGAAGATGTTCACCGAGCCGATGAACTCGGCGCTCAGCCGGCAGTTGGGGTGCTCGTAGATATCTTCCGGCCCACCGATCTGCACAAACTCACCGCGATCCATGATGGCGATGCGACCGGCCATGGTCATGGCCTCCTCCTGGTCGTGGGTCACCATCACGCAGGTCACCCCGACCCGCTCCAGGATATCCACCACTTCCAGCTGCATCTTCTCCCGCAGCTTCTTGTCCAGGGCCCCCATGGGCTCATCCAGCAGCAACAGCTTGGGCCGCTTGGCCAGGGAGCGTGCCAGGGCTACCCGCTGGCGCTGACCACCGGAGAGCTGGTGCGGCTTGCGCTGGGCGAAGGCCTTCATGTGCACCAGATCCAGCATCTCCCCCACCCGCTCGGCGATGTCCTCCTTGGACAGACGATCCTGCTTGAGGCCGAAGGCGATGTTCTGCTCCACCGTCATGTGGGGAAACAGGGCATAGGACTGGAACATCATATTGATGGGGCGCTTGTAGGGCGGCACCTTGGACAAGTCCTGCCCGTCCAGAATGATTTGCCCCTTGGTGGGCGTCTCAAATCCCGCCAGCATGCGCAGCAGGGTGGACTTGCCACAGCCAGACGCCCCCAGGAGGGCAAAAATTTCACCCTTGTTGATAGTCAGGCTGACATCGTCCACCGCAACGGCGCCGTCAAAACTCTTGGTGACATTGCGAATTTCCAGCAGGGGTTTGGGTTCTGCGGCTGCGACATTCACTCGCGGCTTCACTTGCGATTCTGCGGCCATGATCTCTCCATTAACAATCAAGGGGCGTCGATGCGCCCCTGTTAATTATCCAATAATCGGCTTATTTGCCTGTCTTCACCTTGGTCCACTCTCGGGTGATGACGCGATTTACCTTGGCCGGCAACACCTTGAGGGCGAACATATGGGGCATCATCTCCTCGGTGGGATAGATGTTGGGGTTGGTGCGCAGCGCTTCGTCCACCAGGGGCAAAGAGGCCTTGTTGGCACTGGCATAGGAGACGTAGTTGGACACCTTGGCAATCACCTCCGGCTCCATCAGGTAGTTGATGAAGGCCAGGGCGTTTTCCGGATGCTTGGCATCGGCAGGAATGGCCAGCATGTCATAGAACATCAGGGCGCCTTCCTTCGGGATCACGTAATCCACCGCCACCCCGTTGTTGGCCTCTTCGGCTCGGGCAGCGGCTTGCATCACGTCACCTGACCAGCCGATGGCCACACAGATGTCACCGTTGGCCAGGTCGTTGATGTACTGGGAGGAGTGGAAATAGGTGATGTAGGGGCGCAGGCTGGCCAACAGCTTGCCGGCTTCCTGATAGTCCTTGGGATCCAGGCTGTTGGAGTCTTTGCCCATATAGTGCAGTGCGGTGGCAAAGATCTCGGTGGGGGCATTCAGGAAGGAGACGCCACACTTGTTCAACTTAGCCAGGTTCTCCGGTTTGAACACGGCGTCCCAGCTGTCCATCTTGAAATCCGGCCCCATGACTTCGGCCACCTTCTTGGGGTTGAAGCCGATGCCGGTGGTGCCACCCAGGTAGGGGATGGAGTGGGCATTGTCCGGATCCTTGTCCGCCAGCAGCTTCATGGCCACCGGATCCATGTTCTTCAGATTGGGCAGCTTGCTCTTGTCCAGGGCCATGAAGACACCGGCTTGGATTTGGCGTGCCAAAAAGTCGGAGCTGGGCACCACCAGATCGAAACCTGTGTTGCCGGCCAGCAGCTTGGCTTCCAGCACCTCATTGCTGTCAAACACGTCATAGACGACCTTGATGCCGGTGGCCTTCTCGAAGTTGGCTACCGTGTCTTCGGCGATGTAATCGCTCCAGTTATAGACATGCAGCACCTTCTCTTCCTGAGCCACGGCACTCCCGATGGACATGGCTGCCACCAGGGTCGCGCTAAACATTCCTTTCACAAATGACATGTGTGTCTCCTTGACTTGACATTAAGTTTGCAGCGGGGAAAACCCGGGTATCCCGCTGACCCATGTAAGTAAACCCAGCGCATCGGGTTAACTTTAAGCAATAAGCGTGCCCATAAGCAGCAACACATAAACAGTCGTGACTGACCAAATCAGATGACTTCAGGCGCATTATATTTTGATTTTTTGCAATTGTATTCAAGAAAAATGCTGCCGGCGCCGCAGAGCAAAACCCGCTGTAACCCTTGTGCCACTAAGGTTTGCCTCACACCCATCCCTCATGAGCACCACCCCTAAAAACCGTCTTTTTATCCGGATATAGCCGGGCGGGATTTTCCCCTCGCCCCAACATCTTGCGCGTGTGCTGCCTCCTGCGGTTAGTCGGGATTTTTTTACGCATCACAGGCAGGCTTATGGCAAAATTACAGCATCTAATCTGCGCAGAGGCACTGCCCCATGTCCATGGACGAGCTGTTTAGCAAGATCAAGCAACTTCCCGTCATTCCCAAACTGCTGCATGAGCTGATGCAGAGCTTTTCCGACGAAAATGCCCGCATCGACCTCATCGCCCAGAAGATTGCCATGGACCAGGTGATCAGTGCCAAGGTGCTTAAGATGGCTAACTCCGCGGCCTATCGTCGCGGCGCTGAGGTTACCTCCATCGAACAAGCCGTCATCCGCCTGGGCTTCAACCGCCTGCGCTCCCTGGTGGTGGCCTCCAGCATCATGACCAGTTTCAAGACGCCAGCGAATTTTGATCGCAACAAATTTTGGGTGGATACCTTCCAAACCGCCACCATAGCCCGGGCCTTGGCCGCCGAATGCCACCAAATTGAACCAGAAACGGCCTTTACCTGTGCCTTGTTGCACAATATTGGTGAGCTACTGATCCAATCGGCCCTGCCGGCTGAGGCTGAGCTCATCAACCTGGCCATCAATAAGGGCAGCAGCCGGATCGATGCACAACGGGAGATGCTGGGCTTCGATTACAGCCAGGTAGGCGCCGAGTTGGCACAACGCTGGAACCTGTCCGAAAGCTTTGTGCAAGCCATTGCCCAGCAGCTGGACCCGCTTGAGCATGACCCCGTCAGTCCGGAGGCCGTGCTGATCCGCTTGGCCATGTTTGTTTCCTTTGCCTGGAACGCCGGGGTACCCGCCCACGTCATCGTTGCCCGCTTTCCCACCCCCTTGGCGCGCCATCTGGGGATAGAGCCGCAAAATCTGGCGGATCGACTGGAAGAACTTCATCAGCAGGGCAATGCCCTGGCCAACATGCTGACCAATTGAGTGACAGACGGATGTCGACCCCCTATTTCTTCCATCCCCAAGTGGCGCCTTGGTTCAAACAAGGCCAGAACGCCGTCACCCTGACCCTCTTCTGTGACAAGGAAAGCCGGGTGGATGGCGTCTGGCTCCGCCATGAGCCGGATAATGAAGAAGCCCTGCTCCCCATGCGCCTGACAGGTCAGCATGGCCATCTGGCGATCTGGCGCGGTGAGCTGCCCCTGCTCAGGGAGCAGGAAACCAGTCTCTACCTGTTCAAGATAGTGAGCGGCGATCGCCAGTGGTGGCTGCATGCCGGTGGCATCAGCCCCCGCATGCCCGCTCGGGCCGTGCATTTTCGCCTGCATCCCCGCTGTCGTCCGCCCCTCTGGGTGCAGGATCAGGTGTTCTATCAGATCTTCCCGGATCGCTTCTGCAATGGTGACCCCAGCATCAGCGTCACCGACGGTGAATATCAATACGGCGATGGCCAGCATCCGGTGATCGCCAAGCCCTGGGGCGCGCCCGTATCCGGACATGGTCAGACCGGCGCCACCGAGTTCTACGGCGGCGATCTGGCCGGCCTGCAGAGCCGTTTGTATTACCTGCAGTCCCTGGGGGTCACGGCCCTGTACCTGAACCCGGTGTTCACCTCACCCAGTAACCACAAGTACGATACGGTGGACTACTACCAGGTGGATCCGCACCTGGGCAACAATGCCCAACTGGCCGATCTCGTTGACAACCTGCATCAGCGTGGCATGCGCATCGTGCTGGATGCGGTGGTGGATCACACCTCGGATCAACATCCCTGGTTCGACCGCTTCGGGTCTCAGGGGGCCTATGCCGACCCCGACTCACCCCATCGCCACTTTTACAGCTTTGACGCCAGCGGCGGTTATACCGGCTGGAAGGGCTGCCTGAATCTGCCGAAGCTGGATTTTGCAGCAACCGAGGTGCAGGACATCGTCTATCGCGCCGACAACGCCATACTGCGTCACTGGCTACGGCCACCCTACCAGATCGATGGCTGGCGATTTGATGTCGCCCACATGCTGGGGGAGCGCGGTACGGCGGCCAACAATGCCCACCATATCCGGGAAATCCGCAAGGTGGTGAAACAGGAAAATCCCGAGGCCTATCTGCTGGGGGAGCACTTCTTCGAAGCCACTCAATGGTTGCAGGGTGAGCAGGAAGATGGCGCCATGAATTACTTTGGTTTCGCCCATCCCCTGCGCGCCTTCCTGGCCGGTCTGGACATAGCCTACCAGCCGGTACGCATCAATGCCGCCGAGCTGGATCAGTGGTTGCGCCAGGCCAGGGCCGGTGTGCCTTACGCCAATCAGCTGGCGCAGCTCAACCTGCTGGATAGCCACGATACGGCTCGCTTCCTCACCCTGCTGGGGGGTGACCAGGCCCTGATGCGAGCCGCCGTCACCCTATTGTTCACCTATGCGGGGGTGCCCTGCATCTATTACGGTGACGAGATCGGGCTCGAAGGAGGCAAGGATCCCGATTGCCGCCGCTGCTTCCCCTGGGAAAGCACGGAATGGAATCACCTGCTGCATGATCACTACCGCCGCATGATACGGCTGCGCAAGACCCACCCGGCCCTGCGCCGGGGGGACATTCATACCCTGTATGCCGGTGAGCACAGCTTCGTCTTCGCCCGCACCCTGGAGAGCGATGTGGTGATCACAGCCCTCAATCGCCATCCGGAGAAGGCCCGCACCATGACGCTGCCCATCTGGCAGACCGGCAGCCTGGCCACCCGCTTCACGGACCCGGAAAACCGCGACAAGTTCGAGGTGGTCAAGGGGGAAATCCAGCTCACCATCCCCCCCAAGACGGCGCGGGTACTGCTGGCCAGCTGACCAACCGGCAACACAACAGACAGACATAAAAAAGGCGGAACCCTGGGGTTCCGCCTTTTTCTTCCTGCTACCGCCTCAGGACGTGGCCTGCCGCTCATAGAAAGAGGCGGCTTCCTGTTGCGCCTCCACCAGCTGGGCCGGTGACATGGCGCGCGCCATGCTGTCCCGCAGGGCTTCGGCCTCGGCTCGGTTGCAGCCGGCAGCCACCGCCAGGGAACTCCATACATAGGCCTGCTGATTATCCTGCGGCACGCCGTGCCCCTGCTGATAGAGGGTCGCCAAGGCAAACTGGGCCATGGCATGCCCCTGTTCTGCCGCCTTGGTAAACAGGGCCGCCGCCTGATGGTAGTACTGGGGCACTCCGCGGCCATTTTGATACATGCTGCCCAGGGCATACTGAGCGGCGGCATGACCACTCTCCGCGGCCTTGCGATACCAGCTGGCAGCCTGTTGGAAGTCCATCGGCACCACTTGGCCACTTTCGAACATCTTGCCAATGTTGTACTGGGCCTCGCCGAAGCCCTGCTCCGCAGCCTGCCGGAACAGGTTGAACGCTTGCTGCTCATCCTGCTTGATACCGCGCCCCTGCAGGTAGAGCTCAGCCAAATTGTTCTGCGCTTCAGTGTGCCCCTGATCCGCGGCCTTGCGATACCAGCTGGCCGCCTGCTGATAGTCGCAGGGCACGCCCAACCCCTGGCTGAACAGCTTGGCCAGATAGTTTTGCGCCTCGGCCAACCCGGCCTCCGCCACCTTGTGATAACGAGCCAGGGCCTGCTGATAATCCTGTGCCACACCCTGGCCGCGTTCATAGAGCAGCCCAAGATTCAGCTGGGATTGCAGATGCCCTTGTTCTGCGGCCTTGTTGTACCAATAGGCGGCCTGGCGATACTCCTGTGGCACCCCACGCCCCATGCGGTACATGCTCGCCAGGATAAACTGCGCCTCCGGCACCCCTTGTTCGGCGGCACGCTGATACCAGCCGGCGGCCTCGCGATAGCTGCGCACCACACCGCGTGCCCGCTCGTACATGGCCCCCAGCGACAGCTGGGCCTCGGCATGCCCCTGCTCGGCGGCCTTGGCGTACCAAGCCGCCGCCTTCTGATCGTTCTGCTCGACCCCCAGGCCACGATCATACATGCGGCCCAGGATAAACTGCGCCTTGGCTTCGCCCTGCTCCGCCACCTTGGCATACCAGACGGCCGCCTGGCGATCGTCCTGGGCCACGCCCAGGCCGCGCTCATACATCATGGCGAGATTAAACTGAGCGGCGCTATGGCCTTGTTCCGCTGACTGGCGATAACAGTTAGCGGCCTTCTCCAGATCCACGGTGACACCGCGACCACGCTCATACAGGGTGCCCAGCTTGAACAGGGCCTTCACGTGCCCCTGGCTGGCGGACTGTTCAAACCAGTGAGCCGCCATCTTGTCATCGTGCTTGATGCCCTTGCCCCGTTCGTACATCAACGCCAGGCTAAACTGTGCCTTGACGTGTCCCTGCTCTGCCGCCTTGCGGTACCAGTTCACCGCCAGCTGATCATCCTGACTGAGGCTACGGCCCAGCTCATACATGCACCCCAGATTGTACTGTGCCTTGGGATGGCCCTGCTCGGCCGCCTTGCGATACCAAAGCACCGCCAGCTCATCACTGGCATCCACACCGCGTCCTCGCTCGTACATGCCCGCCAGACAGAATTGAGCCTCCGGGTGTCCCTGTTCAGCGGCCGATTGATACCACTCGAAAGCCCGCAACAGCTCCTGGGGCGTAGAGGCCCGGGCCTGACCCGTCCCCACCTTCCATGCCACCTTCTGCTGACGACCGGTCACCTCCAGGCTGTTGTCGACCACCGCATCGGAGAGCGCCGACATGGAGCGCTCAAACATGAAGCCGAGGTTAAACTGGGCATCCACATGCCCCTGTTCGGCCGCCTTGTTATACCAGTGCAGCGCCTGCTGGAAGTCCTGCTGGATACCCTGCCCCAGACGGAACATCTCACCCAGACGGAACTGGGCCTCACCGACCCCCTGCTCAGCGGCCCGCAGATAGAGAGCCGCTGCCTGCTGGTGGAACTGGGGAACGCCGCGCCCCTTGTCATACATGGCACCCAGGGCAAATTGCCCCATGGCTAACCCCTGTTCGGCACTGCGTCGGTACCAATAGAGGGCTTGCTGATAATCCTGCCCCACCCCGGTGCCGCCTTCGTAGAGTCGTCCCAACTGGAATTGGGCTTCGGCATTGTCCAGCTCGGCGGCGGACTGGTAGTAGCGCAGGGCGGCAGCCATATCCTGCGTCACACCCCGGCCCTGGCGGTAGAGATTGCCCAGCTCATTGAGTGCCAGCGCATGGCGCTGTTCTGCGGCACGCTGGAACCACTGCAGGGCCTGAGCCGCCTCGTGCAGCGGGGAATCGGCATTCTGATAGAGGCAGGCCAGGGCATATTGGGCATCCGCATGGCCGTTTTCTGCGGCCTTACGGAACCAGGAGGCCGCCTGCATCTCATCCCGGGCCACGCCAGTACCTTCGCGGAACAGGCAACCCAGTTGGAATTGCGCGTCTACGTGTCCTTGCTCGGCCGCCTTGTGTAACCAGAAGGCGCCTTGCGGCACATCCTGCGCCACCCCACGACCGGCGCGGTACATGGCACCCAGGCGATACTGCGCCTCGGCATCATTGAATTCGGCAGAGCGGCGCAGCTGCTTCATGGTGGTTTCGTCGATGCCATCACCGCTATCCCCCATGCGCCAGGTCACCGCTTGCTTGGCGCTGCGGCTGGCCTGAACATCACTGCGGGCAAAACTCTCCAGCAAACTACGCTCAAAATTCTGTTTGGCCACGAGCTGCTCGTCTGCTGGCGTCCCCGACTCTGCCTGGGGTTCATCGCCCCCTTGCATGGTCCAGCTGACACGTTGCTTGAGCTTGGCCACCTTGGGCTCCACCTCGGCCAGCACAGGTGTCGCCACGGCGATGGGCTCGGCAACCACCTGTTGTGGTGCCACCAGGGTGGCGGTGTCGGTGGCCGCCTCAGGCTGCAGCGCCTGGGCCGTTCTATGCTCCATCTGCCAGCTGACCTTGTGGCTGCTGCGCACCTTCTCCTGAGCCTTTTGCAGCCCCTGCTCGGCGGCACGGCCGTACCATTGGCTGGCCAGGGCCACATTCTTAGGGACCCCCTGTCCATTGGCATACATGTTGGCCAGACTGTACTGGGCTACGGCGTGACCCTCTTCGGCCAGAGGCCGCAAACGGCTCAACGCCTGGGCATAATCGCCACGCTCCAGGGCATCAATTCCCGCTTCCAACTGAGTCGGCATGGGTGAAGAAGTCGTCTTTTTCATAGTCAGTCGCCATGTATCCATAGATAGAAGGCCGGGCCTTCATCGGGATGGGTAAAGAGTGGGCCCGCTGATGCTCACTCACTGTTGTTATTAATGTCAGTCAATCGAAACCCTTGGCGGACGCGGCTCGCAAAATTTGCGCTGCGACAACAGTGCTGGGCCGGCCGAATGGAAGAGAGTAAAGGCAATTTAAGTGAGAATGCTTGCCAGCCTTTCCGTGTCTGTTGCGGGTGCGCTATCCATTGCACTTGCCGGGTAACCCCACACCCGGCCAGACAAAACAGAGGGTGGTGGAGGTCAATGCGCCGAGCCATATGAGTCGGATTGTTTATTGCACATTCATAGTACATCGCCACCCGGAACTTGTCCGACCCCAAGCGTCGGGATTTTGATCTGCCCCACACAACCCCAGATCGGCTAGACACTGGATTCAGCTGGCGGGGGGCACCCTGGGCGCCAGGGCGCGCGCCCCCTCGATCGGAGCCTGACGCAACCGCTCAAACAGCTGCTGCAGCGGAGATCGCTGGCGTGCCGACGCCCGTATTGCACCAAACATCCGCCGCCACAGCCCGCCGGCCAACGGCAGCTGACACAGAGCCCCCCGTGCGACGTACTCCTGGCTGGCCCAGGTGGGCAATAGCGCCACCCCCCAGCGGGCGGCGGCCATCTGCAGCATCATCTGGGTATTGTCCACCGGGCGCAGGCGGCGCGGACGGATCCCGGCCGGCGTCAGAAAGTGGCGCAAGATATCCAAGCGGCTGGCCGGCACCGGATAACAGAGCAGCACCTCGTCGGCCAGATCCTGGGGACGGATCTGCGGCAGGCGCACCAGCGGATGATCTGGCGCCACCACCAGCTGCATCTGGTAGTCAAACAGGGGTTCATAATGAATGCCATCCAGATCCGCCACCTCGCTGGTGAGCACCAGATCCAGCTCGCCGGCCTGCAGGGCCTGTTGCGGTTCGTAGAGATGACCACTGACCAACTCGAACAACCTGCCATGATCTGCGGCCAGGGGGGCGGTCAACCAATGAATGCAGCTATGGCACTCCACCGCCAGCCTGACCGGCGCCCCCTCGCCGTCGCCCCCGCGCAACTGGCGCTCAACCCGATCGATGGACGGCAGCACCTGCTCGGCCAACTGCCATAACAGGCGCCCCGCCGCCGTCAAGGCCAACGGGCGGGAGCGCCGGACGAACAGCGGCTCGCCCAGCCGTTGCTCCAGCTCACTGAGCTGGTGGGACAAGGCGGACTGACTCAGGTGCAACGCGGTTGCCGCCCCGGCCAAGGATCCTTGCTGGTAGAGCGCCCGCAAACTCCTGAGATGCTTGAGTTCAAACATGCAATTTCCTCAATGTCAGTTGCAAAAGCTGCACTGGCCAATCCGCAGCCTAGCGCCTCATTATGGATGTGTAAACATCTAGACGTCCAAATGGAGAGCGCATGAGCATACAAACTCACACCCTGGGATTCCCACGCATCGGGAGCCAAAGAGAACTGAAATGGGCCCTGGAGGCCTACTGGGCCGGCCAGCTGGATCAGGCCGGTCTGCTGGAAACCGGCCGCCGGCTGCGGGAGCGGCATTGGCGCTGGCAGCTGGAGGCCGGCGTGGATCTGCTGCCGGTGGGCGACTTCGCCTGGTACGATCAGGTGCTGACCACCAGCCTGATGCTGGGTCAGGTGCCAGCGCGCCACCGTCAGGACGACGGCCCCATCGATCTCGACACCCTGTTCCGTATCGCCCGGGGCCGCGCGCCCACTGGCGCTGAGGCGCCGGCCGCCGAGCTGAGCAAGTGGTTTAACACCAACTACCACTACCTGGTGCCGGAGCTGCATCAGGAGAGTCAATTCCAGCTGGGCTGGACTCAGTTACTGGAGGAGGTGGACGAGGCCCAGGCCCTGGGGCTGCCCATCAAGGCGGTGCTCCTGGGGCCCTTGAGCTGGCTGTGGCTGGGTAAGGTGAAGGGGGATGCCTTCGATCGACTGAGCCTGCTGCCCCGCCTGCTGCCCGTCTACCAACAGCTGCTAGATGCCCTGGCGGAGCGTGGGGTGGCGTGGGTGCAGATGGATGAACCCATCCTCACGCTGGATCTGCCGGAGGAGTGGCAACAGGCCTTCCTCTGGAGTTATGAACAACTGAACGGGCCGGTCAAGCGCCTGCTGACCCCCTACTTTGGCAGCATAGCCCACCAGCTGCCCTGGCTGCCCCAGCTGGCGGTACAGGGTCTGCACCTGGATTGCAGCGCCGATGCCTCGCAACTGGATCTGCTGCCGCAGCTGCCGGCCCACTGGCAGCTCTCCTTGGGTGTCATCAGCGGCCGCAACATCTGGCGGTCGGATCTGGCCAACTGGTATCAGAAGCTGCGCGGCCTGCAGGCCCAGTATGGCGACCGCCTCTGGCTGGCGACGGGCTGTTCCTTGCTGCATGTACCGCTGGATCTGCAGCAAGAGGACGGCTTGGAACCCGAGGTGCGCAGCTGGCTGGCCTTTGCCCGGCAAAAATGCACCGAGCTGACCCTGCTGGCCCAGGCACTGAACCAGCCCGATGACAGCCGGCTGGCCCAGTTGCAAGCCTACGCCGCGCCCCTGGCCGCCCGGGCCGACTCCCCTCGGGTACAGGATCCTAAGGTGCAGGCGCGGCTGAGCCGGCTGGATCCTGCGCTGGCCAATCGTCGCAGCCCCTTTTCCCTGCGCCAAAAGCTGCAGCAGATCCGCTGGCAATTGCCCCTGTGGCCCACCACCACCATAGGCTCCTTCCCCCAGACCCAGGCGGTGCGTAGCCTGCGGGCTCAATATCGCCAGGGCCAACTGGACGCCGCCGACTACCAGGCCGGGCTCAAGGCCGAGATCGCCCGCACCATTGAAGAGCAGGAAGCCTTGGGACTGGACGTGCTGGTCCACGGTGAGGCAGAGCGCACCGACATGGTGGAGTATTTCGGCCAGCAGCTGAACGGCTTCGCCTTCACCCGCCATGGCTGGGTGCAGAGCTACGGCTCCCGCTGCGTCAAACCGCCCCTCATCGTCGGCGACATCAGCCGTCCAGCCCCCATGACGGTGGCCTGGAGTCAGTATGCCCAGTCCCTCACCCGCAAGCCGGTGAAAGGCATGCTCACCGGCCCACTGACCATTCTCTGCTGGTCCTTCCCCCGGGAAGATCTACCCCGCGCTACCCTGGCGCGCCAGCTGGCGCTGGCCCTGCGGGACGAGGTGCAGGATCTGGAAGCGGCGGGCATCGGCATGATTCAGATTGACGAGCCGGCCTTGCGGGAGGGGCTGCCCCTGCGACGCCAGGAGTGGCAGCCTTATCTGGACTGGGCGGTGGAGGCCTTCAAGCTGAGCTGTGGCGGTGTGGCGGACGAGACCCAGATCCACACCCACATGTGCTACTGCGAGTTTGGCGATATCCTGCCGGCCATCGCCGCCCTGGATGCCGATGTCATCACCCTGGAGACGGCCCGCTCGGATCTGACCCTGCTGGAGGAACTCAAGGAAGGCGGTTACCCCAACGCCATCGGCCCGGGCGTCTACGACATCCATAGTCCCAACGTGCCACAGGTCTCCCAGATGGTGCGGCTGCTGCGCCTGGCGGCCAAGCATTTGCCCGTCGAGCACCTCTGGGTCAACCCGGATTGCGGCCTCAAGACCCGCGGCTGGCCGGAGACCCTAGCGGCCCTGCGCAACATGGTGGAGGCCGCCCGCCAGCTGCGTCAGCTGGAAGCCTGAGCCGCCTCGGCCGTGGGGCTCCCCCCACGGCCATACCAGAGGTGCAGCCCCAGGGCACAAAAACCGCACAACGCCATCCCCCCGGCCATGGGCAGGGGGGAGCTGGCCGGCAACAGGTTCACTCCCCAGCCGGCCAGGGCGCCGCAGCCAAAGCGCAGGGTGCCCGCCAGGGCGGAAGCCGTGCCGGCACTACTGCCAAAATGGTTCATGGCCAGACTCATGGAGTTGGCGCCGATGAAGCCCAGCTGCCCCACGTAGAGCACCACAGGGATCACCAGCCCCACCAGGCCACCGAGGCCCGTCAGCCCCACCACCAGCAACAGCACGGCCGCCAGTGCCACACCGAACAGGCCGATCCGCAGCATGCGCTCCTGGCCCCAACGGCGGATCAGTCGGGTATTGAGGAAGGTCAGCAGCATCATAAGCCCCACATTGAGCGCAAACAGCATGCCGTACTCCAGCGGGCTCAGGCCAAAGAAGCCGATATAGACATAGGGTGAGCCACTGATGAAGGCGAACATGCCCGCCGAGGCGAGAATCCCCGGCAGCAGGTGGCCCATGGCCACCCGATGCCGCAGCACACCGGCAAAGCCCCCCAGTACCACGGCAGGCCGCAGCGGTCGCCGCCGCTCCGGCGGCAAGGTTTCCGGCACCAGGCGGTAGAGCATGTAACACAAGGCGGCGCCCAACAGCGCCAGCAGGCCGAAGATGACGTGCCAACCCAACCCCAGCAAGAAGCTGCCCAGCATGGGGGCCACCAGGGGTGCCAGCGTCATGGTGAGGATCACCAGGGACATGGCGCGCACCAGATCCTCCCCGCTGAACAGATCCCGCAGCAGGGCGTTGACCACCACGGCGCCGGCCGCGCCGCCGGTGGCCTGCAGGAAACGCAGCACCAGCAGCTGACTGAGATCGGTGACAAACACACAGCCCAGGGAGCTCAAGCTAAACAGCGCCAAACCAAACAGGATCACAGGGCGCCGTCCCAGGCTGTCGGCCAGGGGGCCATAGACCAGCTGCCCCAGGGCGAAGCCCCCCAGAAACAGGCTGACGGTCAATTGCACCCCCTCCACTCCGGCGCCCAGCTCATGGGCTATGGTGGGGATGGCCGGCAGGTACATGTCGATGGCCAGGGGCGTCAGCCCCGCCAGTGCGCCCAGCAGAATAAACAGTGTCAGGGTGGGTTTAGCCATAGCCCCTCCATAAAAAACAGCGGTGCTACAGTCTAGGCAAAGTCGTGACGGAGATCACGCATACATGCGAGTCTTTCTCAATCCGTCGGTCCATTCGGCTGTTGCATGGCATATGGCTTGCTTAGGTCGAACCCCTAACGCCGTACCAGTCAGGATGTCCTCATGCTCGCCCTTGCCCGCCCGCTCCGTCTCCTTGCCCTGCTGGGGCACCTGCGTGCCCGCTGGCAGGCGCGACAGAGCCTGTGCGGTCCCTGGGCCCTGCCCAGGCAGGTGGCCGGCCTCGCCAGCGGCGCCCTGCTGCTGGATAATGAGGCCCGGGTACGCTACGCCAATGCCGCATTCCTGCGTCAAAGCGGTTATGGTCTGGGCGAGCTGCTGAATCAAGCCGTACCAGCGCTACAGGCGGGGCTCAGTGCCAAGGCCCATCTGCAGCTGATCGCCCGTCAGGTGGCCAGCCAGGGCGTCTGGCAGGGGCAGGTGTGGTCCCGCCACAAGGATGGTCGCCGGCTGGCGGAGCAGGTGAGCGTCTATCCGCTGGCCGGCCGGCGGGGCTATCTGGTGCTCTGCGCTCCCCGCCATCGCGTCAACGATACCCTGCCCGCCGCCGCCCTGCAGGATGCCCTCACCGGCCTGATGACACTGCCGCACCTGCAAATGCAGCTGGATCGGGCCTGCCAGCAGCAGGCCCCGTTCGCCGTGCTGCAGCTGGATCTCAATGAGTTTCGCCGCATCAACCATCAACTGGACTACCAGACCGGCGATCTGCTGTTGCAAGCCCTGGCGGAGCGTTTCCGCCTCTGGTTGCAGCCCGACCAATTGCTGGCCCGGGTGGAGGGCGACAGCTTCCTGTTCCTGCTGCCGGGACTGACCCATCCCCACCAGCTGGCGGCGGTGGCGGAGGCGCTGCTGGCCCTGCTGCATCGCCCCTTTCAGGTGGGCCGCCGCAAGCTGCACCTGGCCGCCACCCTGGGTGGCGCCCTCTGGCCCCGGGACAGCCGCAACGGCGAGGCCCTGCTGCAGCAGGCCGCCATGGCACTGTTCGAGGCGCGCCGCCAGGGTATCAGCTTTCAGGCCTTCAGCTCCCCCATGCAGGCCCGCCGCCAGTATCGGGAACAGCTGCAGCGCGAACTGCTGGACGCCCTTGTGCAACAGCAGATCCAGCTGGTCTACCAACCCATCATCGACAACCGTACCGGCCGGGTCAGCAAGCTGGAGGCCCTGGCCCGTTGGCATCATCCCACCCTGGGCTGCATCTCGCCGGCGGACTTCATTCCCCTGGCGGAGGCCGGCGGCCTGATGCAGGCCCTGGGCGCCCAGCTGCTGGAGCAGGCCTGCCGGGACCTGGCATGGCTGCATCAGGAAGGCTTCACCGATCTGGGCATGACCATCAACCGCTCCCCCCAGGAGTTCCTCAGCCTGAGCCCCGGCGCCGACGAGTGGCTGACGGTGATCCGCCAGCACGGCCTGGATCCCTCCCACATCACCTTGGAGATCACCGAATCCCTGTTCATGAACGGCCACCAGGAGCACCTGATCCGCATCCAGGCCCTGCGCCAGGCCGGCTGCCAGATGGCCATCGATGACTTCGGCACCGGCTACTCGGCCCTGAGCTACCTGCGCCTCTACCCCATGGATCTGGTGAAAATCGATCGCGCCTTCATCAGCCAGATCCCGGCCGATTCCCGGGACAGCCAGCTGCTGGAGGGGCTCATCAGCCTGGTGCACAACCTGGGCATGGCACTGGTGGTGGAAGGGGTGGAGACCGCCGAACAGCAGGCCTTCGTCGCGTACCACGGCTGCGCCTACAGTCAGGGTTTCCTGTTCAGCCGCCCCCGCCCGCTGAGCGAGCTGCTGAGTCTGCTGGCGCCACCGACCCCAACCCAGACGCACCAACTAGAGTCATTGCACCAGAACAGAGCCCCATGAGAGCACAACTTTCACACTTCCCTCGCTGACAAGCCACTCTGGCCGTCAGGCACAGGCCTTGCTTGCCTGCCGCGCCGTTCGAAATGGCACAATTTGAGGCCAATGCGACACAACAAGACACAGGGAAGAGTGACGTCATGACATTGCAGAGTGAAAGGATGGCCCTCAGCGCGGCTGAGCGTCGTTGGCTGCCTTGGTGGGGCAAGACAGGCAAGCTGGCCATGGGCTGGTCCTGCCGGGTCAACCGGGACAGGTTGCCGGTGATCGAGAGCGCCTTCGACAACTTCGCCAGCACCCGGGTCAGCCTGCTGACCCAGTGGACCGAGCGCCACTGGCAGGTGCTGGCCGCCATGGCCGAGGCGCTGAGCGCGCCGGAGGCCATGAACGCCCGCTGGCTGGCCGACAAGCAGCAACTGCTGCCGGATGCCTCCGAGCTGTTCGTGCTGGATGCCCAGGGCCGGCTGCAGCACAGCTCCCGCAATCGCCAGAGCACCACGCCGCTGGCCGCCCCTCTGTTGCAGGCCCTGGCAGAGGGGCGCCTGCTGCACGGCCCCTATGTGGATCCCGTCACCCTGAGCCTGGGGGCCAGCAGCTCCAGCTTTCACGATGCCGTGACCCTGATGTTCTACCAGCCCATGGGGCCGGCCCAGGCCCCCACCGGCTACCTCTGTGCCCGCATCCCCAACGATGTCATCGGCGACCTCATTCAGCGGGAGGCCGGCCACATCTTCCACGAATCCGGCGATAACTACCTGTTCATGGTCAAGTCGGTACTGGATCCGGCCATAGTCCCGGGCACCGCCCTGTCCCGCTCCCGCTTCGAGGACAGAACCTTTTCGGGCGGCGATAACCTCAAGGATGGCGTGAATACCGCCTACGGCGTGGTACGGATCCGTCACCACACCGAGCTGGAGCTGATCTTCAACGATCCGGCCACCGGCCAACTGCACCCCGGGGTCAGGGAGACCATACAGCAGGGGCAAAACCTGTTTGTCACCTACCCTGGCTACTCCGACTACCGCCACATTCCGGTGATCGGCAAGGGGGTCACCTTCCGCCTGCCCGGCAGCCGGGACACCTGGGGCATGATGTGCGAGGCGGATCTGGAGGAGGTGTACCGCTACCGCTCGGTGAGCTTCCGCCTGACTCAGGGCTATCTGCGCACCCTGGTGCCCTCGGCGGCGCTGGGCATGGGGCTGACCGGCTGGTATGGCCTCTCTGGCCTGGCGGCCAGTGCCGTGCTGACCGCCTGCCTGGCCCTGGGCACCATTGTCTTCAATCGGCGCTGTGCCTGGGCCCTGTCCCGTCGGTTGCGCGCCGTCATCACCTTGCTGCGCCAGGTGGTGGAAGGGGAAGGCAACCTGCGGCTGCGGCTGGATCGCCAGGGGCTGGTGAGCGATGAGACCGGGGTGATGGCCCAGTGGGTCAACAGCCTGGTGGACAACCTGGACGCCACCCTGGGCCAGGTGATGCTGACGAGCCAGGCGCTGGAGCAGAACAACCAGGTGATGCAGCAGCACAACAGCAGCAGCGTGGCCGCCGTCTCCCAGGTGATGTCCGCCATGGAGCGGACCCTCGACTCCCTGGAGGCCCAGCGGGTGCGCCTCGACAGCGCCTCCGCCACCGCCAGCCAGATGCAGGTGGCCATGCAATCCCAGGTGGAAGCCTCCCGCAGCCAGTTCAACCTGGTCTCCACCCGCACCCGGGACATCCGTGAAACGGTGACCACCTCCACCCGCACCATAGTGGAGCTGGGAGAGTCCACCCGCGAGATCGGCAACATAGTGGGCGTCATCCAGTCCATCGCCGCCCAGACCAACCTGCTGGCACTCAACGCCGCCATCGAGGCGGCCCGGGCCGGCGAGGCAGGCCGCGGCTTTGCCGTGGTGGCCGATGAGGTGCGCAACCTGGCGGCTCGCACCAGCCAGGCCACCGACGAGATCGAGGCCATGATAGGCCGGGTGCAGCAGCAGGCCAGCCATGCGGTGGAGGTGATGCAGCAGGGCATGGTGAACATGGAAGAGGGGCTCAAGCTGGCGGAGGCCGCCGCCGGGGAGAACCTGGGGCAGACCCAGATGGTGGAGGAACTGTTCGACACCATACACCAGCTCACCGAACACGGCCGGGAACATGCCGAGGAGGCGCAAGGGGTGGCGCAGGTGGCCGGCAGCATGCAGTCCGTACTCAGCGGGCTGAGCAACAGCGTCAGCCAGACCCGCCACACCATTGCCCGGCTCAGCGCCCTGGCCGGCCAGTTCCAGGTCAGCCGCTCGGCGAGCTAGCACCAAGTCTGCTACCATACCCCCGCCTTCGCTGCGGGGGTTTGTTTTTATGACGAGGTATCCATGTATTCCATCGCGCTGCACGACGAGAGCGGTCGACAGGCCGACGCCTGTGCCGAGCTGCAAGAGCGCCTGGCCGGGCTGCAACTGCCCGCCCCCTTCGCCCTGGTATACACAGAGGAACGGCTGGAGCTGCGCAAGCTGGATGAACCCAAGCTGGGGGCCATCTATGTGGACTTCGTCGCCGGGGCCGTGGCCCACAGACGCAAGTTCGGCGGCGGCCTGGGGCAGTCCATCGCCAAGGCGGTGGGGCTCAAACAGGGCAAGCGGCCCCAGGTGGTGGACGCCACGGCGGGACTGGGACGGGATGCCTTCGTGCTGGCGTCCCTGGGCTGCCAGGTGACCCTGATCGAGCGCAGCCCAGTGGTGGCCGCCCTGCTGGCGGATGGCCTGCTACGGGCCGCACGGGATCCCGAGATAGGCGCCTGGGTGCAGGAGCGCATGCAGCTGCGCTGCGGCCCGGCGCTGGCGACCCTGGCGGCGCTGCCGCAGACACCGGAGGTGGTCTACCTGGATCCCATGTTCCCGGAAAAGAAGAAGAGCGCCCTGGTGAAGAAGGAGATGCGGGTGTTCCACGCCCTGGTGGGGGCCGACGAGGATGCCGACGCCCTGCTACCCGCCGCCCTGGCGGTGGCCAGCCAGCGGGTGGTGGTCAAGCGCCCGGACTACGCCGGTTTTCTCAACCAGCAGACCCCCAGCATGCAGATCGCCACCAAGAACAACCGTTTCGACGTCTACGTCAAGGCGGCCCTCTAGGCCGCGTCCCCCGCCGAACCCTCGTCCAGGGTCTGGGTAATAAGCCGGGCCTGATCGCGGATGTGGCTGGCCACCTGGGCCGACAGGGAGCGCACCGCCTGGGACTGGCTGCGCATCTGCTGGATCAGGGCGGCGAACTCGTTGATGCAGCCCTGCTGGTTGTCGGCGGTCTGGGCCCCCTGGCGGGCCACCTGGGCACTGGTGCCCGCCAGCTCCCGCACCGCCTCGGCGGTCTGCCACAAGGCGTCCGCCTGCTGCTGCTGATCCCGCGCCGCCTGGGCAATGCCGTCGATGGCCCGCCCCAGGTCGCCACAGGCCCCCTTGAGTCGCTCGAAGATGCTCAGGATCTGACTCAGGGAGTTCTGGGTGTTGCCGGAGAGATGGCGCACCTCGTCCGCCACCACCGCAAAGCCACGGCCATGCTCGCCGGCCCGCGCCGCCTCGATGGCGGCATTCAAGGCCAGCAGGTTGGTCTGCTCGGCAATGTGGCTGATGACATCGACGATGGCCGTCGCCTCCACCACCGCCTTGTCCAGATCGCCGATGGCCTGCAGGCCCCGCTCCAAAGAGCGGCCGGTGGAGGTGGTGGAGTCCTGCAGCTGGGCGACAAATTCCTGGCTGCGGCCCATGGCCTCGGCGTTGTGCTGGGCATGCTCGGCGATGTCCGCCGACACCTGGTGCCCTTCGGCGGCCAGCTGTTCCAGCTGGCCCATCTTGGTCTCACCCTGGGCGGTGGCCTGATCCGACTGCGCCGCGTTCTCCTCGATGTGCTGCACCCGGGCCACCATCTCCTCCAGGGTGGCGGAGATCTGCCCCAACTGCCGGGCCTTGCGGGCCTGCTGGTTGCTCAGCAGCGCCATCAGCTGGTTGAAGCTCTGGGCGATGGCCCCCAGCTCGCTGCGATCCCGCGCCAGTGCCAAGGGCTCGGGCCGACCGGTGCGCACCAGGTGGGAGAAGGCATCCCGCAGCAGCCGCAGCCGGGCCACCACCAGTTTTTGCTGGAACCAGAACAGGATGAGGGCAAACAGCAGCAGCACCCCGGCCAGCCCCAGCTGCAGGGCGTCCCGCTCCTGCTGGTGCTTGTGGTTATCCGCCTGGATCAGCCCCTGCAAGGCATTCATGGCGCTCTCCACCTGGGCAAAGTCGGCGGTCAGGCGCGCCTTGAGATCCGCCTGGCGGGCCAGCACGGCGCGGGTATTCTCCAGCTCCTTGGGGTAGCGGTGAATCAGGCTCGCCAGCTCGGCCTTGGGCTCGGCGCCTTTATCCTCGGCGGCGGCCGGCTCCTCCCCTAACGCGGGAAAGTCATCCTCGGACTCCGCCAGCACCCCCAGCAGGGGCAGGGCCGCCAGCTTCTCCAGCCGGCCATTGAGGTACTGCAGCTCGAACTGCAGGGCCTCCAGCAAGCGGGGATCGCCGCTGGCAAACAGGTTTTCCCGCAGCTGGGTCAGCTTGGCCAGGCTGGCACTGAGTTCACCAATGAGGCTCAGGTAATCCGCCGACACCGGCTGGGCCGCCAGGGCGTAGCGCTGCAGGGCAAGCAGCTGGGCGCTCATCTCGCTCTCGGCATGTTGCAACAGCTGCTGGGTGTTGCCGGAGAGCTTGCCCGCCGCCTTGTACTCGCCGTCGAGCTTGGGCAACAGGGCCTGGATCTGCTCCCGCACCGTCGCCGCCTCGCCGAAGGTCAGCTGCTGCGCCACCTCCGCCAGCCCCTGCTGGGCCTGACTCAGCAGGCTGGCGTCACCGCTTTGCAGGTATTCCGCCAACTGCCGCTGGATCTGAACGCTCACCGTCTGGCCCAGCCGGGCCGTCTGCTGCCCGCGCTGTTCGGCGCTGCGCTGCTGATCGGCGCTGAACCAGAGGGAGCCGGCCAGCAGCAACGCCAGCAGCAACAGCAGCAGGGAAGAGAGTAAGGAAAAACGAGCAATGGTCATGGGATACCTCGAGATCCTGAGTGAGGCGAATGTTATGACCATTGGATGACACAAAAATGACAAGGCCGGCGCACGGGCCGGCCTTGAGGGTCGCCTGAAGGATCAGGCCTCGACGTGGATGCCGCTGTGGCGCAGCAGGGCGTCTATCTTGGGCGCCCGGCCACGGAACGCCTTGAACAGCACCATGGGCTCCCGGCTGCCCCCCTGCTCCAAGATGTTCTGCAGGAAGTCCTGACCGGTCTGGGCGTTGAACACCCCCTCCTCCTCGAAGCGGGAGAAGGCATCGGCGGAGAGCACCTCAGCCCACTTGTAGCTGTAGTAGCCCGCCGCATAACCGCCGGCGAAGATGTGAGAGAAGCTGTGGGAGAAGCGGTTGAAGGCCGGCGGCGTCACCACCGCCACCTGCTCCCGCACCTGAGTCAGGGTCGACAGCACCTGGCCGGCCTGACCCGGCTGGTAGTTCTGGTGCAGGCGGAAGTCGAACAGGGCGAACTCCAGCTGCCGCAGCATCTGCATGGCGGACTGGAAGTTCTTGGCCGCCAGCAGCTTGTCCAGCTCGGCCTGCGGCAGGGGCTCGCCGGTCTGGTAATGGCCGGAGAGGAAGGCCAGAGCCTCAGGCTCCCAGCACCAGTTCTCCAGGAACTGGCTGGGCAGCTCCACCGCATCCCAAGGCACCCCGCTGATGCCGGCCACCCCGGCCACATCCACCTGGGTCAGCATGTGATGCAGACCATGGCCGAACTCGTGGAACAGGGTCACCACCTCGTCGTGGGTGAACAGCGCCGGCTGATCGCCCACCGGGGCGTTGAAGTTGCAGGTCAGGTAGGCCACCGGCCGCTGCAGCTGGCCATCCTGGCGGTAACGGCGCCCCTGGCAGTCGTCCATCCAGGCGCCGCCGCGCTTGTGGGCTCGGGCGTACAAGTCTAGGAAGAAGCTGCCCCGCAGCTCGCCCTCGGCATCATAGATGTCGAAGAAGCGCACATCCGGATGCCAGGTCTGCACTCCCAGGTGGGGCTGGATCCGCAGGCCGAACAGGCGGCGCACCGTCTCGAACAGGCCGGCAATCACCTTGGACTCGGGGAAGTAGGGCCGCAGCGCCTCATTGGAGATGGCGTACTTGTGCTGCTTGAGCTTCTCGGCGTAGTAGGCCAGATCCCAGGCTGCCAGCTCGCTGACGCCGTGCTCGGCCTCGGCATAGGCCTTGAGGGCCGCCAGTTCCGCCTTGCCCTGGGGCAGGGAGCGGGCCGCCAGCTCGTCCAGAAACGTCAGCACCTGCTCCGGCTTCTCCGCCATCTTGGTGGCCAGGGAGAGCTCGGCGTAGTTGGCAAAGCCCAGCAGCTGGGCCAGCTCGTGGCGCAGCGCCAGGATTTCCTCCATCAGCGGGGTGTTGTCCCACTGACCGGCGTTGGGCCCCTGATCGGAGGCGCGGGTGACGAAGGCGGTGTACATCTCCTGACGCAGGGCCCGCTCGTCGGCGTACATCATCACCGGCAGGTAGGAGGGAATGTCCAGAGTGAACAGCCAGCCGTCCAGCTCGCGACTCTGCGCCAGCTGACGGGCGGCCGCCTGGGCGGATTCCGGCAGGCCGGCCAGTTGGGCCTGGTCTGTGATCAGCTTGTGCCAGCCTAAGGTGGCATCCATGACGTTGTTGCTAAAGCGCGAGGCCAGCTCCGATAAACGGGCGACGATCTGACCGAAGCGGGCCTGGCCCTCCGGCGGCAAGGCGATACCGGACAGGCGGAAGTCACGCAGGGTCTGGCGGATATATTCCTGCTGCGCCTGACTCAGGCGGGGGAATTCATCGCTGTTGGCCAGCTGGTTGAAGGCCTGGAACAGGCCGGCGTGCTGACCGACGAAGGTGTGGAACTCGGCCAGCAGCGGCAGGCAGGCATCGTGGGCCTGGCGCAGGGCCTCCGTGTTAACCACGGAATTCATGTGGCTCACCGGCGACCAGATGCGGCTCAGGCGGTCGTCCGTCTCTTCCAGCGGTGCCACCAGGTTGTCCCAGGTATAGGGCTCGTTGCCCTGTAGCACCTCGTTGATGCGCTGCTTGCAGTCGGCAATGGCCTGCGCCACGGCGGGCTGGATATGGTCGGGCTGGATCTGGCTAAAGGGTGGCAGGCCATCCATGCTCAGCAGGGGATTGCTCATGGGCATTACCTCTTTGTGGACTGCGACCGGCCAGGGGCCGGATCGGTACAATCTCGAATACGGCCTTCTAAGATGTAGGTTGAGTCAACATTTATCAAGCCCGGCTTGACTTAGCCCAGGCCGCCCCCGATAAAAGTGAGACCTGTGATGAGCTAGACTCATCCCCAGAGACTCGCAGCATTAAGGCCATCATGACGAGCACCTTCCGCCCCCTGCTAAAAGCCATCGCCCGCAACACCCTCTCCCTGCGGCTGCTCTCCTATATTCTGGCGGTGAGTACCCTGCTGGCCCTGCTCATCACCCTGCTGCAGCTGTTGTGGGATTACCGCCAGGACGTGGGCCAGGTACAAAACAGCCTGGATCAGATCGAAAGCTCCTTCGTGCAGCCTATCGCCGCCAGCCTGTGGAACCTGGACGAGGAGCAGATACTGGTGCAGCTCGAGGGCATCATGAACCTGCCCTCCATGCAGTTCGTCGAGGTCAAGGAGATGATGGGGGACAGCCAGGTGCGGCTGCTCTCCCTGGGCACGGAGCAGAGCCAGTACGATCTGACCCGGGAATACCGGCTGACCTACCAGGGCGAAGAGGTGGGCCGCCTGTTCGTCGCCTCCTCCCTGGCCCAGATCTACCAGCGGCTGATCGAAAAATCCCTGGTGATCATGGTGACCCAGACCATTAAGACCCTGGTGGTCTCTTTCTGTATCTTGCTGATCTTTCACCTGAAGGTGGTCAGGCACCTCAACCGCATGGCGCAATTTTCCCGGGAGTTCAACCTGGATAACATGGAGGGCGAGCTGTTGCTGGAAGGGCGGGATCCCAATCCCGCCAAGCCGGATGAGCTGGATGTCCTGGCCCATACCCTCAACCAGAACCGCCAGACGCTACAGCAGGAGTTTCATGCCCGCCAGGAGTTTACCGAGCGGCTCAAGCAGGAGCGGGACTTCTCCACCACCCTGATCAACTCCTCCAACCTCATCATCTGCTGCCTGGATCAACAGTTGGTGATCCAGACCATCAACCCGGCGGCCGTGCTGCTCACCGGCTATGTGCAGCAGGAGATGCAGGGCAAGAGCTGGTTGCACTTCTTCGTCAGCGAACCAGAGCGGCCCCAGGTGGCCGGCGAGCTGGCCGCCATGACGCTGTTGGAAAACCGCGAGATCACCACCCGCGACCAGCAGGGCGACGAGCTGATACTGCAGTGGAACTTCGTGCCCTTCTACGAGGGGGACAACCTGCGCTACCTCATCGCCTTTGGTTACGACATCACGCCACTCAAGCGGGTGGAACGGGAGATCAGCCGGCTTAACGAGCAGTTGGAGCTCAAGGTGCAGCAGCGCACCGCCAGCCTGCAGCAGAGCAACGCCGAGCTGACCCGCGCCTACGACAACCTCAAGCTGGCTCAGCAGTCCCTGGTGGAGTCGGAGAAGATGGCCTCGCTGGGTTCCCTGGTGGCCGGGGTGGCCCACGAGATCAACACCCCCATCGGCATCAGCGTCACCGCCGCCTCCTTCCAGCAGGAGCGGCTCAAGGAGTTCCACCGCAAGATCGACGAGAAGCAGCTCTCCCGCACCTACCTCACCGAGCTGCTGCAGACACTGGATGAGTCCAGCCAACTGCTGCAAAACAACCTGCGTCGCGCCTCGGATCTCATCTCCAGCTTCAAGCAGGTGGCGGTGGATCAGTCCTCCCAGGCCCACTACAAGTTCAATGTGGCGGACAACCTGCATCAGGTGGTGGTCTCCCTGGGCCACAAGCTGAAGAAGAGCCAGACCGAGGTCAACATCCAGTGCGATCCCAAGCTGGACATCCTCTCCTACCCCGGCTCCTTCGCCCAGATCTATGCCAACCTGATCCTCAACTCCATCAACCACGGTTTCGAGGATAGGCCCCTGCCTCACCAGGTGGACATTCAGGTGACCCAGGAGGACGGCATGCTGCAGATCGACTACCGGGACAACGGCAAGGGCATAGAGCCCAGCATACTGCCGCGCATCTTCGACCCCTTCGTCACCACCAAGCGCGGCATGGGCGGCAGTGGCCTGGGCACCCACATCATCTACAACCTGGTGGTGCAGCTGCTGCGCGGCCAGATCACCTGTGACAGTGAGCCCGGCAAGGGTGTCCACTTCCAGATCCGCATGCCTCTGGAGTCCGACGGGGAGGCTGCTCCGCAGACGGTGTGAGCCTGCGCGGGCGGATATTCTGGAGTATGATGGCCGCCCGCCATGCCGCGTTGAGGAGTCGCCATGCATCATATCCGCCAGATCCGTCGTTACCTGCGCCAGAGCCTGATACTGCTCATCGCCCTGGCCGCCCTGCTGGCCATCTATGTGCTGATCACCGGTGAGCTGGGCTGGCTGGAGATCAAGTCCCTGCTCAGCGCCTTCATCGGCTTCGCCGCCGGCCTCAACGGCCTGGCCTGCGCCCTGTGCCGGCACCAGTTGCGCCGCCACTGGCCCGCCTGGCTGGGGGTGGGGCTGGGCAGCCTCAGCGCCCTGCTGCTGCTCATCCAGCTGTGGGCCAATGTGCAAAGCCCGCTGTACTGGAAGCTGTGCGGCCTGGCCCTCACCTGGACCCTCACCTACACCCATAGCCTGCTCACCGTGATGGTGGAGCTGGACGGCTGGCGCCAGCGCCTGCTGATCCCGGCCACCCGGGCCTGTGGCATCGCCCTGGGGCTGCTCACCAGCGTCGCCCTGCTGGCCGAGGTCTACAACAGCCTGCTGATCCGCAGTTTCTCCGTGCTGGCCATCCTCACCGGCTTCTGCACCCTGATGCTGGTGCTGCTGCACCGTCGTCACCTGCCCCTGACCCCGCGCCTGGTGCTGCAACCCCTGCCGGACGGCCTGTACCGGGACGTTCGGGAGGGCCGGCTCTACAAGGTCAGTCCCGCCGACGAATAAGATGGCGACCAATCCGCCCAAGGCCTGGGCCTACGCCCTGGCCACGGTGGCGCTCTGGTCTACCGTGGCCAGCGCCTTCAAGCTCTCGTTGGGCTACTTCAGCCCGCTGCAGCTGTTGCTGGTGGCCAGCCTCACCTCCTGCCTGCTGCTGGCCGGCCTGCTGAGCCTGCAGGGCAAGTGGCCCCTGGTGCGCCAGTTGTTACGCCACCGTGGCCGGTTGTTCCTGCTGCTGGGGCTGCTCAATCCCCTGGCCTATTATCTGCTGCTGTTCCAGGCCTATGCCCTGTTGCCAGCCCAGCAGGCCCAGGCCATCAACTACACCTGGGCCATCGCCCTCTCCCTGCTGGCGGTGCCGGTACTGGGACAGAAGCTCAACCGCTTCGACGGCCTGGCCATTGTCTGCACCTACCTGGGCGCCCTGGTGATCGCCACCCGCGGCCAGCTCACCAGCCTGCAGTTCGATAGCCCGCTGGGGGTGGGACTGGCCCTGCTCTCCACCCTGATCTGGGCCGGCTACTGGCTGGTGAACGCCAAGCACCAGGCCGATCCCCTGGTGAGCCTGTTTCTGGGTTTTGCCCTCAGCCTGCCCTTCACCCTGCTGATCTGCCTGGTATGGGACGCCCCGCCGCCCCTCGTCTGGCAAGGCTGGGCCGGCGCCCTCTATGTGGGGCTGTTCGAGATGGGACTGGCCTTCGTGTTCTGGCTGCAGGCCCTGCGCCACGCCCGCCAGGCCAGTCAACTGAGCAACCTCGTCTTTTTGTCGCCCTTTGCCTCCCTGCTCTGGCTGCGCTGGCTGGTGGGCGAGGCGATACACCCGGCCACCCCATTGGGGCTGGCACTGATCGTCGCCGGCCTGCTGATCCAGCAATGGCCCCAGTGGCGCAAGCAAAAGTCGGCGCCATGAGAATCCTTTTGCGCAAAAAACTGGGGTGGAAATTTGTAAGGGGGGCTATGCCCAAGGCCCTTTGTGGTATTCTCCGCCTCTTCCGTCACAGTTCCTTGAGTAATCAGGCCTGACCTCATGATGACCAAGCAATCTCCGATTGGCGACCGCCTGCAGGCGCTGCGCCAGCTGATGGCCCAGCAAAACCTCGACGCCTTCATCATCCCCCATGAGGATGAGTACCTGGGGGAATACACCCCTCCCGAGGCGGAACGCCTGGCCTGGCTCACTGGCTTCAACGGCTCGGCGGGCGTGGCCCTGGTGCTGGCCGACACGGCGGCCCTGTTTGTGGATGGTCGTTACACGGTCCAGGCCCGCAACCAGGTGGATGAGGCGCTGTTCAGCCTGCATCACCTGATCGACGAGCCCTACCTGACCTGGCTGACCGGCCAGCTGGACCGCAAGCAGCGGGTCGGGCTGGATCCCCGCCTGCACAGCCTCGCCAGCTACCAGAAGGCCAAAGCCAGCCTGGGGCAGAAGGAGATCGAGCTGGTAACGCTGGAGAAGAACCTCATCGATGCCCTGTGGCAGGACAAACCCGTCCCCGGCAAGGCACCGGCCCTGCTCTACCCTGAATCCCTGGCCGGCCAATCCAGCACCCAGAAGCGCGAGGCCCTGGCCACCGAGCTGCGCAAGCAGGGGCTGGATGCCGCCCTGCTGACCCAGGCCGACTCCATCAACTGGCTGCTGAACCTACGGGGCCACGACATTCCCTGCCTGCCGGTGGTGCTGGGCTTTGCCGTGCTCTACAGCAACGCCAGCCTGGAGCTGTTCACCGACACCGACAAGCTCGACATCGGCAGCTTCACCAGCCATGCCGGCTTCGACATCACCGTCTATCCGCTGGAGAAGATGGGGGATGTGCTGACCCGCATGGGCGAGGACAAGCTGCGGGTGCTGGCCGATACCAACCACTCCAACGCCTGGACCCAGCTCACCCTGCAGAAGGCGGGTGCCACCCTGGTGGACGGCGCCGATCCCTGCCAGTTGCCCAAGGCCCGCAAGAACGCCAGCGAGCTGGCCGGCATGGTGGAAGCCCACCGCAAGGATGCCGTGGCCATGTGCCGCTTCCTGGCCTGGCTGGACGATCTGGTGGCGCGGGATGGCCGGGCCGATGAAGGCACCCTGGCCGACCGTCTGGCCCTGTTCCGCCAGGAGCAGGTGGACTACCTGGAGCCCAGCTTCGACAGCATCTCCGCCCTGGGCCCCAATGCCGCCATGTGCCACTACAAGCACACCAACGGCGAACCCCGCGCCCTGGGTCAGGATGGCATGTACCTGATCGACTCGGGTGGCCAGTACCTGCAGGGCACCACCGACATCACCCGCACCGTCAAGGTGGGTGAGGTGAGTGACGAGATGCGCCAGCAGTTCACCCGCGTCCTGCAGGGCCATATCGCCATCGACCGGGTCCGCTTCCCCAAGGGCACCGCCGGCATCCAGCTGGACGTGCTGGCCCGCCTGCCCCTGTGGCAGGCCGGTTTCAACTATGACCATGGCACCGGCCACGGCGTCGGCCACTTCCTCAGTGTGCATGAGGGCCCGCAGCGCATCGCCAGCAAGGGCAGCCTGACCCCGCTGGAGCCCGGCATGGTGCTGTCCAACGAACCAGGCTACTACCGGGAAGAAGCCTTCGGCATCCGCTGTGAGAACCTGGTGGTGGTGGAACCCTGCCCCGAGGCGGGCGAGGTCACCCGCTACCAGTTCCGTCGTCTGACCCTGGTGCCCTTCGACGTCCGCCTGCTGGCGCAGGAACTGCTGGACGACAGCCAGCGGCAGTGGATCAACGACTACCATGCCCAAGTTTGGCAAGAGATAGGTCCGCTGCTGGACGAAGAAACCCGCACCTGGCTGCAGCAGGCCACCGCCCCGCTCTGACCCAATAACGGGGCCTGCCACCGCCTTTTGCACCGGCAAGGCTGGCAGGACCCCGTCAAATTGGTAGAATCCGCCCACTTCAATTGACGCGTTCGGCCCAGAGCCTCGTTGATTATCAGGTATGCGTATGCTTTCCACGACTCACTATCGCCAACAGCTAGACGCCTTGCCGTCCCTGCCAGTCAGCCCCACGGCCCTGGTGATCCACCATTCGGCAGCGGCGTTCAAACAGCGCCTGCTCACCCTGATCGGTGAGGCGCAGCGCCGTATCTATCTGGTGGCCCTCTACCTGCAGGATGATGAGGCCGGCCGGGAGATACTGGACGCTCTGTATGCGGCCAAGCGGGCCCGCCCCGGCCTGGATATCCAGGTGCTGGTGGACTTTCACCGCGCCCAACGCGGTCTCATCGGCAAGGGCCAGCAATCCGGCAACCACATGCTGTACCAGCGGCTGGCCGCCGCTCACCCGGAGCTGGATATCGCCATTCGCGGCGTGCCGGTGAAGCGGCGGGAGTGGCTGGGGGTGCTGCACCTCAAGGGCTTCGTGTTCGACGACACCCTGCTCTACTCCGGCGCCAGCCTGAACAACATCTACCTGGCCCAGCAGGGGCGCTATCGCTTCGACCGCTACCATGAATTCCAGGACGGCGCCTTGGCCGACAGCATGGTGGAATATGTACGGCGCAATCTGATCGAAGAAGGGGCGGTGCAGCGGCTGGATAAACCCGATGTGCCCCAGGTGCGCCAGTTCAAGGCGCTGCAGCGCCAGTTCCGCCAGCACCTGGAGCAGGCCAAGTACCGCTTCCTGCCGACGCACCGCAAGGAGGGGCAGTTCAGCATCACTCCGCTGGTGGGGCTGGGCAAACGGGACAACGCTCTCAACCGGGTCATACAGCAGCTGCTGCGCAGCGCCCGTGACGAGGTGTTCATCTGTACCCCCTACTTCAACCCACCCAAGAGCCTGGCCCAGGATCTGCGCCGGCTGCTCAAGCGCGGCGTCAAGCTGACCCTGGTGGTGGGGGACAAGACCGCCAACGACTTCTACATCCCGCCCGGCGAGAAGTTCAGCCCCATCGGCGGCCTGCCTTACCTGTACGAGTGCAACCTGCGGCGCTTCTGCCAGCGCTATCAGCGGCGCATCGACAGCGGCCAGCTGAACGTCATGCTCTGGCAGCATGACGACAACTCCTATCACCTCAAGGGCATCTTCGTCGACACCGACCTGACCCTGATCACCGGCAGCAACCTCAATCCCCGGGCCTGGACCCTGGATCTGGAGAATGGCCTGCTGCTGCGGGATCCCGAAGGCCTGCTGCAGGCGCCCTTTGCCGAGGAGAAGGCCAGCATACTGCAGCACACCCGCCGGCTGAGCCACTACAGCCAGCTGGATCAGCTCAAGGACTACCCGGAGCAGGTCCGTCGGCTGTTGACCCGGCTGCAGCGCTTCAAGGCCCACCTGCTGCTGCGCCAGATCCTCTAGGCAACCCCAGGTGCCAGTCAGGCCTCCCGTTTTCGGGGGGCCTTTGTTATTATCTGATCATATTTACAGTATGACGGGCCCGGCATGCATCTGGACAAGCTCCCCATCACCAGCCTCAAGGGCGTAGGCAGCAAGCTGGCCGAGAAACTGGCGACCCTGCACCTGCAGACGGTGCAGGACCTGTTGTTCCACCTGCCGCTGCGCTACGAAGATCGCACCCAGAGCCTGCCGCTGGACGCCCTGCAACCGGGCATGAGCTGCGGCACCGAGGGCATCATCACCGACTGTCAGATCATCCCGGCGCGGCGGCGCATGCTGGTCTGCCGGCTGCACGATGGCCAGGCGGGGCTGACCCTGCGCTTCTTCCACTTCCACATGAGCCAGCAGGCGGCCCTCAAACCCGGCCGCCGGCTGTTCTGCTTCGGCGAGGTGAAGGCCGGTTACCAGGGGCTGGAGATGATCCACCCCGAGTACAAGCTGCTGGACGACGAGCAGGCCGTGCCGACAGAAGCCAGCCTGACCCCCGTCTACCCCGCCACCGAGGGGCTGCGCCAGCAGAGCCTGCGCGGCCTCACCGACCAGGCCCTGGTGCTGCTGCGCCAGCACGGGGTGCCCGAGCTGCTGCCCGAGGGGCTCTACCCCCAGCAGATCAGTCAGGCCGATGCCCTGCAGCTGCTGCACAGACCCCCGCCGGAGGTGGATTTGGCCACCCTGGAGACCGGGCGCCACCCGGCCCAGCAGCGGCTGATCCTCGAAGAACTCATCGCCCACCATCTGTCGGTGCTGCGCCACCGCGCCGCCAGCGCCCGACTGGCCGCCGTGCCCCTGGCCCCGCAACCGGCGTTGTGCGGGCGGCTGCTGGCCGCCCTGCCCTTTTCGCCCACCGGCGCCCAGCAGCGGGTGGTGGCGGAGATCGGCACCGATCTGACCCGGCCCCACCCCATGATGCGGCTGGTGCAGGGGGACGTGGGCTCCGGCAAGACGCTGGTGGCGGCCCTGGCGGCCCTGCAGGCCATCGGCAACGGCGGCCAGGTGGCCCTGATGGCGCCCACCGAGCTGCTGGCGGAACAGCATGCCGTCAACCTGGCCGGCTGGCTGGAGCCCCTGGGGATCCGTATTGGCTACCTGGCGGGAAAGCTCAAGGGCAAGGCACGGGAGACCCAGCTGGCCGCCCTGGCCGCCGGCGAGGTGCAGCTGGTGGTGGGCACCCATGCGGTGTTCCAGGAGCAGGTGCGCTTCGCCCATCTGGTGCTGGTGATCATCGACGAGCAACATCGCTTCGGCGTGCACCAGCGGCTGGCGCTGCGGGAGAAGGGCAGCCAGGCCGGCGCCCACCCCCACCAGCTCATCATGACCGCCACCCCCATACCCCGCACCCTGGCCATGACCGCCTACGCGGATCTGGACACCTCCATCATCGACGAGCTGCCGCCGGGGCGCACCCCGGTCACCACGGTCGCCCTGGCCGACAGCCGGCGAGACGAGGTGATAGAGCGGGTGCGCCAGGCCTGCCAGGACGGTCGCCAGGCCTACTGGGTCTGCACCCTGATCGAGGAGTCTGAGGTGCTGGCCTGCCAGGCGGCGGAGAATACCGCCAACGAGCTGCAGCTGCGGCTGCCGGGGCTGCGCATCGGCCTGGTGCATGGCCGCATGCGCCCCCTGGAGAAGCAGACTGTGATGAGCGCCTTCAAGGCCGGCGAGCTGCAGCTGCTGGTGGCCACCACCGTCATCGAGGTGGGGGTGGACGTGCCCAACGCCAGCCTGATGATCATCGAGAACCCGGAGCGGCTGGGGCTGGCCCAGCTGCACCAGCTGCGCGGCCGGGTGGGCCGCGGCGCCCGGGACTCCCACTGCGTGCTGCTCTACCACGCGCCCCTGTCCAAGACCGCCCAGCAGCGGCTGGCGGTGCTGCGGGAGAGCAACGACGGCTTTCTCATCGCCCAGCGGGATCTGGAACTGCGGGGCCCCGGCGAGTTGCTGGGCACCAAGCAGACCGGGCTGGCGGATCTGAAGATCGCCGACCTGCTGCGGGACCAGCCCCTGATCCCCCTGGTGCAGCAGCTGGCCCGCCGGCTGCAGGCCGAGGCGCCGGAGCGGGTGACCCCGCTGATCCGCCGCTGGCTGGGAGAGCGGGACAACTACACCCAGGTCTAGACTTTCCCACGGCCCGCCCGGCCCCTATAGTAGCCGGATGGCCACCCGGATGGAGACAGAAGACAAAACGATGCAAACCGCGATTCGCTTTTTCCTCTACAGCCTGCTGGTGCTGATCATCCTGATCTGGATTGGCCTTGGGCTGCTCAATCCCAGCCACCTGCGGGCGCCCCTGAGCGCCTGGGTGGAGCAGCAGACCGGCCTGCCCCTGACCATCGACAAGCTGGACTACAATCCCCTCTACCCCAACATAGTGCTGGCGGAAGGCATCAAGCTGGGGGAGGTGCTGACGGCGGACAAGATCTACCTGGAGGTGGCCGAAGGCTCCTGGTTCCAGCGCCGCCTGGTGATCCGCCACCTGGATCTGGTGCGCCCCCGTTTGACCTTGAAAGACGGCCAGAGCTGGCCCAGCCTCCCCCTGGCCCAGCTCAAGGTGGAGGATCTCAACCTGACGGAGCTGGCCCTCCACTGGCCGGACGGCCAGCTGGGGGGCGTCAGCCTGCACCTGGGTAACTGGCAACCGGTGCAGGACGGCCAGTGGCAGCCCCTGCAGCAGCTGGGCCTCACCGGCCGCATCGGCCGACTGCGCTGGCACAACCTGCAGCTGGCGGATCTGGAGCTGGATGGCCAGTGGCAGGCCAACCGCCTGCAGCTGGATCACCTCAGCGGCAAAGGGCTGGACGGTCGCTTCGACCTGCAGCAGCTCACCTGGGATCCGGCCCAGGCCAGCCTGCAAGCCCAGAGTGCCCGCCTGGAGGGCAACCGGCTGGATCTGGACCATGCCCCCCAGGTGCTGCCGGTGCGGCAGCTGCAGCTGGGCCAGCTGACCCTGGAGGACATCAGCCTGTCCCAGGCCAGTGCCCACCGCGCCCTCAACCGCTTCCACGGCCAGCTGAATCAGCTCAACTGGCAGGCGGGCAATCGTCCTCAGCTGCGCCTCAAGGGCCAGGCCGATGAGCTGGCCTGGGGCAGCCTGTGGCACCTGGAGCAGCCCAAGGGGCAGCTGGAACTCAACGCCGGCGACAGCTCGCCGTTCCGGCTGGACGCCGGCCTGTGGCAGGGGCAGCTGAGCCTGGCCGGCCAGCTGGAGGCCGATGGCCAGACCCTGACGTTGGAGCGCGCCACCCTGGACAAGGGACGGCTGGAGCTGCCGGCCGACTGGCGTCAGCAGCTGACCGGCTGGCCCAGGGTGCAGCTGCGCCGCCTGGACGTGGGGCAGCTCAACCTGATCTCGTTTGATGATGCCCTGCCGCTGTCCCTCAAGGGGGGCGAGCTGTTCGCCACGGATCTGCTGCTGGATGAGCAGGGGTTGCACCGGGCCGGCGAGCGCGCCCGCCTGGAGGCCAGCTGGCTGGAGCTGGCCTATGGGGGCCTGGTGGGGCGCCAGGGCGAGCTGGCTGCCGAATGGCAGGCCGACGACCTCAAGCTCAAGCAGCTCACCACCCAGCTACAGGGCGGCCAGCTGAGCGCCAGCGGCCAATGGAGCACCGCCGCCGACGGCCAGCAGGCGTTGCAGCTGAGCTGGCAGCCGGCGGATCTGCAACAGGTGAGCGCCCTGTGGCAGCCCAGCTACCCCTTCGACGGCAAGGGCCAGCTGCAGCTGGATCTGCAGGCCCAGGGCAACAGCTGGGCCCAGATCGGCAGCAGCCTCAGCGGCCAGGTCAGCCTGACGGTCAACGACGGCTTCCTGGAGGGCATCGCCCTGGATCAGGCGCTGGACGATCTGCTGCAACAAAAGACGCTGCCGGAGCCGACACCCTGGTCTACCCTGCTGACCCAGCTGCCCAAGGGGGACACCGCCTTCAATCCCAGTCGGCTGCAGCTCACCGCCCAGGCCGGTCGGCTGAGCCTGGCGGGCTCCGCCGCCTCCTCCATCACCCACCTGCTGGCCTGGCAGGGGGGTGTGGATCTGGCCAAGGGGCAATGGGATCTGCAGTGGGCCCTGCTGGACAGCCGCTACTGCCCGGCCCTGACCGCCCGTCTGAGCGGCCCTCTCGCCGAGCCCAGCCTGCAAGTGGCCGAATCCCAGGGTTGTCAGCCCTGGCGCGTCACCCCCGTCACCTACCCGCCCCAGGGGCGGCAAAGCAAGTTGAGACCCTGATATGGCCGCCAAACTCCCCCCCTTTCATCTGCATGACTCCTTGCAACAGGGCCAGCTGCTGCGTCTGGTGGAGGGGGAGTACGGCCGCCGTGCCGTGCTGGAGAATGCCGATTACCGCTGGCTGGAGCTGGACGGCGTGGTGCAGTCGGTGCTGGTGCGCAAGGATCCGCCCCGCCTCTGCCTGCCCCACCAGCAGACGGTGGCGGAGCTGCTGCCCCCCAAGCTGGCCACCTTCTTGGAGCTGGGCCTGGGGGGCGGCGATCTGACCCGCTGGCTGCGGGCCCGCAACAAGGCCATCCGCCACTACTGCGTGGAGCTGGATCCCATAGTGCTGGAGCTGTATCAGGAGTATTTCCAGGCCAATGCCAAGCCGCGCCTCTATCAGGCCGAGGCCCTGGCCTGGCTGGAGCACTGGCAGCAGCCGGTCGAGGTGGCCCTGGTGGACCTGTTCAGCGGCGACGGCGTGCCCGCCTGCCTGTTCGCCCCCCGCCTCTATGCACGGCTGGCCAGCTGCGTCACCCAGCGGCTCATCATCAACCTGCCGGCCCGGGACGATGCCGAGAGCCAGGTGCTGCTGGAGGCGCTGGAAACCTACTTCATCCCCGAGGGGGAGCAGAAGGTCAGCGGCTACCGCAACCGCATCCTCTGGGCCAGCCCGCGCTGATCGCTACACCTGCAGCCAGAAGGTGACCGGGCCGTCGTTGGTCAGGCTCACCTGCATGTCGGCGGCGAAGCGCCCCGTCTCCACCCTCAGTCCCTGCCGCCGGCCCTGCGCGACAAAGTAGTCATACAAGGATTCCGCCAGCTCGGGAGCCGCCGCCTTCTCGGCGAAGCTGGGGCGCATGCCCTTCTTGGTTTCGGCCGCCAGGGTGAACTGGGAGACCACCAGCAGGCTGCCGCCAGCCTGCTGCACGTTGAGGTTCATCTTGCCCTGCTCGTCACCGAACACCCGGTAACCGCTCACCTTGTGCAGCAGCCGCTCCGCCAGCGTCTTGTCATCGCCCCGCTCCACCCCCAGCAGCACCAGCAGCCCGGGGCCGATGGCCCCCACCACCTGGCCGTCCACCCGCACGCTGGCCTCGCTGACCCGCTGAATCAAGGCAATCATGCCGTCACTCCCTTCTCAACCAAAGGCCGCATTGTCACCGCTCGGGCCCGCCAGGCCAAGGGATACATCAATCCCACTGTGGGCCGTCGCCCTGGGCCTGCTCCCCCAGGGTGGCGGTCACCTCCGCCCCCAGCAGCACGATCAGCCAGCTCAGATAGACCCAGACAAACAGGATGGGAATGACGGCCAGGGCGCCGTAGATCAGTTGGTACGAGGTGAAATGGGTGATGTAGAAGGCAAAGCCCTTCTTGGCCCCCTCAAACAGCAGGGCGGCCACCAGGGCACCCAGCAGGGCATGACGCAACTGCACCTTGACGTTGGGCACCAGCAGGTAGATGAGCAGCATGGCGCAGAAGGACAGCAATAACGGCAACAGCCCCAGCAGCCGACTCATCACCCCCACCACCAGCTCACCATCAAACAGCCGCAGCGACACCACATAGGAGGTGGCCAGCAGGCTGGCCCCCACCAGCAAGGGTCCCAGGGTCAGCACCAGCCAGTAGACGGCGATGGTGGTACTCAACCGGCGCTTGCCCCGGCTGCGCCAGATATGATTGAGGTTTTCGTCGATGGCCGAGATGAGCAACAGGGCCACCACCATCAGGGCCAGCAGGCCGAAGGAGGTGGTGCGGGAGGCATTGCCCACGAAGGTCAGCAGATAGTCGTGGATCACCTCGCCGGCGGTGGGCAAGAAGTTCTCGAACACGAACGCCTCCAGCTGCCGCTGCACCTGCTCGAAGGCCGGCAGATAGGCCAGCACCGCAAACACCACCGCCACCAGCGGCACCAGGGAGAGCAGGGTGACATAGGCCAGGTGTCCGGCCAGCACGGGTAGCCGATCCTCCCGGCTGCGCCGCAGGAAACAGCGCAGAAACGGTAGCAGCCGCCGATGCAGCTTCAAGGGCTTGGATGACGCGAGGATGGACACGGCAGGGCTCCCAGAATGGACTCGACTGAGCAGATCATGGCAGCAAACGACAGCAGATTCTAGATAAAGGAACCCCCGCACATGGCGGGGGTTCTGCTTGAGAGGGAGAAGGCCTTATTCGTCCTTGCCCGCGGCGCGACCGGCGCGCTTACGGTCCATCTCGGTGAGCAGCTTCTTGCGAATGCGGATGCTCTTGGGGGTCACTTCCACCAGCTCATCGTTGTCGATGAACTCCATGGCCTGTTCCAGGGTCATCTTGATAGGCGGGGTCAGCACTATGGCCTCATCGGTGCCGGAGGCTCGCATGTTGGTCAGCTGCTTGCCCTTGAGGCAGTTTACGGTCAGGTCGTTGGAACGGCTGTGGATACCGATGATTTGACCTTCGTATACCTCGGTGGCGTGTTCGATGAACAGACGGCCACGTTCCTGCAGGTTGAACAGGGCGAAGCCCAGGGCCTTACCGGTGGCGTTGGCGATCAACACGCCGTTCTGCCGCTCGCCGATGCTGCCACCCTTGTACTCGTCATAACGCTCGAAGGTGTGGTACAGCAGACCGGTACCGGAAGTCAGGGTCATGAACTCGGTCTGGAAGCCGATCAGGCCACGCGCCGGGATCAGGTAATCCAACCGCACCCGGCCCTTGCCGTCCGGCACCATGTTGGACAGATCCGCCTTGCGCTCACCCAGCTTCTCCATGATGGCGCCTTGGTTCTGCTCTTCGATGTCCACGGTCAGGGTTTCCATCGGTTCCATGCGCACGCCATCGATGGTCTTGATGATGACCTCGGGACGGGACACGGCCAGTTCGAAACCTTCGCGGCGCATGTTTTCGATCAGGATGCCCAGGTGCAGTTCACCCCGGCCGGAGACACGGAACTTGTCCGGATCTTCGGTTTCGTCCACCCGCAGGGCCACGTTGTGCACCAGCTCCTTCTGCAGACGCTCGAGGATGTTACGGGAGGTGACGAACTTGCCTTCCTTGCCGGCGAACGGCGAGGTGTTGACCTGGAAGGTCATGGTGACGGTAGGCTCGTCCACCGACAGGGGCGGCAGGGCCTCCACGGCAGCGTTGGAGCAGATGGTGTCGGAGATCTTCAGCTCACCCAGACCCGTGATGGCGATGATGTCACCGGCTTGGGCACCCGTGACTTCGGTGCGCTGCAGGCCCAGGTAACCCATGACCTGACCCACCTTGCCGGTACGGGTCTTGCCATCGGCACCCACTACGGTCACCTGCATGTTGGGCTTGACGCTGCCACGGGTGATACGGCCGATGCCGATGACGCCCACGTAGGAGGAGTAGTCCAGCTGGGAGATCTGCATCTGGAATTCGCCGGCCGGATCCGCCTTGGGCGGCTCGACGAAATCAACGATGGCCTGGAACAGGGGATCCATGTTGTCGGACGGCTTATCCAAATCCAGGGTGGCGTAGCCCTGCAACGCGGAGGCATAGACGATGGGGAAGTCCAGCTGCTCGTCGGTGGCGCCCAGGTTGTCGAACAGATCGAACACCTGATCAATGACCCAGTCCGGACGGGCACCAGGACGGTCAACCTTATTGACCACCACGATGGGACGCAGACCCTGGGCGAACGCCTTCTGGGTCACGAAACGGGTCTGGGGCATGGGGCCGTCCACGGCATCCACCAGCAGCAGTACGCAATCGACCATGGACATGACCCGCTCTACTTCACCACCGAAGTCGGCGTGGCCGGGGGTGTCGACGATGTTGATGCGGTAGTCATTCCAGCGAATGGCGGTATTCTTGGCAAGGATGGTGATGCCACGCTCCTTTTCCAGATCATTGGAGTCCATGATCCGCTCCTGGCCTTCGCTATTGCGGTCCAGGGTGCCGGATTGTTGCAACAGCTTATCTACCAGTGTGGTTTTGCCATGGTCAACGTGCGCGATAATGGCAATATTGCGGAGCTTGTCTAACATCCTCGCCTCTAAAACAAGTGGGGAAAAATTGGGCAGTCATTCTACTCGGCCACTTGTGATCTTCATAGCAAATTCAACTGAAATTCCGTGATCAAATTTTGCCTTGCCTCACACTATGAGCCCAGAGCGAGTGGACCTGGCGAACCAATTGACCCATTTTGGGGCCTCAAAATGGTTTTCGATGCACCATATTGATGCATGCCGGTTTTTGGTGGATCGGCTCAAAGCCATTACTCTCTGTAAGTTAAAGGAATTAATTTTTTGGCACGCTTTTAGCAGACCTCTTTTCCGAGGCACTGTTGATTTCGAATACGTTTTTACGACACCGGAGGTTAGTTGACATGTCCGCTGCAAATGTTCTGGCGATGATCAAAGAACAAGAAGTGAAATTTGTTGATCTTCGCTTCACTGATACCAAGGGTAAGGAACAGCACGTTTCCATCCCGTCTCACCAAGTCGACGAAGGTTTCTTCGAAGACGGCAAGATGTTCGACGGTTCTTCCATCGCCGGTTGGAAAGGTATCAACGAATCTGACATGGTTCTGATGCCCGACGCCTCTACCGCCGTCATGGATCCCTTCACCGAAGAAGCGACCCTGATCGTCCGTTGCGACATCCTGGAACCCGCCACCATGACTGGCTACGATCGCGATCCGCGCTCCATCGCCAAGCGTGCTGAAGAATTCCTGAAGTCCAGCGGCATCGCCGACACCGTCCTGTTCGGACCGGAGCCGGAATTCTTCGTGTTTGACGACGTCCGTTTCGGCAACACCATGGGCGGTTCCTTCTTCAAGGTTGATGCCGAAGAAGCAGCCTGGAACTCCGCCACCGAATACGAAGATGGCAACAAGGGCCACCGTCCCGGCGTTAAGGGCGGTTACTTCCCGGTTGCTCCGGTTGACTCTTCCCAAGACCTGCGTTCCGCCATGTGTCTGATCCTGGAAGAGATGGGTCAAGTGGTTGAAGCTCACCACCACGAAGTGGCCACTGCCGGTCAGAACGAAATCGCCACCCGCTTCAACACCATGACCAAGAAGGCTGACGAAGTTCAGGTGCTGAAGTATGTCATCCACAACGTGGCCCACGCTTACGGCAAGACCGTAACCTTCATGCCGAAGCCCATGTTTGGTGACAACGGTTCAGGCATGCACTGCCACCAGTCTCTGGCCAAGGATGGGGTTAACCTGTTCGCCGGCGACCTGTACGGTGGTCTGTCTGAAACCGCTCTGTACTACATCGGCGGTATCATCAAGCACGCTAAGGCTGTGAACGCCTTCACCAACCCGGCTACCAACTCCTACAAGCGTCTGGTTCCTGGCTACGAAGCACCGGTTATGCTGGCCTACTCCGCCCGTAACCGCTCTGCCTCCATCCGTATCCCGCTGGTACCGAGCCCGAAGGCCCGTCGTATCGAAGTTCGCTTCCCGGATCCGGCTGCCAACCCGTACCTGGCCTTCGCTGCTCAGCTGATGGCCGGTCTGGACGGCATCATCAACAAGATCCATCCGGGCGAAGCCATGGACAAGAACCTGTACGATCTGCCGCCGGAAGAAGAAGCGCTGATCCCGACCGTGTCCGGTTCTCTGGACGAGGCTCTGGCCTCTCTGGATGCCGACCGTGAGTTCCTGACCCGTGGTGGCGTCTTCTCCGACGACTTCATCGACTCCTACCTGGAGCTGAAGCAAGCCGACGTGGATCGCGTACGCATGACTCCGCATCCGGTTGAGTACGAACTGTACTACTCCGTATAAGCAGAGCCAGTCCCCAAAACCCGCCATCTAGGCGGGTTTTTTTTTGGCGACTCTCCAATAATGAGACCCGAGACCTTTTACCCTCAAGGAGGAACCCATGCGTCTTGCCTGGTTGCTGCTCAGCCTCGCCCTGCCCCTGCAGGCCGCTCAAACCATCTATCGCTGGGTGGATGCCCAGGGGGTTATCCACTTCTCGGATCAACCTCATCCCGGCGCCCAGTCGGAAACCCTACAAATGACCACGCCTCCTCAGGGCGCACCGACGCCGGCTGCCCCAGTTCAGACCAATCAGCCAACGCAAGCCGACCAGACCACGCCCCCAGAGACCGCCTATACCCTAGAGCTGACCAGTCCCAAGGATCAGGAGACACTGTGGAATAACGAGGGCCAAATCCCCCTCAAGGCACGAGTGCTTCCTTTTACCCCCAAGCAGGGTTTCCAGATAAAAGTGCTGCTGGATGGCCAGCAGACCAGCACGCTGACCAATCAGTTACCGGTTTCATTAAGCAATGTGGAACGCGGCACCCACCAGATCCAGCTTCAACTACTGGATAAAGACGGCAAGGTACTTGCATCGTCATCCTCCATTACCGTCTACCTGCACAAGGCATCCGTGCTAAACCGGGCTCGCCAGGCTAAAAGCGCTGGCTGATTGCACCAATACAGGTAGATTAAAAGTCCTTTTTGGTGCACTGCATCATTTTAGGGAGACCGGCCGTGGATAGCCGTCCTGACTTGCCCAAGACCCTGTTGGATAACCTGCTGACCGCTGTGGTGCTGCTGGATACCAACATGGTGGTTCATTACGTCAACCCAGCCGCCGAGCAGCTGCTGGGGGTCAGTGCACGCCGCCTGCTGGGTCATAGCCTGGAACAACTGGTGGAGTATCTCTCCCTGGATCTGGAGCGGCTGCGCGCCTGCCTGAAAATCGGCCAAGGCTTCACCGATAATGAAGTCACCCTGGTAGTGGAGGGTGAAGCCAAGCTGGTGGAAGTCAGCGTCATGGCGGTGTTTGAAAATCACGAACAGCTGGCACTGATGGAGCTGCGCAAGATCGACCAGCAAAAGCGCATCAGTCAGGAAATCCAGCAACACGCACAACAGCTGGCCGCCCGGGATCTGGTCCGAGGCCTGGCCCACGAGATCAAGAACCCCCTGGGTGGCTTGCGGGGCGCGGCCCAATTGCTGGAAAAGGCTTTACCGGAAGAGAGCCTCAAGGAATACACCGGCATCATCATCGCCCAGGCCGACAGGTTGCGGAACCTGGTGGATCGCCTGTTGGGGCCGCAACGCCCCGGGCGTCACCAGGTGCATAATGTCCACTCGGTACTGGAACAGGTGCGCCGCCTGGTGGAGCTGGAGCTGCCCCCTGGTATCAAGATTGAGCGCGATTATGACCCCAGTATCCCGGACTTCGAGATGGAGCCGGATCAGTTGCAACAGGCCTTCCTCAACATAGTGCGCAACGCCGCCGAGGCCATGGGGGATCAAGGCTCCATTCGCCTGAAGACCCGTACCGTCTTCCAGATCACCATCCATGGCAAGCGCTACCGGCTGGCGGCGGAGATCCGCATCATAGACAACGGCCCGGGCATCCCCGAGGCCATCCGTGACACCCTCTTCTACCCCATGGTAACGGGCAAGGAGGGCGGCACGGGCCTGGGGCTATCCATTGCCCAGAACCTCATCGACCAGCACAAGGGGCGCATCGAGTGCGTCAGTTGGCCCGGTCACACCGAATTCTGTATTTATCTACCGCTTCGCAAGTAAGGGAATCATATGGCAGCCAAAGTCTGGATTGTGGACGATGACAGCTCTATCCGTTGGGTACTGGAGCGTGCACTCAGCGCCGAAGGATTCGAGTGCCAGAGCTTTGAGGATGGAGAGAGCCTGCTGAGCCAGCTGGAACAGGATAGTCCCGAGGTCATACTGTCCGACATTCGCATGCCCGGCATCGACGGCCTCACCCTGCTGCAACAGATCCAGGAACGGCAACCGGACATGCCGGTGATCATCATGACCGCCCACTCGGATCTGGACAGCGCGGTCAATGCCTATCAAAGCGGCGCCTTCGAATACCTGCCCAAGCCGTTTGATATCGATGAGGCCGTGGCCCTGGTGCATCGTGCCGAGAGCCACCTCAAGGAGCAGCGCAACAAGCGCCGCGCCAAACTGCAGCCGTCCAGTGCCGCACCGGAGATCATCGGCGAGGCACCTGCCATGCAGGAGGTGTTCCGCGCCATCGGTCGGCTGGCCCGCTCCTCCATTTCAGTGCTGATCAACGGCCAATCCGGTACCGGCAAGGAGCTGGTGGCCCACGCCCTGCACAAGCACAGCCCCCGGGCGGCCAAGCCCTTCATCGCCCTGAACATGGCGGCGATACCGAAGGAACTGATCGAATCTGAACTGTTCGGCCACGAGAAGGGGGCCTTCACCGGCGCCAACAACGTGCGTCACGGCCGCTTCGAGCAGGCCAATGGCGGGACCCTGTTCCTGGACGAAATCGGCGACATGCCGCTGGATGTCCAGACTCGATTGTTGCGGGTGCTGGCTGACGGCCAGTTCTACCGAGTGGGTGGCCATCAGCCGGTACAGGTGGATGTGCGCATCATAGCTGCCACCCACCAGGATCTGGAGAAGCGCGTACACGATGGCGAGTTCCGGGAGGACTTGTTCCACCGCCTCAACGTCATCCGGGTACATCTGCCGGCCCTGCGGGAACGCCGTGAGGACATCCCCCGTCTGGCACAACACTTTCTACTGCGTGCCGCCAAGGAGCTCAACGTCGAGGCCAAACAGCTGCATCCGGACACCGAAGCCTACTTGGGCCGTCTGGCCTGGCCGGGCAACGTGCGCCAGCTGGAGAACGTCTGTCGCTGGCTGACCGTCATGGCCTCGGGCCAGGAGGTGCTGGTCTCCGATCTGCCGCCCGAGCTGCTCAGCCCCAGCGAGGAGCGTCCCATCAGCAGCCGGGGCGATGAGCCCGTCTCCCTGCGCTGGCAGGATCAGTTGCAGCAATGGGTGGCCCAGAAGCTGGCCCGTGGCGAGGTGGACATCCTGGGTGAAGCCCTGCCGGAATTCGAGCGCATCATGCTGGATACCGCTCTGCAGCACACCCACGGCCACAAGCAGGAGGCCGCCCGTCTGCTGGGCTGGGGCCGCAACACCCTGACCCGCAAGCTCAAAGAGCTGGACATGTCATGACCCCCACCGAGGCCGGCCCCACAAGCCGGCCTCATTCGTGGCGCAGTGCCAAGCCGGCGCTTCCCGGCTACAATGGGCCGATTCCCCTGTTCAGTTTTGGAATCGCCATGCTAGATCCCCGCCTCCCCCTCACCGACCTGCACCGCCATCTGGACGGTAACATACGCCCGCAGACCATACTGGCGCTGGGCCTGCAACATGGCCTGAGCCTGCCCGCCACCGAGCTGGAGGCCTTGCGCCCCCATGTGCAAATCGTGGAGAAGGAACCCAGCCTGGTGGCCTTTCTCAGCAAGCTGGACTGGGGGGTCAAGGTGCTGGCGGACTACGACGCCTGCCGCCGGGTAGCCTACGAGAATGTGGAAGATCTCAAGCTGGCCGGCATCGACTATGCCGAGCTGCGCTTCAGCCCGGGTTACATGGCCATGACCCACGGCCTGGCTCCACAGGGCGTGGTGGAGGCCGTGATAGACGGCGTGCGGGCCGGCAGCCGGGATTTCGGCATCAAGACCAACCTCATCGGCATCATGAGTCGCACCTTTGGCCAGGCCGCCTGCCAGCAGGAGCTGGATGCCTGCTTGGCCCATGCCCAGGATCTGGTGGCCATGGATCTGGCCGGTGACGAGCTGGGCTTCCCCGGTCCCCTGTTCGAGTCGCATTTTCGCCAGGTACGGGATGCCGGTCTGCGCATCACTGTCCATGCCGGCGAGGCCGCCGGCGCCGACAGCATCTGGCATGCGGTACGCGCCCTGGGAGCCGAACGCATCGGCCATGGCGTGAAAGCCATCGAAGACCCGCCCCTGCTGGATTACCTGGCGGCGAGGGGCATCGGCATCGAGTCCTGCCTCACCTCCAACCTGCAGACCAGCACGGTATCCGATCTGTCTCGCCATCCCCTGCGCCAGTTCCTGTCCCACGGCATCCTGGCCTGCCTCAACACCGATGATCCGGCGGTGGAAGGTATCGACCTGCCCCACGAGTATCAGGTGGCCGCGCCGCTGGCAGGCCTCAGCGCCGAGCAGATCCGTCAGTGTCAGCTAAACGGCCTGACCCTGGCCTTCCTGAGCCCGGAGGAGAAACGCCAGCTGCAGGCACAGGCCAGCGCTCGGACCTAACGCAGGGAAAACAAAAGGCGCCATCAGGCGCCTTTTTCATCATCATAACCGCAGTTATTGCACCACTGAGACGGTGACCTTGTTGCCAGACTGCACCATGCGCACCCTAGCCCCGGGCTGATAGGCGGCGTTGGGGGCCTGCACCACCACCACGATATCACCGCTGTCCTTCTTGATTTCCAGCTCGGCACCGTCCACCAAGTCCATGGACTCCATGGCCTTCTTGCCCGCCGCGGCACCAGCCACGGCACCGGCGGCGGTCGCCAGATCCTTGCCCTTACCACCGCCGACTGCGCTACCCAGCACACCACCGATCACAGCACCGCCAATGGTGCCCAGCAGGGAATCTCCCCCCGCCTGGATCTTCACCGGACGAATGGAAACCAGGGTGCCATAGACCACGGTCTGGGTGACCTTGGCCTGCTCGGCGGTATACACATCCCCGGAGTAGAGATTCTGATTGGCACACCCGGTCACCGCCAGGGCGGCCGTCATAACCCACAACAACGATTTTGCGCTTTGCATCTTGAGACTCCTCGGCGAACAGGCCAACTCGCTGAACCTAATGGAATGGGGGGCATCAGCACCCTCCTGGCGGCCCTGTGACAGTTAAGCATAGGCAAGCTTACACCAGCCTGACCGCCCTTACGACAAGGCCTGTGCCGGCGGAATATACGAGGTCCCCACAGAATCGGCTACCCCGCCGTGGGTGATCTGGCCCGCATGGACATTCAGGCCGGCCGCCAGATGGGGATCCTGCCGCAGGGCGTCCAGCCCCTGATCCGCCAATGCCAGTACGAACGGCAAGGTGGCGTGGTTCAAGGCGAAAGTGGCGGTACGGGGCACGGCGCCCGGCATGTTGGCCACGCAATAATGCAACACCTGATCCACCAGATAGACGGGATCGCCATGGGTGGTGGGCCGCGAGGTGGCAAAACAGCCACCCTGATCGATGGCCACATCCACCAGCACGGCACCGGGCTGCATCCGCCCCACCAGCTCCCGGCTCACCAGACGGGGGGTGGACGCGCCAGGCACCAGCACGCTGCCGATCACCAGATCCGCCGTCAGGCAGTGCCGCTCCACCGCCTCGGCGGTGGCAAACTCGGTTTCCAGCTGGTTGCCAAACTGGCGCCACAGTCGGCGCAACACCGCCAGATTGCGATCCAGCACCCTTACCCTGGCCCCCATGCCACAGGCGATCATGGCGGCATGAGAGCCCACCACGCCGCCCCCCAGGATCAGCACCTCGGCCGGCGGCACCCCGGGCACACCACCCAGCAACACGCCGCGGCCCTGTCGGGGTTTCTCCAGATAGCAGGCGCCGGCCTGCACCGCCATGCGACCGGCCACCTCCGACATGGGTGCCAGCAGGGGCAAGCCGCCCTCGGGCGAGGTCACCGTCTCATAGGCGATGCAGCTGGCGCCACTGGCACACAGCGCCTGGGTGAGGACCGGTGCCGCCGCCAGATGCAGGTAGGTAAACAGCAGCTGGCCCGGCCGCAGGTAGCCACACTCCTCAGGCTGGGGCTCCTTGACCTTGACCACCAGCTGCGCCTCGGCAAACAGGCTGGCCGCCTCCCCCACCAGCCGGGCTCCCACGGCGGCATAGTCCGCATCCGTTACCCCGATGCCAGCACCGGCACCGCATTGCACCAGCACCTCATGGCCACGGGCCACCAGCTCCCGCACACCGGCCGGCGCCAGGCCGACCCGGTACTCCTGTGCCTTGATTTCCTTGGGAATACCCACCCGCATACCGCCCCCTAGGCCCCACAGGCCAACGGCAGACCGCCTTGGATCTAGGTGTAGCCCTTGGCAGACAGGGACGCCAAACGGTCGGTGGCGAAACGTGAGAGGGGAAGGAACAAACGACCGGGGCTCCTGGCCCCGGCACTCAGATCACCCGGGAGAACTGCTGTTGGCGGGCCCGCTGGCGCAGGTAGACATCAAAGCACATGCAGATGTTGCGGATCAGCAGGCGACCGGTGGCGCTCACCTGGATGCCGTCGCTATCGAGGGTCACCAGACCATCGGCCACGAAGGGTTGCAGCAGCGCCAGATCCTCGGCGAAGTAGTCGGCAAAGCGCAGGCCATGGCGCTCTTCTATCTCGGCAAACGCCAGGCGGAAGTTGCAGATCAGCGCCTTGATGACATCCCGGCGAATGAGATCGTCCCGGTTCAGGGCGCAGCCCTTCCACTGGGCATGGCCCAGGCTGTCCACCTGCTGGTAGTAGGTCTTCAGATCCTTCTGATTCTGGGAGTAGGCATCCCCCAGCATGCTGATGGAAGAGACCCCCAGCCCCAGCAGATCGCACTCGCCCTGGGTGGTGTAGCCCTGGAAGTTGCGGTGCAGCTCACCGCGGCGCTGGGCCTGGGCCAGCTCATCCTCCGGCAGGGCGAAGTGATCCATGCCGATGTACTGGTAGCCCGCCTCGGTGAGGAAGGCGATGGTCTGCTGCAGCATGGTCAGCTTCTGGGCCGCGGTCGGCAGCGTCTCATCCTTGATCTTGTGCTGACCGGGGAAACGCGCCGGCAGGTGGGCATAGTTAAACACCGACAGGCGTCCCGGGCGCATGGCCACCACCTGCTCCAGGGTGTGCAGGAAGCTCTCCGGGGTCTGCAGCGGCAGTCCGTAGATGAGATCCAGGTTGGTGGAGGCAAAGCCCAGAGCATCGGCCCGCTGCAGCATGGCGCGGATGAAGTCGTTGTCCTGTACCCGATTCACCGCCGCCTGCACCTTGGCATCGAAGTCCTGCACCCCTATGCTCAGGCGGTTGAACCCCACCTCCTTGAGCAGATCCAGGGTATCCAGGGCGATCTCCCGCGGATCCACCTCTATGCTGATCTCCGCCGTGTCGGCGAACTGGAAGTGCTGGCGCAGCAGCCCCATCAGCTGGCGGATCTCGTCGTGATTCAGGTAGGTGGGCGTGCCGCCGCCCCAGTGCAGCTGGGTGACGGTGCGGCCGGCAAAGCGCGGCGCCAGCTGGGCGACCTCCTTGGCCAGGTAGTCCAGGTACTCGGCGGCCTTCTGGGTCTGGCGGGTGATGATCTTGTTGCAGGCGCAGTAGTAGCACAGCATGTGGCAGAAGGGGATGTGCACATACAGGGACAGAGGCCGCGCCGGATACTGCGCCGCCGCCTGCAGGAACTGCGGGTAACCGAAGCCCTCGTCAAACTCCAGGGCTGTGGGATAGGAGGTGTAGCGAGGGCCGCTGTAGTTGTACTTCTGGATGAGTGCCTCATCCCACTGGACTGGATGCAAGATGCTACCTCTCAGATCGGCGCGGCCTGCCGGCCGCCTTATTGCTTGCCCTGGCGGGGTTCGTCACCCAGGGCATTGGGATCGAAATTGTCATCCATGAAACGCTGCCACAGCTCCTCGCTATGGGCTGACTCATCGGCCGGCGCTTCGTCGTCTTCATCCTCGTCGTCCAGCCCCAGTTCGGCCATCAGGGCCTGGTGGCGGGCCAGCTGGGCATCCACCCAGTCCTGCTCCTCGCTGGTGATGGGCTGACCTTCGTCCAGCCGATCCAGCAGACGACTCAAGCGCTCATCGTTCTCGATGGCCAGCAGCTCCTTTTCCAGAGCCGCCGGATCCGGCTTGGCCTGAGTGACCGGCTTGGCCTTCGGTTTGGGTTTAGCGGGGGCGCTGGGGGCCAGGCTCACCGGCTTGCGGGAACCCACCCGGGGATCTGCCGGCTGGCCACCGCGTTTGGCCTTGTCATCCTGGGTCGCCTCACCGTGCCGGCTGCCGGCCTTGAGCCCCTTGCGCTTGGCGGCGCGCTTACGCTCGCGGGCCACCCGGGCCTGCTCTTCAGACTCACGCTTGGGCGCCTTGCGGGCGGCGGGTTTGGGGCTGGTTTTCATGACGCTCTCCGACTGAATCAAGTGAACCGGGCCAAGGCCGGCGGGCCGACATTGTGCCACGAAAGGCCGAGCCACCCAAGGCATGTCCAAACTGCGGCAGGACGGCGGCCACGCTTTTGCATCCCGGCGCTTGTCAGGGCCCGGGCAAAGGGCGTTAGAATCCGGCCTTCATCCTTATCAAGCATAGGCTCGCCATGGCTCAGCGCATTCCCATTCCCCTGTACGCCCACATCCTCAACCTCATCGGCTCCCTGCTGCTGGCCTGGGGCATACTGGAACACTTCGACCTGTTTCACCTGCTGCCGGCCAACTGGTATATCAGCCTCGGCGGACTGGGGGTGGACACCCTGATCATCCTGCTGGGGCTGGTGTGCATCATCCCCCACCAGATGATAGTGGTGACGGCCGCCCTCAACCGGCGGCGCCGCTAAGCTGGACGCCATTCCTGGCCCGGACTATTGTGGCTAGAATTTGATAACGACACAGGCCCCCAGGTGCCCTGGCACCTGCTCCTCAAGGGATACATCATGAAAAAGAACGAGGCCGTTACCACAGAAGACATTCTGATCAAGCTGTGTAACTCCGTCACCGACGTGCTGGGTGCCGCCAGCGGACTGGATATCAACTACTCCCCCATGGTGCAGCGCATCCACAAGACCTCGCTGAAACCCGATCTCGGCTGCTTCGTGCTGTTCGACGGCGCCTTCTCCGGCCTGGTGGTGATCAACTTCACCGCCGCGGCTGCCATGGAGGTCTATCAGAGCTACCTGATGAGCATGGGCATTCCGCAGGAGGAGCTGGCCACCCAGCACACCTCCGACGAGGTGGGCAACGTGATGGGCGAGCTGATGAACCAGATACTGGGCGACTTCACCGGCAAGGTGAGCCAGCAGCTGCAGACCTCCATCAGCCAGAGCCAGCCCAAGATGCTGACCCTCAACAAGCAGGTGCTGATCTCGGTGGACACCAACCTGGACCGCCCCCAGGCCCGCCGCGTCTCCTTCTATACCACCCGCAACAACATCTTCTATCTGGAACTGGCCATGGACAAGACGGAGTTCATCCAGTTGCATGACTTCCAACCCGAAGTGGTGGACCCCGATGCCATCCTGGCCGGCAACAGCCAGCCCGCCGCCCAGTCGGAAAGCAAGTCCGGCGACAGCTCGGAGCAGGATGACCTGCTCGCCTCCCTGGGGTTATGATGCCAAGGCCGCCGATAGGCGGCCTTTGTTTTGCCAAGGAGGCGTCATGCTCGACCCCCATACCCTGCTGCTGTTTCTCACCAGCGCCCTGTTGCTCTGTCTGGCGCCGGGTCCGGACAACCTGTTCGTGCTGGGGCAGGCCATGCTGCGCGGCCCCAAGGCCGGCTACCTGGTGACCCTGGGCCTGGCCACCGGACTCATAGTCCACACCTCCGCCGTGGCCCTGGGGGTGGCCGCCCTGTTTCAGGCCTCCGCCCTGGCCTTCACCCTGTTGAAAGTCGGCGGCGCCGCCTACCTGCTCTACCTGGCGTGGGGCGCCTGGCGGGCCGGCGCTCAGGGGCTGAGCCGCGAGCAGGTCCAGCTGTCGTCCCAGGCCCTCTACCGGCGCGGCATCCTGATGAACCTGACCAATCCCAAGGTCTCCATCTTCTTCCTGGCCTTCCTGCCGCAGTTCACCCAGCCGGAGCAAGGCCCCTTGGCACCGCAGCTGTTGCTGCTGGGCGGGCTCTTCATCCTCTGCGCCCTGCTGGTGTTCGGCTTCATCAGCCTGCTGGCCGGCCGGCTGGGCAACTGGTTTGCCCGCCAGCCCAAGGCCGAGAGCTGGATGAACCGCGTCGCCGGCACCCTGTTTGCCGGCCTGGCCCTGCGCCTGCTGGTGACAGAGCGCTAATCCCGCAGGGTCCGCCAGGCCAGCTCGATGGCCTGAAAGCGCCCCACCTCACCCCCGCGATCGGGATGATGCGCCAGGGCCAGGGCCTTCCAGCGCCGACGGATGTCGGCCTGGGAGGCGCTCTGGGGCAGCTCCAGCACCGCCAACGCCGCCAGACGGGCCGCCGGCTCAACCTGGTAGCAGAAGGCCTGCCAAAACCCCGCCAGCAGAGCCGTCACCTCGGCCTCGTCGGTCTGCCAGAGATTTTGCCAATCCAGGTAGTAGTCCCGCAGAGGATCCGAGGCCTGCAGGCTCCCCCTCGACACCTGCCCCACATCGATATGCAGATCCAGCGGGCTGACCGCCAGCCAGTCGCCCTGCCGGGACAAGAGCCCCTGCAGCTGGTACAGGCCGTTCATCAGCAGGAAGTTGGTGCGAAACAGCCCCAGATCATCACCGGCCTGGCCCCGCGGCAGCAGGCCGTCGGCCTGTAGCTGGGTCATCAGCTCATGCAGCTTGCAGGGCCCCTCGGCCGCTTGCAGCCGGGCCAGCAAGGGCAGCAATAAGGGGTTATCGTCGGCAGACGCCGGGGAAGACAGGGACACGGGACGATCCACAGGTGAGTGAGTCATGCTATTATGTTCGGCTGCCGGGCTTGACGGCGTCAACCCGACAGGCCCGACCCACTTTTGACTCACCACGGGGAACTCACCTTGGAAAACCAGACCCTGAACTTTCATAAGGTCCACTTTGTGACCAGTGCCCCGGATATCCGGCACCTGCCGGATGACGACGGTGTGGAAGTGGCCTTCGCAGGGCGCTCCAATGCGGGCAAATCCTCCGCCCTCAACGCCCTCACCGGCCAGCGTCAGCTGGCGCGCACCAGTAAGACCCCGGGCCGTACCCAGTTGATCAACCTGTTTGAGCTGGAACCCGGCAAGCGGCTGGTGGACTTGCCCGGCTACGGCTATGCCCAGGTGCCCGAGGAGATGAAGCGCAAGTGGCAGGCCTCCTTGTCCGAATACCTGCAGAAGCGTGAATCCCTCAAGGGGCTGGTGCTACTGATGGACATCCGCCACCCGCTCAAGGACACGGACACCCAGCTGCTGGAGTGGGCCACCGCCAACGGCATCAAGGTGCTGGCGCTGCTGACCAAGTGTGACAAGTTCAACCCGGGCCCGCGCAAGACCATAGTCCAGCAGGTCCGCCGTCAGGTGGCCGAGTTTGGCGGCGACGTCCAGGTGGAAGCCTTCTCTTCCTTGAAAGGCATAGGTGTGGAGCTGGTGAGCCAGGTGCTGAGCCGCTGGTATCTGGAGCACGAAGACGCCGCGGCGCAAGACGACGAGCTCGTCGATCCCGTCTGATCCCGCCTGATCCCGCTTGCCGGGCACTCGCCCATAAAAAAACCCCGGTGCAAACGCACCGGGGCAGCTAGTTTAAGCTCTCACACTAGGTGAAAAATTAAAGGTCTGATTGATAGAACATCTTACCTCTATACCCTACGCGCCCAATCTAACTAAGCTCGGCCGAGCTGAAAAGATCGTGAAAACGGTTTATTTCTCTTTATTTTTCCATAACTTGATTGAGACCATTTTCATGGCCAACCAAATCGCGGGCAAAAAAAGACCCCATACAAGACGGGGTCAACAAAATGGTCCAATTTCCATGTAACTAATTAGTCAGTGGTTTCGAGAATAAGTTCCCTGACCATCATAAATTTTGTCAGTGGGCCTGATCCCAGTTATCTCCCACGCCGATGCCCACCTCCAGCGGTACATCCAGATTGGCCGCCTCGCCCATCAGCCGGCGGATCTCCGGCAAACAGGCGTCCACCTGATCCTCCTGCACCTCAAACACCAGTTCATCGTGCACCTGCATCAGCATGCGGATGCGCCCCTCAGGCTGCTGGGCTATCCAGTCCGCCAGCGTGAGCATGGCGCGCTTGATGATATCCGCCGCCGTGCCCTGCATGGGCGCGTTGATGGCGGCCCGCTCCGCCGCCTTGCGCAGCCCCTGGTTGCGGGCCTTGATGTCCGGCAGGTAGAGGCGCCGGCCGAACAGGGTCTCCACGTAGCCCTGCTCCTCGGCCTGCTGGCGGGTGCGCTCCATGTAGGTGAGCACCCCGGGATAGCGGGCAAAGTAGCTGTCCATGTAGTGCTGGGCTTCACTGCGGGGAATGCCCAGCTGCTTGGCCAGGCCGAAGGCGCTCATGCCATAGATGAGGCCGAAGTTGATGGCCTTGGCGTTGCGGCGCTGATCGCTGGTCACCTGCTCCGGGCTCACCCCCATCACCTCGGCGGCGGTGGCGCGGTGGATGTCCTGGCCGGCGGCAAAGGCCTTGAGCAGCCCCGCGTCCCCGGACAGGTGCGCCATGATGCGCAGCTCGATCTGGGAGTAATCCGCCGCCACCAGCTTGTAGCCGGCCGCCGGTACGAAGGCCTGGCGAATGCGCCGGCCCTCCTCGGTGCGGATGGGGATGTTCTGCAGGTTGGGATCGGACGACGAGAGCCGCCCCGTGGCGGTCACCGCCTGATGATAAGAGGTGTGCAACCGGCCGGTGGCGGCGTTGATCATCAGGGGCAGCTTGTCGGTGTAGGTGGACTTGAGCTTAGCCAGGGAGCGATGCTCCAGCAACAGGCGCGGTAGCTCGTAGTTCTCCGCCAGCTCCACCAGCACCTCTTCGGCGGTGGACGGCGCCCCCTTGGGGGTCTTCTTGAGCACCGGCAGGCCCAGCTTGGTGTAGAGGATCTCCCCCAGCTGCTTGGTGGAGGCCAGGTTGAAGGGCTCGCCGGCCAGCAGGTGTGCCTGCTCCTCCAGCTCTTTGAGCCGCGCCGCCAGCTGCAGGCTCTGCTCCCCCAGCCGCTGGCTGTCGATGCGCGCGCCGGTGCGCTCCATGTCCGCCAGCACGCCGATAAGCGGCAGCTCGGTGCTGGTAAACAGTTCGGCCAGCTTGGGCTCGGCCTCAAGGCGCGGCCACAGGGTCTGATGCAGCCGCAGCGTGATGTCGGCATCCTCGGCGGCATAGGGGGCGGCCTGCTCCAGCTCGATCTGGTTGAAGGTCAGCTGCTTGACTCCCTTGCCGGCGATCTCCTCGAAGGTGATGGTCTTGTGGCCCAGGTACTTGTCGGCCAGATCGTCCATGTTGTGCCGGGTGGCGGTGGCATCCAGCACATAGGACTCCAGCATGGTGTCAAAGGCGATGCCCCGCAGCTTGATGCCATGGTTCTGCAGCACATTGCGGTCGAACTTGAGGTTCTGGCCCACCTTGGGTCGGGCCGGATCCTCCAGCAGCGGCTTGAGCTGGCCCAGCACCCAGTCGCGGTCCAGCTGAGCCGGCGCCCCCAGATAGTCGTGGGCCAGGGGCACATAGGCCGCCTGCCCCGCCTCAATGGCAAAGGAGACGCCGACTATCTTCGCCTGCATGTAGTCCAGGCCGTCGGTCTCGGTATCGAAGGCAAACAGGGGCGCGGCCTGCAAGCGGGCCAGCCAGTGGGCAAAGTCTGCTTCGGTGAGGATGGTTTGATAGTCCAGCTCGGCGGGCGCGTCCGGCAGTTCGGCCTGACTGGCGGCCTTGGCCGCCACGGCACCGCCCAGCTCCTCGATCAGCCCCTTGAACTCCAGCTCGCCATACAGAGCCTGCAAGGCGGCCAGATCCGGCGCCGGTTTGCCGATGTCGGCGATGCCCAGGGGCAGCTCGACATCCGTCTTGATGGTGGCCAGGGTGCGGGAGAGGCGGATGATCGCCAGGTGCTCGCGGAACTTGTCGGCAAAGGTCTTGCTGCCGCGAAAGCCCAGGGCCGCCACCTGATCCAGATTGGCCGCCACCGCTTCGATATCCCCCATGCCGCTCAGCAGGGCCACCGCCGTCTTGGGGCCGACCCCCGGCATGCCGGGGATGTTGTCGCTGCTGTCCCCCATCAGGGCCAGGTAATCGATGATGAGCTCAGGGGGCACGCCAAAGCGATCCACCACCCCCTGACGATCCGTGGTCTCCCCCTTCATGGTGTCGATCAGGGTGACATGCTCGGACACCAGCTGGGCCATGTCCTTGTCCCCCGTGCTGATCAGGGTGTCGATCTGCTGCTCGGTGGCCTGACGGGCCAGGGTGCCGATGACATCGTCCGCCTCCACCTCGTCGATGATCAGCAGCGGCAGCCCCATGGCCTTGACGATGGCATGAATGGGCGCCACCTGCGCCCGCAGGTCATCCGGCATGGGTGGCCGGTGGGCCTTGTAGTCGGCATACAGGTCGTTGCGAAAGCTCTTGCCCTTGGCATCGAACACCACAGCCACCGGGGATTCCGGGTATTGCTTGAGCAGGCTGCGCAGCATGTTGGTCATCAGCCGGGCGGCGCCGGTGGGACGGCCGTCGGCGGTGCGCAGGTTGGCCTGCTGGGAGGCAAAGAAGGCACGATAAAGGTAGGACGAGCCGTCCACCAGTATGAGGGGTGCAGCGGTTGTCATGACGAGGATCCTGCAACTGACGAGGTGGCGCTAAGGATGCCACAGGGCGGGGGGCGAACCAAGGGAACGCCTGTGCATAACGAACAAAAGCTGTGGATATCTCTGTTGAAGACAGGGGCCATCGCTGGCGTCACAGCGGCGACGTCAGTGATTACTTCCGACAACAAGTCTTAAACTACAAGGACTTAGATAGTGAACGCTAACTGCGCTCTTCCGTCAGGCGCCAACATGAAAATGTGGACAACCTTTCTGGGGGAGACGGCGTGGCGTGCCACAAACCGTCTTGTTTGGCTCCGCCCGGAGGCCGAGGCCATATTTTGCACGACGCCGATACCGGCGACGTGCGACAGATCACAAGGCTGACATCCTGCTGCAAAAAACATCAGCTAGCCGGCGACAGACTCGACTGGCCCAGCAGGCGACGACTCAGGTAACGCAGCAGCACCCCGTAGGCCGGCACGAACAGCCCCAGGCTGATGAGCAGCTTGATGCCGTAGTCCACGGTGGCGATCTCCGGCCAGTGCTCGGCCATGAAGGGATCCGAGCTGTGCCAGAAGGCGATGCCGAAGAAGGCCAGAGTATCCAGCAGGTTGCCCACCAGGGTGGACGCCGCCGGCGCCGCCCACCACCAGCGCAGCTGGCGCAGGCGGTTGAAGATGGAGACGTCCAAGATCTGCCCCAGCAGATAGGCCATGAAGCTGGCGCAGGCGATGCGCGCCACGAAGGGATTGGGCGCCAGCAACTGGGACCATCCCTGGAACTGCCCCTGCATGAACAGCACTCCCAACAGGTAGGAGAGCAGCAGGGACGGCAACATGACCGTCAATATGATGCGCCGTGCCAGCGCCGCGCCAAACAGGCGAACCGTCAGATCCGTCGCCAGGAAGGTGAACGGAAAGCTGAAGGCTCCCCAGGTGGTGTGCAGCCCAAACAGGCTGATGGGCAGTTGCACCAGGTAATTACTGGCGGCAATCACAGCCACATGGAACCAGGCCAGACGAATGAGCGCCGTCCGGTAGGGCGCGGAGATAACAGGCAGCATATTGTGTCCTTTTTGATGTGCAATCCGATGGGGTGAGGGAACCCATCTGCCAGCCAGAAGCAGGCAAGGCGGCGCATTATACGCAGTTTAGAAGGCGCGGCAAGGATCAATCGGGATCCAGAGGATCATCCGGCCGGCCCCGGCGTTGACAAGGCCGCCGCCAGCCGGGATCCTTGGCAGCCTAAAGGGAGGATCCCATGACCTATCTGTTTGTTGCCTGTGGTGGCGCCATTGGCGCCTGTCTGCGTTTTAGCCTCACCGAACTGATGGCCAGCCTGCTGGGCCGCGCCTTTCCCTATGGCACCCTGAGCGTCAACCTGCTGGGCTCCCTCATCATGGGCCTGATGATAGGCGCGGTGCAGCAGGGCTATATCGAAGCCCAGCCCTGGCGGCCGCTGATCATGGTGGGGTTGCTGGGGGCGCTGACCACCTTCTCCTCCTTCTCGCTGGACACCCTGGTGCTGCTGCAACAGGGCGCCTGGCTCAAGGGCGCCCTCAACGTGCTGCTCAACGTCACCCTGTGTCTGGGCCTCACCTGGCTGGGCATGCAGTGGATGATCAACCGCGGCTAGATCCCCTCACCCCCCTTTTGCGGTAAACTCGGTGGATTTCGCAGGAACCATGGATGTAGGTATGACAGAAGCAACCACCCACTTCGGCTTTACCCAGGTGGCCGAGATGGAAAAAGAGGCCCTGGTGGCCGGCGTGTTCCACTCGGTGGCCGCCAAGTATGATCTGATGAACGATCTGATGTCCTTCGGCATTCACCGCCTGTGGAAGCGCTTTGCCATCGACTGCGCGGGCGTGCGCCCCGGTCACAAGGTGCTGGATCTGGCCGGTGGCACCGGCGATCTCACCGCCCGCTTCTCCCGCATGGTGGGGGACAAGGGCGAGGTAGTGCTGGCCGACATCAACGACTCCATGCTCAAGGTGGGCCGCGACAAGCTGCGCAACCTGGGGCTGGTGAACAACATCCGCTACGTGCAGGCCAATGCCGAGGCCCTGCCCTTCCCGGACAACCATTTCGATCTCATCACCATCAGCTTCGGGCTGCGCAACGTCACCCACAAGGACGCTGCCCTGGCCTCCATGTTCCGGGTGCTCAAGCCCGGCGGTCGCCTGCTGGTACTGGAGTTCTCCAAGCCCACCCAGCCGCTGATGAGCAAGGTCTATGATCTCTACTCCTTCAACGTACTACCGCGCATCGGCCAGCTGGTGACCCAGGATGGCGACAGCTATAAGTACTTGGCCGAGTCCATTCGTATGCACCCGGATCAGGAGACCCTCAAGAGCATGATGGAAAACGTCGGCTTCGAAGAGGTCAGCTACTACAACCTGACCCAGGGCGTGGTCGCCCTGCACCGCGGTTACAAGTTCTAAACGAGGAATCCCATGCCCCTGCCCAGCCTGCTGCTCGCCACCATCGAAACGGCCATCAACCAGCTACTGGCCCTGGATCCCGCCAGCCGGGCCCGCGGCGAGCACCTGGCCGGCAAGCGGGTGCAGATCCAGCTGCGGGAGTTCACCCCTCCCCTGTGGCTGCTGTTCAGCCCGGGGCGGGTGGACTGCCTGGGGCAGTATGAGGGGCAGGCCGACGCTAGCCTCTCCCTCTCCCTGGCGGCCCTGCCGCTGCTCAAGGACCCAGGCCTGCTGACCCGCTACATCCGCGAGGAGAAGCTGGACATCAGCGGCGATCCCGGCCTCATCAACGCCGTGGCCGTGTTGTTCGGCCGGCTGGAGATCGACTGGGAGGAGCAGCTGTCCCACTATACGGGTGACGTGCTGGCTCACGGCCTGTGCCGTGGCCTGCGCCAGCTGCATCAGGGGGCCAGCCGCCAGCTGGAACTGCTGCGCCAGGATCTGGCCGAATACATCACAGAAGAGGCCCGGCTGGCACCGGGACCGCTGGAGGTGGCGGCCTTCTGCGACGACGTGGACGCCCTGCGCCGCCGCTTCGAGCAGACCCAGTTGAGAGTGGAGCGCCTGCTGCACCAGGTGGCGCCATGAGACCGGCGGAGCTGCTGCGGGCCTACCGCATCGGCGCCGTGCTGCTGCGCCACGGCCTGGATGAGCTGATCCCCCGCGCCCTGCGCCCCTGGCCGGTGCGCCTGCTGCGCCACAGCCTGTTCTGGCTGGGCAACCGCCACAAGGACCAGTCCCGCGCCACCCGCCTGCGGCTGGCCCTGGAGGCTCTGGGCCCGGTGTTTATCAAGTTCGGTCAGATGCTCTCCACCCGCCGGGATCTGCTGCCGCGGGATCTGGCCGACGAGCTGGCCCTGCTGCAGGACAGGGTGCCGCCCTTCCCCGGCGAGGCGGCCCGCGATCGCATCGAGGCCAGCCTGAAACAGCCCATAGAAGCCCTGTTCGACGAGTTTGACATCAGCCCCCTGGCCTCCGCCTCGGTGGCCCAGGTGCACACCGCCCGCCTCAAGAGCACGGGTGAAGAAGTGGTGCTCAAGGTGATCCGGCCGGATATCCGCCCGGTCATCGACGCCGACCTGCGGCTGATGGCCGCCCTGGCCGGCTGGGTGGCCTGGCTGTTCCCCCGCAACCGGCTGCGGCCGGTGGAGGTGGTGGTGGAATACCGCAAGACCCTGGAGGCCGAACTCAACCTGATGAGCGAGGCGGCCAACGCCATCCAGCTGCGCCGCAACTTCGAAGGCTCCCCCGAGCTGTACGTGCCCAAGGTCTACACGGATTTCTGCCGGCCGGATCTGCTGGTGATGGAGCGCATCTACGGCATCCCGGTCTCCGACAAGGGGGCCCTGGAGGCCAACGGCACCAACCTCCAGCTGCTGGCCGAGCGGGGGGTGCGGGTCTTCTTCACCCAGGTGTTCCGCGACAGCTTCTTCCATGCCGACATGCACCCGGGCAACGTCTTCGTCTCCTACCTGCATCCCGAAGATCCCCAGTGGATCGGCATCGACTGCGGCATCGTCGGCACCCTCAACCGGGAGGACAAGCGCTACCTGGCGGAGAACTTCCTGGCCTTCTTCAACCGCGACTACCGCAAGGTGGCCGAGCTGCACGTGGCCTCCGGCTGGGTACCGCCCGAGACCAAGGTGGAGGAGTTCGAGGCTGCCATCCGCACCGTGCTGGAACCCATCTTCGCCAAGCCGCTGGCGGAGATCTCCTTCGGCCAGGTGCTGCTCAACCTGTTCAACACCGCCCGTCGCTTCCACATGCAGGTGCAGCCCCAGCTGGTGCTGCTGCAGAAGACCTTGCTGTACGTGGAAGGGCTGGGCCGCCAGCTCTATCCCCAGCTGGATCTGTGGCAGACCGCCAAGCCCTTCCTGGAACAATGGATGCGCCAGCAGATCGGCCCCCAGGCCGCCTGGACCACCATCAAGGAAAAGGCGCCTTTTTGGGCGGAGAAGCTGCCCCAGCTCCCCGACATGCTTTACGATGTGCTGCAGCAGGCCCAACGCCAGCAGCACCAGTTCGACCGCCTCTACCGGCAGTTCCATCACCAGCAGCAGCGTCAGAGCCGCAACCGCCTCTGGCTGGTGCTGGGCACCAGTCTGCTGCTGGCCGGCGTGCTGTTATTGAATGGCCCCAACGCTCACTGGGCGCCCTGGAGCCTGGCGGGCGCCGCCGTCAGCTGGCTGCAAGCCTGGCGCAGCAGTCGCCTGGGCGCCTAGATCTCGGTGACCCCGAGCGCATAGACAAGGACAGATCATGAATTTTGGCATCACAGAACTGCTGCTCATCGCCCTCATCGTCTTCCTGCTGTTCGGCAGCAAGAAGCTGCGCGGCCTGGGGGGCGATCTCGGCACCGCCCTCAGAGACTTCAAGCGCGCCATGAAGGGTGAAGAGAAAGGCGACGAGAAGGACGGCGGCAAGTCCGACGATCACAACGATCCGCAACCGCCCAAGGCCTAAGCCATGTTCGATATCGGCTTCTGGGAGCTGGCCCTGGTGGCCCTCATCGGCCTGGTGGTGCTGGGCCCGGAGCGCCTGCCTTCGGCGGTGCGCCTGGTGGCCCGCTGGCTGCACGCCGCCCGCAGCACCTTGAACAACGTCAAACAGGAGCTGGACCGGGAGCTGCAGATCTCCGAGCTGCAACAGCAGCTGCGGGAAGCCCAGACCCTGCAACCGACCCGCCCCGACAGCCCGCCCGTGGCGGATGAGCCCGAGGCCGCCGAGGATGCCGCCATGGCCCAGCTGCGCGACGCCCCTCCCCATGCCCCGGTGCAACCGGCCGATCCCCAGGAGCACAAACCCTCATGAGCCAGGAATCACTGCCGCTCATCGCCCATCTGGTGGAACTGCGCCGCCGCCTGCTGCTGGCCCTGGCCGTGGTGGGTGGCCTGTTTCTCGCCCTGTTTGCCTTCGCCAACGACATCTACCACTTCCTGGCGGCGCCCCTGCTGGCGGCCCTGCCCCAGGGCGGCACCATGATCGCCACCGGGGTGGCCACCCCCTTCTTCATCCCCATGAAGCTGACCCTGTTCGTGGCCTTCTTCCTGGCCATCCCCTGGGTGCTCTACCAGATCTGGGCCTTCGTGGCGCCAGGTCTCTACAAGCATGAGCGCCGGCTGATCCTGCCGCTGGTCATCTCCAGCGCCCTGCTGTTCTACCTGGGGCTGGCCTTCGCCTACTACGCCGTCTTCCCGGTGATCTTCGGCTTCTTCAGCGCCACGGCCCCCGAGGGGGTGACGGTGGCCACCGACATCGCCAACTACCTGGACTTCGTGCTGGCGCTGTTCTTCGCCTTCGGCCTGGTGTTCGAGATCCCGGTGGCCATGATATTGCTGTGCCGCAGCGGCGTGATCGCCCCCGACCAGCTGGCCCGCCAGCGTCCCTATGTCATCGTCGGCGCCTTCGTCGTCGGCATGTTGCTGACCCCGCCGGATGTGCTGTCCCAGACCCTGCTGGCCATTCCCATCTGCCTGCTGTTCGAGCTGGGACTCTGGCTGGGCCGGCTGACGCCGCCGCCCCGGGATCCCGAGGATGCCGAGCATGATTGATATCGGCGTCAACCTGACCAGCGAACAGTTTGCCGGCGACGAGGCGGTCGTGGTGGCCGAGGCCCAGGCCGCCGGCGTCCGCACCCTGCTGCTCACCGGCACGGATCTGGCCGATAGCCAGGCCGCCGCCGAGCTGGCCGCCCGCTGGCCCGGCGTCTGTTACTGCACCGCCGGAGTCCATCCCCACGATGCCAAGTCGGTGGCGGACGGCTGGATCACCCGGCTGGAGGGCCTGCAGGCCCTGCCCCAGGTGGTGGCGGTGGGGGAATGCGGTCTGGACTTCAACCGCGACTTCTCGCCGCGGCCGGTGCAGGAGGCGGTGTTCGAGGCCCAGCTGGCCCTGGCGGCCCGCCTTAAGCGGCCGCTGTTCATGCACTGCCGCGATGCCCATGACCGCTTCGCCGCCCTGCTGGCCCCCTGGCGATCGCAGCTGACGGGCGGCGTGCTGCACTGCTTCACCGGCGACCGGGCCGAGCTGGAGCAGTGCCTGGCGCTGGACTTGCACATCGGCATCACCGGCTGGATCTGCGACGAGCGCCGTGGCCAGGCCCTGCGGGAGCTGGTACCCCTGATCCCCGCCGGCCGCCTGCTGATCGAGACAGACGCGCCTTATCTCATCCCGCGGGATCTGAGCCCCAAACCCAAGAGCCGGCGCAACAGCCCGGCCCACCTGCCCCACATCGCCGCCACGGTGGCGGCCCTGCGGGGCGAATCCCTGGCGGCCTTGCTGGCCCACACCAGCGCCGCCGCCCGGGCCCTGTTCCAACTTGACGAGGCAATGTCATGACCCAGTATGTCCACAGCCCCTTCCCCGCCAGGCGCCCGCGCCGCCTGCGGGCCCACGACTTCAGCCGCCGCCTGGTGCGCGAGCAGGTTCTGACGGTGGATGACCTCATCTATCCGGTGTTTGTGCTGGAAGGGGAGAACCGCCGGGAACCGGTGGCCAGCATGCCGGGGGTGGAGCGGCTGAGCCTGGATCGGCTGCTGAGCGAAGCCGGCGAGCTGGTGGCACTGGGCATCCCCGCCATCGCCCTGTTCCCCGTGGTGGGGCTGGAAGCCAAGAGCGAAGCGGCCGAAGCCGCCTGGGACGACCAGGGGCTGGTGCCTACCGTGGTGCGGGCCCTCAAGGCCGCCTATCCCCAGCTGGGCGTCATCACGGATGTGGCACTGGACCCTTACACCTCCCACGGTCAGGACGGCCTGCTGGATGACACGGGTTACGTGATGAACGAGGCCACCACGGACGCCCTGGTGCGCCAGGCCCTGTCCCACGCCCGCGCCGGCGCCGACGTGGTGGCCCCGTCAGACATGATGGACGGCCGCATCGCCGCCATCCGCCAGGCCCTGGAGGATCACGGCTTCGTCAACACCCAGATACTGGCCTATTCCGCCAAATACGCCTCCAACTACTACGGTCCGTTCCGCGATGCGGTGGGCTCGGCCGCCAACCTGGGCAAGGCCAGCAAGGAGACCTACCAGATGGATCCGGGCAACGGTGACGAGGCCCTGCTGGAGGTGGGCATGGACCTGGCCGAAGGCGCCGACATGGTGATGGTCAAGCCCGGCATGCCCTACCTAGACGTGGTGCGCCGGGTGAAGGAGCAATACGGCGTGCCCACCTTCGCCTATCAGGTGAGCGGCGAATACGCCATGCACATGGCCGCCATCCAGAACGGCTGGCTGAAGGAGCGCGAGTGCATCCTGGAATCCCTGCTCTGCTTCAAGCGCGCCGGGGCCGACGGCATCCTCACCTACTTCGCCAAGCGGGTGGCCCAGTGGCTGCAGGAGCCCAAGATCTAGTTCGCCGGCAGGAGAGGATATCACCCCCCAAAAAAAGAGCGCCGAACGGCGCTCTTTTTTGATCATCGGTTGGCTTACTTGGTCAGGGTGGCGGTCACCTGCTTGTCGCCATAGCTCAGGCTTACCTGATAGCCCTGATTGGCGGTGACGCTGGCAAACTCACCGTGCAGCTGGCCGGCGCTGACCAGGGTCAGGCGGGTGCCGGAGGCGGGCTGGTAGTCGGACAGATCCAGACTCAGGCTACCGCCATCCAGGTAGAGGGTGTTGGCCACGCTCAGCTGGCTGTCGTCCTCGTCCAGGGTCAGGGCCAGGGTGCCGGCGTCCATGGTCAGGCTGCCGCCCACCACCAGGGTACCGCTGGCATCCACCGCCAGGGTGCCATCCTGCACATAGACATCGCCGCTGCCGAAGGCACTGGTAGAGGTGCCTTCCAGGGTGCCACCCTGCAACAGGGTGCCGCCGCTGTAGCTGTTGCTGCCGGTCAGGGTCAGGGTGCCCGTGCCCTGCTTGGTCAGCAGGCCGCTGCCGCCGATGTCATTGCGCCACCAGTCATGGGTACTGAAACGGCCCTGGCTGGCATCCATGTTGACCGTCACATCCCCCAAGAAGGCGCCATAGCCATCGGCGGCGGTGACATAGTCCAGCCGCCCCCAGCCATTGGAGCCATCCAGCACGGCGTAGCCGGAGTCCACTTCCGTGGTGTAGAGCACGGCCCGGCGCTGGGCATCGCTCAGGTAAGGCAAGCGGGTTTCCAGCAGCACCTCGGCGCCTTCCGGCACCACAGGCGCCTGGCCGGCCTTGCTGGTGTCCTGGGTGAAGCCATAGGTCATGCGCCAGCGGTACAGGGCCTTGACCGCATCGTGATCGGCCCAGGCATCGTCGCTGTCGGCCACATGGGCCAGCTGATAGATGGTGTCGTCACCGGCCAGGGCGCCAAAGTAGTCGCCGGCGTTGGCATAGGCCGCCTGCTTCAGCTCGGCATTATCGCTGTTGTAGAGGGCGGCGGCGGCCACCACCTGCGCCTGGATACGCCCACCTATCACATCCAGCGGCGAGTGCATGCCGGCCAGGATGCGGTTTTCCCCCAGCTGGGAGCCACGGGTAATGAGTTCGGCAAAGCGCTCCGGCAGGGCGTAGGCATAGGCCCAGGCCGCCAGGTAACCGGCATTGGTGTGGCCGCTGGGATAGCCGCCATCCTTGCCCAAACCAGAGGTGGAGCGCACATATTTGAGGGACGGCACCACGCTGACGCTGGTTTCATAGACGGGGAAAGTCTTGTCGCCCAGGGTCTCGGTCTGATCGGTCAGGGCCACCACCTCACCGTCATCGTTCATCCGCCAGGGACGCGGTGAGGTGAAATAGTACTTTGCCGGCGAGGTGGAGGCGGAGCTGTTGCGTAGCAGGGCCACCAGATCCACCACCTTGCCCAGGGCGGAGTCGCTGCTGCCCTTGGCGGCGTCATCATCGCCCCCCTCTTCGTAGGCGATAGCCTCATTGGCGTTGAAGTAGGCGCTGTCATTCAGGTCGCGCTCCAGATCCGCCACCGTATGGTTGACGTTGGAACGGGCACCGGACCCCGCCAGGTAGTCGTGGGTCAAGGGGCCCATGCCGTCAATCACGCTGAAGTTCTTGTCCCGGCGATCATCCAGGTAGGCCTCCAGGGCCTGTTGGTAGGTGCGGGCCTGTGTCACCTTCACCACGTAGGCGATGTTCTCCCGCCAGACGGTGGGATCCACTATGGTGACGTTGGAGAAATCGGACGGCCCAGAGCCATTGGCCCCGCCGCTGGCCCAGGCCTCGTCCCCCAGGGTCCAGATCTGGCTGAAGCCGGAAAGCACCTTGATCACAGGGTTGTAGGCTATGTCGTACTTGTTCACCGACTCGCCGGTGGCGGCCTTGCCGTTGTTGCCCGTGATGTTGTCCACCGCCGGCAGCGGATAGCTGACCGCCGGCACCGGCACACTCAACTCACTGCCCAGGCCGGTGGGCACGGCGGCCTTGGTCACCTGAGTGCTGTTGGCGCTATCGCTATCATTACAGGCCGCCAGGGCCAGGGTGACCGCCAGGGCCGTCACCGACGGGGCAAGACGCAGTAATCTCATGGAAAAACCTATTCCTTATATGGGTTTAGAGTGAATGCTCTTTAGCCGACCCAGTATTCCCAGCCTCTGTGACAGCCCAAGGTCAGCCCAATGACAACCCCATGGCGCTTTGATGACGCCGCGTGCCCGGCCCGACCCGGGGCTATCCTTTAAGAAAACTGGTCGGAGGTCGTCATGACCCACAACTACCCCGTGCTCCTGGTGCTGTTTGGCATAGTGGGGCTGCTGCTCGGCGCCCTGGTGCGGCGCAGCCTGCGGCACAGCCCCCTGCCCTACAGCGTGGCCCTGCTGCTGATGGGGCTGCTCATCGGCCTGGCCAGTCGTTATTGGGGTGACCCCCAGGCTGCCCTGACCCAGGGGCTGGATCAGCTGACCCGCATCGAGCCCCACCTGCTGCTGTTCCTGTTTTTGCCCACCCTGATCTTCGAGTCGGCCTTCGCCATGGAGACCCACCTGTTCCGCCGGCTGGCCAACCAGATCGCCCTGCTGGCCATCCCGGTGCTGGTGGTGGCTGTGCTGCTCACCGCCCTGCTGCTGCGCTGGCTGCTGCCCTGGGAGTGGAGCTGGCCCCTGTGCCTGCTGTTCGGCGCCCTCATCAGCGCCACGGATCCGGTGGCCGTGGTGGCCCTGCTCAAGGAGGTCAGCTCCCGCAAGCGGCTGGAGACCCTGATCGACGGCGAGTCCCTGCTCAACGACGGCACCGCCATAGTGCTGTTCAGCCTGTTTCTGGCCATGCTGACCGGGCAGGCCCAGATGGACCTGGTGGATGGCAGCCTGGAGTTTGCCTGGGTGGTGCTGATGGGCGGCGCCACCGGCCTGCTGGTGGGGGGCCTGGCCCTGTGGTGGATAGAGCGCATCTACAACGATCCCCTGGTGGAGATCAGCATCAGCATCGTCTGCGCCTACCTGGCCTACTTCCTGGCCGAGCACCTGCTGCATGTCTCCGGGGTGGTGGCGGTGGTGATACTGGCCCTGCTGTTTGCCGGGCCGGGCCGCACCCGCATCTCGGTGGAGGTGGCCCAGTTCCTCCACCACTTCTGGGAGATCAGCGCCTACATCGCCAACACCCTGATCTTTTTGCTGGTGGGCCTCATCATAGCCCTGCGGATCTCCGAGGGCATGCTGGCCTGGTGGTGGGTGCTGGGGCTGCTGTATCTGGGGGTGTTCGTCATCCGGGGCGCCGCCATCGCCCTCTTCATGCCCCTGCTGGGCAAGGTGGGCATGCCCATCAACCGGCAGAAGGCCATGGTGCTCACCTGGGGCGGGCTCAGGGGCGCCGTCTCCCTGGCCCTGGCCCTGACGGTGGCCAACCAGCCGGGATTGCCGGCTGAGGTGGGGGATCAGGTGCTGTTCCTGGCCGCCGGTATCGTGCTGCTGTCCATCGCCATCAACGGCACCAGCATGGGCAGCCTGCTGGCTCACCTGGGCCTGAATCGCCTGCCGCCGGCCAAGCAGGCGACGGTGGCCAGCGCCCGGCGGCGCATCGCCGAGCAGTTGAGTCGCCAGATGGCGGATCTGCAGGCGGACCCCCTGATGGCACGGGCCGACTGGCGTCAGGTCAGTCACAGCCTGGCGCTGGAGGAAGCCCCACCGCGGGAGTCGCTATCCGAGAGCAGCCCGCAGGATAATCGCGAGCTGGCGGTGGCCTATCAGCGGCGCATCCTGGAGGCGGAGCGGCGCTACTACTGGCTCCTGTTTCGGGAGGGGGCGCTGGAGCGCCACGCGGTGCGCCACCTGACCGAGGCGGTGGAGCACGCCCTGGACGGCGAGCCCTGTATCGGCCCGCGGGTGGAACTCTACCGCCTGTGGGGCACCCCGCCCCTGCTCAGGCTGATGGGCGCCCTGGGGCTGCAGGGCCAGGCCCGCTGGCTCAACCGCTGGCTGCTGAGTCTGTCGTTCGGCCGCATGGCCCTGGGTTACGAGGTGGCGCGGGGCTTCATCCAGGCCCAGGAGGAGATGAGCAGCACCGCCGAAGCCCTGAGCCCGTCGGACGCCCTGACCCAGGAGGTGCAGGCCCGCATCGCCCTCAACAAGCAGGAGGCCATCGCCATGATACGCCAGCTGCAGGAGAGCTTTCCCGAGGTGGCCTACAGCCTGGAGACCCAGACCGCCCGGCGGGTGATGCTGAACAAGGAGCGCTATCTCATCGAACAGCTGGAAGCGGAGGCCAAGCTGGAGAGTTCGGAGGCCCAGAAGCTGGTCCGCGACGTGGAGAGCCGGCTGGCCGGGCTGCGGCACATGCCGCGCTTCGACACCCCCACCGACTTTCGCCCCATCCTCAAGCAGGCGCCTTGGCTCGCCGGCGTGCGGGAGAGCAGCCTGCAGGCCCTAAGCCACTGCGTCCGCCGCCGCATCCACGCCCAGGGGGAGCAGCTGCTGCACGGCGGCGCCCCGGCGGAGGCCCTGGTGGTGCTGGGCCGCGGCCACCTGCGCTGTGCCGGCCAGCCCGTTCAGGCCCCCGGCAGCACGCTGGGGCTGGAGGCCCTGCTCACCGGCCACTACGGCGAAACCCTCTACGCCGAGGGGCCCTGCGATCTGCTCTGGCTGCCCCTCAGCCAGGTGCGCAGCATAGCGGCGCGGGATCCTGTGCTGGCCCGCAACATCAGCGATGCCATCGCCGCTCAGCTGGCGCCGCAGCCTGCCCCGGGCTGACGGATCTCCTGGCGCAGCCAGCGGACGAAGCGCCCCACCGCCGGCCGGCCGGCGGACTGGGGCCGCTGCACCAGGTAGTAGGCAAAGGGGCTGAGCAGACCGATGTCAAACAGCCGGGTGAGTCGCCCGTCCTCCAGGCTGGTGCCCAGCAGGGAACGGCGGGCCAGGGCGATGCCCAGCCCCGCCTGGGCCATGCCCAGCAGTTGGCCGGCATCCGACACCATCATGCCGTAGCGCACCGCCAGATCCCCCTGCCCCGCCTTGGCCAGCCAGCCGGGCCAGTTCATGGTCGGCGGCGAGTTGTCCCGCAGCAACAGGTAATCAGCCAAGTCCGCCGGACTGGTCGGGGTGCCTTGGCTGGCCAGCAAGGAGGGGGCCGCCACCGGGAACAACTCGTCGTCCATCAGCCGCTCCACCACCAGGCCGGGATACTGGCCCTGGCCGAAGCGGATGGCCAGATCCAGGGCCCCCGCCGTCAGATCCTGCACCTGATCGCTCACCGACAGCCGCAGCTCTATCTCGGGGCAGCAGCGGTTGAAGCTGGGCAGCCGGGGAAACAGCCAGCAGCTGGCAAAGGACGGCAGCACGGTAATGGTCACCACCTGGTTGTCATGCCGTCCCTGGGCCTGCTGCCAGCCGGCCTGCAACTGGGCAAAGCCCTGGCTGAGGTAGGGCCGCAGCCCCTCCGCCAGCGGCGTGGGGATCAGTTGGCGGGCCCCCCGCACAAACAGCAGCCCCAGGGTCGCCTCCAGCTGCTTGACGTGCTGGCTCACCGCCGACTGGGTGATAAACAGCCGCTGGGCCGCCTGGCTGAAGGAGCCCGTCTCCAGCACCGCCTGCAACACCGCCAGCGCCTTCAGGCGGTGCATGAGATCTGACATAAGTTCACCTAATACCTATCGCAGTTTTTCCCGTTTGTTCGGCCAAGGGGCACCGACCATGATGAGCCATCATCGCATCAGAAAAGGAGGTGTGTCGATGGCCCAGTCAATAACCCAGGAAGGTCGCTTTTTGAGACCATTAGGAAGGCTTAAGTCAGGGGTTCGAGTCTTGCTGGCGCTGCTGCGCCGCTGGCGGCGCAATCATCAGGACAGGCTGGCCCTGAGCCAGTTGTCGGAACATCAGCTCAAGGACATCGGCATCAGCCGGGAGCAGTGGCAGGCGGAGATGAACAAGCCCTTCTGGCGCTAGCCAGAGCAGCCCAGCAGAGATGCTGGGCAAGCTACGAAACAATCCAGCCTTGGAATTGATGAACGACGCCGACCTGCTCACCAATTATTTTTTCTTGAGAGCCCTAGGGCGATTCTCTGAACTATTAAAAGTAACAACTGCATCCCACATTACCTCTCCAGATTCAGAAACGAAATTAAGCATGAACTCACGAAGCAGTTGTGATTTCTTCAAGGAAAAAGCATTTTTATAGGCTTCACCATGTGATATAGCAAAGACACCGATGGTACGAGCAATGCGAAGATAATAATCTGGTTCCCCAGTGAGCAATTGCCAAAATGCTTGACCTGCAAGCTTCTCAACAGGTGACTCGAGATTGGGACGCTTTCGACCGTAACCATAGCCTATAATTGGACGAAACTGTTTATTTAGCTTTTTCAACCTAGCCTGTAGAGCATCAAACTCTGTCGATTGCCCTTTTGTACTCTGAGAGTTAAAGATATTTTTCCCAGACTTTACAGAAATAGCGAGATAGGCTGTGGCCGTCTCTATTGCGACATCCTGTCCAGCTCCCGCACCTACAGAAACAAGCCTCCCTGTATCACCATGTTGATCTGACTCGCGTGCAGACCAAATGACCAGCGGCTCTAAGAAGTCGTTGCCAAAAATTGTTTCGTCAGAACTCGATACGCGTGCGGCAAGAAGTTGATCAATAAATTCCGCTGGATCATCAACGCCAATGGCTCGGTAAAGATAAGGGTTCTTATTGATGAGCGTCGTAAGTGTTAGTTTTTGTAAATTCGCAAATCGCTTCTGGTACAAAACATCAAGTAATTCACCAACTCTAGTTTTCAACTTTTGGTCATTGATCACGATAGCCTCGTTATAAATTTGAAATTTCTTTCATTTTTGCATGAACCGATGTTCCTCGCATCCGTTTGACTCGAATCTCAGAGTTACCATGGGCCACAGATAAGAGCATTTGGCCAATAGCTCGACCGAGTGGTACAGGAACAGCATTTCCAATCTGACGATAACAATCTGCCACTTTCCCTTCAAACTGCCATGTATCCGGGAATTGCTGTATTCGAGCATATTCACGAACGGAGAGCGGTCGAGTTTCTCGCGGATGACACAACACCGTAGCCTTCTGAACTGGTGTTGTTACTAGGGTTGGAGACGGTTCACTATAAGAGAGACGGCGAAAGAAACCAACTTTACCACCACCAGAATGGTAAGCACCGCCCATAGCTTCCTCGGTGACACTGGCAGGAAGAGATCGCCAATTTCCCCCTTCTGGAACCATCTTTAGATAGTGTGCAATTTTCGGAGAGAAGTTTGCATGCGAACCACACTCACTCTGAATATCTGCGATAGCATCATGTAGCGTTCTCCAACGCATATCAGGATCTTGGTGCATGTGAAAATGCGTTGGGGCAGGAATAAATATTGGTTCAGCATCCCGACTACCAATGATAATTAATCGTTCACGGAACTGGGGAGTGCCATAGTGAACAGCATCCACGAGCGCATGAACCGTATGGTATCCAATAGCCCTAAAGTGCTCTAGTATCACATCAAGCACTGGAACCGATTGTTTGTCCGTTGGGTCGGACAGCATCGAAATTAACCCTTTGACATTCTCCATAACAAAGAACCGCGGCCGGATCTCCGTGACAACATGCAAAAACTGTTCATAAAGTGTTCCCCTCGAATCTTCCACACCTTTGCGTTTTCCTGCTGTCGAAAATGACTGACACGGAGGGCCCCCGACTACGGCAAAAACATCTTCTCTGCGCAGTTTTCCGGCCGACAGAAGGAAATTACAGGCAGGATCATTGGCGATCAGCTCACGAATATCACCTTCTACCGCGACATGACCATTTCGACGAATCGTCTCGATACACCATTTGTCAAAATCTTGTGAAACTGCCACATGCAGTCCCGCCGATATTAGACCGAGGTCTAAGCCCATTGCTCCAGAGAATAATGAAACAACCGGAAATGCTGGAGTATTTGAGAGTGAAACAACTGTATTAGATTTAGTAATCATAGGGTATCCGATCGTTCAATTGGTTTCGCCATCCGGCGTTACTTTTTTTGCCTATCCGCATCACACAGGTCACGCTCGGAGCTCCCGCCAAATCGCCCGTTTTTACCCGCGCCACGCGGTTTTTTCGGCGAAATTTCAATGCGAGAAAACACCTCGTAAAAGTCGATACCACTGTCGGCCATTTCCCCCAACAATGCAGCAATGACACCAAGATGTGAAGGCACCTCACCCACCTTGGCGTAGTTTGATAGGGAAATTCGATTCATTTGAATCAGTTCAGCAAAGGATTTTATCGTCAAACCAGCTTTGCCGATGTGCCGTTGAAACTCGGTATAGGTCATGGTTCGAAGGATAGCATTGTGAGTTCGAGTCATCCATATATGATTACAAGTCATAGATAAATGACCTGCTGTCTATATGTATGTTAGCTGTCATAAATTTATGAAAAAACGCCTTAACATGACTCAAAATCTATCGTGCTCAATTGCCTACTTCTTGTTGCGTCAGAAGCGACGAATTTCGACGATACAGTGTTTGAGATGCAGGGTGGGATCGTGAAGCAAAAACAGCCCAATTTGCGCCTAGTCACTGAGCGAAAGTTAAACACCATTCAACGTTTTTCGGGATACGTCCATATTGAGACTCGTGCAAATCTACAATAGGAGCCCCCCCTTTTTTCAAAGAATACAAAGAATACAATAACATAGCCAAAATGTAGCTCTATTACGCTTAGTATGTTAGCCCTGCTCGGCCCGCTGCAGCTCCTTGTCCAGCGCCTCGGCCAGCCGCTGGATGCCGGGCTTGATCGCCTCGGGGCGGATGGCATGAAAGCCCAGGCGGAAGAAGTGCTGGGGCGGTGCCGCCTCCAGGAAGTGGTTGATCCCGGGCTCAATCAGCACGCTGGCATGGGCGGCCCGCCAGGCCAGCCGCTGGGTGTTGATCTGAGCGGGGGCCTGCACCCAGAAGGCGGTGGCGCGGTTGCCATTATGCCGGCACTGGGGCAGGTGCTTGTCCAGCGCCTCGGCCAGCAGGCTCCAGCGGTAGGTGGAGTGCTCGCGAAAGCGCCGCAGATAGGTCTCGTAGTGCCCCTGGGCCAGGAAGTGGGCCATCTGGTACTGGATGTTGGCCGGCGGATGGCGGTAGAGCAGGCGGCGCAGGGCCCGCAACTCGTCGACGAGCTCCGCCGGCCCCACCAGGTAACCCAGCCGCAGGCCGGGGGCCAGGGCCTTGGAGAGACTGCTGACATAGATGACCCGGCCGTTGCGGTCATGGGCCTTCAATGCCGGCTTGGGGTGGTTCTCTATGTTGGTGTCCGAGTCGAAGTCATCCTCGATGATGATCTGATCCCGCGCTATGGCCTGCTGCAGCAGGGCCTGGCGGCGGGCATTGCTCATGTGTACCCCGGTGGGCGCCTGGTGGCTGGGGGTGACGTAGAAGAAGTCGCAGGTCTCGGAGTCCGCCGACAGCACCAGGCCCTCGTCGTCCACCCCGTGGGGCACTATCTGACAGCCCTGCAGGGCAAAGGTGTTGATGGCCTCGCGGAAACAGGGGCTCTCCACCCCCAGGCGGGTCTCCCGGTTCATCAGCAGCTGGGAGAGCAGGCTCAGGGCATTCTGGGTGCCCAGGGTGATGAGGATCTCGTCGTTGCTGGCGGTGATGCCACGCTTGGGTAACACCCGGGTGCGCAGCTGTTCCAGCAGCATGGGGCAGTCCTGATCCACCTGATCCAGCAGCCAGCGGTGATCCCGCAGGCTGCCGGTGACCATGCGGGCCGCCTCCCGCCACTGCTCCATGGGGAACAGGGAGGTGTCGGGCTGACCATAGATGAAGGGGTAGTCATACTTCATCCACTGGGCCGGTTTGCTGATGGTGACCATGTCGCTGGGACAGATCTGGAAGCGATCGCTCCAGTTTGGTGCATCCTGTGCACTTTGGGGCGCCAGGGCGACCGGTGGCTCCTCTTTGCGGGCCTGGGGGGTGTAGCGGGGGTCGATATAGTAACCGCTGCGGGGCCGGCTGATGAGGTAACCGTCGTCCCGCAGGCTCTCGTAGACCAGGGCGACCGTGTTGCGGGAGATCCCCAGCTGCTCCGACAGGCTGCGGCAGGAGGGCACGGGTTCGTCCGGCAGGAAGCGGCCTGCCAGGATCAGGCTGACCAAGGCTTCCCGCAGCTGTTCCTGCAGCCCCCGATCCCCTGAAAAATCAATCAGCAGACACTGCTCTATCATACCGAGCCCCTCTCCCCTTGCCGAAAAACCGAACAATGCAAGCCATATGCCGTATGGCCCTGCTGAAATAACTTCAGCACAAACATCTGTCCCATTTCCCCGGTCAATCTGGCCCTATCCCACCAGCAACTCTGTCGGTAGAAGTGAATAAGAGGGCGAAAAAATATCGTTTTCATGCAACCTGCGGAAATTGGCATCCCAGTTGCAACCCCATAACCCAGTGGTTCTTGAATGTCACAGTGAGGTGAGCGAATGAAAAAGAAATTCTTTGCAGGAAAAGCAGTTAGCCACATGTTAGCCGGTTTGGCCCTGACCTTTGCCTTCGCGGTACAGGCGGCCGATCTGCCGGAAATTGAGGCCCGCGGGGCCCTGAAGATCGCCACCGAGGACGATTACGCCCCCTTCAACTTCATCACCGACGGCCAGCCGGACGGCTTCCACAAGGACGTGCTGATCGAGCTGAAAGAATATGCCACCAAGTTCAAGCTGGAGCAGAGCATTCTGCCCTGGACCGGTCTGCTGGCCTCCGTGGCCGCCGGTCAGTATGACGTGGCCATCACAGGCGCCCTGGTGACCGACGATCGCCTCAAGGTGTTCAACTTCGTGGCCCCCGTGGCTTCCGCCCAGCACTACTACGTCAAGCGCAAGGGTGACGACCGCATGAAGAGCGTGGCGGATCTGAGCGGCAAGGTTCTGGGTGTGCAGGCCGGTAGCGCCCTGCTGGCCCGCCTGCCGGAGCTCAAGACCATGCTGGAGCAAACCGGCGGCAAGCTGGGGGAAGTGGTGGAATACCAGTCTTATCCGGAAGCCTATGCCGACCTGGCCAACGGTCGTCTGGACTATGTGATCAACGCCGTCATCTCCGTCAACGACCTGGTGAAGACCCGCGGTGACGTGTTCGAGAAGGGCCAAGCCGTGTCCGGTGGCGGCTTCGTCGCCTGGCCTGTGCCCAAGAACAGCCCGCAACTGCTGGAGTTCCTCAACGGCTTCGTCAAGCACCTGAAGGACACCGGCAAGCTCAAGGAGCTGCAACTCAAGTGGTTTGGCGAGTCCTTCGACAACCTGCCGGATGAGGCCATCACCAACGTGGATCAGTTCCACAAGCTGGCCGGTCTGTAACTATCACGGGCACCCGGCGAGCCGGGTGCCCCGTTTCACCCACGTCGTACGTTGTAGCTGCAAGGAGGCGTTCCATGGATCTCAAGGCATGGTTGCTGTTGCTGGAAGGGGCCTGGACTACCCTCTGGATATCGGGGATTGCCATAATGCTGGGGGTCAGTGCCGGCCTGCTCATCGCCCTCGTCCGGCGGCAGGCGATTCCCCTGGTCGATCAGGCACTGGCCCTGTATATCAGCCTGGCCCGGGCCACCCCCTTGGTGACCCTGGTGCTGTTTTTGTTTCTCTCTCTGCCCTCGGTGGGCATCAACCTCAACAAGAATGTGGCGGCCATCCTGGCCCTGACCCTGAACACCGCCGCCTTCAACGCCGAGATCTGGCGCTCGGCCCTCAACAACTTCTCCCGGGATCAGCGCGAGGCGGCCCAGGCCATCGGCATGACCGACTGGACCTTCTTCCGCCGCATCATGCTGCCCCAGCTGTTCACCGTCAGCCTGCCGGCCCTGGTGAACGAGATGTCCTTCCTGATCAAGGGCAGCCCGGCCATCGCCGTGATCGGCCTCGTCGACCTCACCCGGGTCACCAACCGCATCGCCTCCGTCACCTATGAACCCCTCTACCCCATACTGGGCGCCGGGCTCATCTACATGGTGATGATAGGGGTGATGGTGAAGGCCCAGGCCTCCGCCGAAAACAAAGCCCGTCGGCTGGCCATGTGAGGAGACTGCCATGAACGAATGGATGACCATCTGGGATGCCCGCGATGCCTTTTTCGGCGGCTTCCTCAACACCCTCAAGCTGTTTGGCATCTCCGCCCTGCTGGGCCTGCTGCTGGGCGCCCTGCTGCTCTACCTGCTGGAAGGGCCGAGCAACCGCGCGCGCCAGGGACTGGGGCTGTTTATCGACGCCATGCGCACCATCCCCTTCCTGATCCTGGCCTACCTGCTCTACTACGGCCTGCCCCAAGGCGGGGTGCGCCTCTCGGCCGATGTGGCCGGGCTCATCGCCCTCACCCTCTACCACGGCGCCTACTTTTGCGAAATCTTCCGCAGCCAGCGCCGGGTGATGCCCAAGGGCCTCATCGAGGCGGCCCAGGCCCACGGCTTCCGCCACCATCTGGTGTTCCTGCGCATCATTCTGCCCAACGTGGTGATGACCAGCCTGCCGCTCATCGGCAACCAGCTGATCATCTGCCTCAAGGACACCGCCTTCTTGTGCATCATCACGGTGAAGGAAGTGACCGCCGCCGCCAACGGCGTGCAGGCCACCTACTTCATCCCCATGAAGGCCTTCCTGGTGGCCATCATGCTCTACTGGATCATCAGCCTGTTGATCGAATACGCCATCCGCTGGCTGGGCCGGCTGGGCAAGCAACGAGGATTTAGCCATGTCTGACACACCCGCCATTACCGTAAACCGCCTGTCCAAGCAGTTCGACAACGTCGAGGTGCTGCGGGACATCAACCTCACCGTCAACAAGGGCGAGGTGGTGAGCATCCTGGGCTCCTCCGGCTCCGGCAAATCCACCCTGCTGCGCTGCATGAACTGGCTGGAGCAGCCGGATCGCGGCACCATCCACATCGGTGAGGAACGCATCGGCATCGACGACCAGACCCAGCAGCCCATGAGCAACAAGCAGCTGGCCCGCATCCGCGAACGGGTGGGCATGGTGTTCCAGAGCTTCAACCTCTGGCCCCACCTGACGGTGCGGCAGAACGTCACCGAGGCCCTGCTCCACGTGAAGAAGATGTCCAAGGAGGAGGCCAACCAGATCGCCACCACCCAGCTGGAGAAGGTGGGCATGCTGGAGAAGCAGCACGTCTACCCCATCACCTTGTCCGGCGGCCAGAAACAGCGGGTGGCCATCGCCCGCTCCCTGGCCATGAGCCCGGAGGTGATGCTGTTCGACGAACCCACCTCGGCCCTGGACCCGGAACGGGTGGGCGAGGTGCTGGCGGTGATGAAGCAGCTCTCCCAGGAGGGCTACACCATGGTGGTGGTGACCCACGAGATGGAGTTCGCCCGCGCCGTGTCCGATCAGGTGGTGTTCCTGGAGAAGGGCAAGCTGATCGAACAGGCCCCGCCGGAGGAGTTCTTCACCAATCCCAAATCCGAGCGGGTGAAACAGTTTTTGCAGACGGTGCGGCAGTAAGCCGTCGCCGCGGGAATCTTCGCTTCCGCGACATAATAAGACCGACCTCCACTCTCCCTTTTGACCGCCCGCTGGGCGGTTTTTTATGGCTGGCCCGCAAGCGGGTGCCCGGCCCCCAGCCATTCCAAGCTGCCCCTTGGCGGGGCGGGCCAGAACATCTTTGCCCGTTGCGCCTGCCCGGCATCCAGCCGTTAACCACCCTGCGGCTGCGGAAGCGAGTCAGATCGCGTTGGCTCCCTCCCCTGCCAAGGGGAGGGTTGGGGTGGGGTCGCTTTGGAGTGGCTCAACGCCGTTGATATGAATCATTCAGAACGGCGCTGCCCGTTCCGCCTGCCCGGCCCCCCAGCCTTTCCAAGCTGCCGCTTGGCGGGGCGGGCCAGAACATCTTTGCCCGTTGCGCCCTGATCGCACATCGAGCCTTTCAAGCTTCCCGCTTGGCGGGGGCGCCAAGGGGCGGTCATGCCACCGCCCCTTAACCCCGGGCACTCCCCACTGTCTGGGCCTACGGCTTCCCTCGGCGTCATCGGGGGATCACGGCCCGCCATCGACGTGTTCCTGACACGGCGATGGCTGACTCGGCTTCCTGCCTCGTCGCCTATCCCCCGCGGCCACCTCGGCCAGACAGAGGGGAGACGTATCCCGTTAGCCAGCCCCTGAGACGCCGCCCAGTTATCGGATTACTCATTCCCCGTAGGGCGCAATAGCACAGCGTATTGCGCCAGATGACGAACGCCCAAAGCGACGACTACCACCGATTGTGGCGCCCCTTGACCGGGCCGAGCGGAAGGCGGATTGGAATGCACGAGCCGCAGGGAGGCGCCGAGATGGCAAAGGCGGAACGGACTAACTCAGGACAAGTAGGGCGCAATAGCGCAGCGTATTGCGCCAAAGCAGCAAGACAAAACGGACACCAGGCCACAAACCCGGTTTGACAGATGCCCAAATGTGACCTACGCGAATGTCAAAGTACGCAAAGGACGGTTAGGATAGGACTCAAAATAGGTAGGGACACCGGCAGCAGGTTGGGGGCTGAAGACCCAGGGGCGGTAGCCTGGGCGAGCCGAATAAGCTCAGGGTACGACTTGCCAGAAAAAACAGGATCCGGTGCCACTGCGGGCCAGGTGGCCAATAGGCCGACTAGCCACACAGGACAAGCGAGGGCATGTTTTTTACTGCCCGGACAATGGGTTGCAGAGCACACCCGCGTTGCATCACGGAACTAGGCGGCATAAGCCCCGTGGATAGGTGGCAAAATGCCGCTTAATAAATTGTTATATAAAAGGTACCGAATTGAAGTGTTTAATTGATGTTCATAAATTCAGAAATGCTCTCTTATATTTGATTGAATTTGAATCCCACAAAATATTAGAGATAAGCACAACAGCCTGGAATGGCTTGAGCTTATTCCCTCATGGGGCGTGCCACATTGCATCAAATCTTCTTGGGGTGTATTTAAAAGAATTGGGGCATGATGTTGCGTTAATATCTATAAAACACAGCAGCGTTAAATTCCCATGCATTAAAAGCCATGCTTGGCTAGAAGTTGCCAATCAATACATTGATATAACAGCATCACAATTCCAGAGCCTTACAAAGGCTAGAGTCCTAATACAAGACAAACGTAAGTCGGAGTGGCTATTTGATTATGCAGAAGAGGCAAGATCAGCCGGAAAATATCAATCCCACGAACCATACCTCGACGATGACATCGCCGATATATATTATTTGATTATTAGAAAAATAATATAAAATCATATAACAAATAGTTTAAGTCGTTCGCTTCGCTCACTGGGACGCGCAAAAAGCACGCGCGCCCCATAACTAAAATGTTAGGCTTAATCGCAACTAGGAAGGTATGAATGTCTTTGTTTGATGTTTTTAGAAAAAAGAAACAGATAAAGGCATTACCTTCCATCGAAAATACACAGCCACCAATTGTTTACAGAAAAAATTTAACCATACACCCAGATATAAAAAACTTACTATGGTTTGGTGATGGCGCAATGAAAAACCACACCACCAAGCCTAAAGAAGTTAATACATTTAGAATTAATGGTTATGCCGTAACGGTCTCATTTTCGGGTGCCGAAGAACCGAGCCTTATATTTCTTGATAAAGAAATAATCGAGCCCAAAGAAAATGAAGAAGTTCAACGACCAACCTATTATCCAAACTTCAAAACATTAACACCAAAACAAAGATGGAACTATGTAAAACTACTCGAAGATCCATATAGCCCTGAAAATGATATTGGTTATGTATTTATTCTATATTATGGTTTAGAGCGACATCTACTAGAGGGTGACTTTGATAGGGCATTTAATGTCATATTGAAATTACGAGATGCACATGCTAACAAATCATTCCAGCACTATTCAGGGCCGTAGGGGCGATTAGCGCAGCGTAATCGCCCATTGCATCATCGCGTATCTATTGTCACGGCAAGGAATGCACCTTCCCATGAGCGGGCTATCAATACGTTGAAGAGTTGGGGAGTGATGGCAAATGATGCATTCTTTCTTGGCGGGGTAGAGAAGAAGCATGTCTTGGACGTCCTACAGCCGCATATTTTCTTTGACGATCAGTCCGGACATCTTGCCACCGCTAGCGAGGTCGCTCCATCAGTCCACATTCCGTTCGGAATCACGAACAAGCCATATGATTGACTGCTAATAATTCATGCAAGCCGCCGCTGCTTCGCGGCTCAGCTTAATTCAGGCAGGCGTTAACCTCTTTCCCCTCTCACCAAATTAACGCCCAGGCGGCATGGCTGCCTGGGCCTTGGTTATACGGCAAGGCATCCCGCGCTGGGCTTATTCTCGCTCGCCCACCGGGATCAGGATGTGGGCGAAGGGGGTGCCCTGCCACATCACATAGGGGCCGCCGTGCTGGGGATCCGTCGGTAGGGAGTCCAGCAGGACCTGGGCTGGCCAGCGCGCCTCCTACCGTCAATTCCACCCGCCGGCGGGAAGCGGGCAGGCCGGGTTGGCGGCACAGTGGCACCAGGCGTGACAAACGGAGGCGTTATGCGGCCCATCCCCCACCCCCTCGGTCAACTGGAGCTGGACGGTCAACAGCTGCGGCTGGAGGGTGTCCCCTATCAGGCCGTCCGCGAGCTGGGGCGCGGCAAGTCGGCCATCTCCTGGCTCTACCAGCGCCAGGCTGACCATCCCAGCCTACCCCGGGAGCTGGTGCTCAAGCGCTACTGCCAGACCGGCTACGAGACGGTGCCCTTCGACCAGATCCTCGATTTTGAGCTGTGCAGCTACCTGCGCCTGCTGGAGAGCGGCATCCCCCACCCGCGGCTGCTGGCCTATAGCCAGGCGCACTACGCCCTGGCCAAGGAGTACATCGCCGGCGAGCTTATCGTCGAGATCCAGCAGCGCGAAGGGCTCGACGATCGCCACTTTGGCGCCATGCTGCAGATGGCAGGCCGGCTACAGGCGGCGGGCTACCATGTGGACTTCTTCCCCACCAACTTCGTGCTGAACGAGCGGGGGCTGCACTACATCGACTACGAGGCCCACCCCTACAGCGAGGAGTGGAATTTTGCCAACTGGGGGATCTTCTACTGGCTCAACCGGGAGGGCATGGCCGCCTACCTCAGTAGCGGCGAGGTGGCCCATATCAACAAGCCCGGCGAGCCCAAGCCGCTGGAGGCGCCCTTCTTGCGCCAGCGCGAAAGCATACTGCGCCGCCTGAGCTGAGCCTGCGCCGAGCCATAGACAGCCGGCGCTGCACGCCGCATCATCACCAGACAGCCCAGGCCGTAGGGGCCATTAGCCCAGCGTAATCGCTCAGTTAACCAGACCAGAGCCGTAGGGGCGATTAGCGCAGCGTAATCGCCCATTTAATCAGAGCAAGGCAAACTGACCCCAGGGAGAAGCCAGCACCATGCCCAACAAGACCCCCATCGACGCCAGCCAGATCCCGGTTCATACCGCCAAGTCCCTCTACCCTGCGCCTTTCGCCGCCCTGGTCCAGCACCGCAGCAAACGCAAGCTGGGGGATCACTTCGGCCTCAGCCACTTCGGCGTCAACCTGACCACACTGGCGCCCGGGGCCATCTCGGCCCTCAAGCACCATCACGCCAAGCAGGATGAATTTATTTACATCCTCTGCGGCACCGCCACCCTGATCTACGGTGAGCAGCGCTTCGAGATGACCGCCGGCGATTGCATGGGCTTTGCGGCCAACGGCGGCGTGGGGCACCAGAGCCGTAGGGGCGATTAGCCCAGCGTAATCGCCCATGGCATCAGAGCAAGGCAAACTGACCCCAGGGAGAAGCAGCACCATGCCCAACAAGACCCCCATCGACGCCAGCCAGATCCCGGTTCATACCGCCAAGTCCCTCTACCCTGCGCCTTTCGCCGCCCTGGTCCAGCACCGCAGCAAACGCAAGCTGGGGGATCACTTCGGCCTCAGCCACTTCGGCGTCAACCTGACCACACTGGCGCCCGGGGCCATCTCGGCCCTCAAGCACCATCACGCCAAGCAGGATGAATTTATTTACATCCTCTGCGGCACCGCCACCCTGATCTACGGTGAACAGCGCTTCGAGATGACCGCCGGCGATTGCATGGGCTTTGCGGCCAACGGCGGCGTGGGGCACCAGCTCGTCAACCAGTCGGCGGCGGAGGTGACCTATCTGGAGGTCGGCGACCGCACCCCGGGGGATGCGGTGGTCTATCCCGATGACGATCTGACCCTGACCCAGGGAGACGACGGCGCCTGGGTCGTGCGGCATAAAGATGGCAGGCCCTATTGAGCCGGCGATGGCAGCGCCTCACAACACCTTGGGATGGCTGAAGGCGACCCAGGCGGTACGGCACCGCGCTGCATCAGGAGACACCATATGCAAACCCTGACCTGGACAGACAAAGACCGGCTAAGTTTGGCGGACGGCCGATTGCGACTTGAATCGGCACAGGGCGTTATCGAGATAGACCTGGCAAGCTGCCACGCCCAATGGCAGGCCCGTCATCCTGGCGTCGCCGCTCTCGGTCTGCTGTGTGTCGGTGAACGCGACATCACGGCGCAGCCACCCTACTTTCACTTTTTTGCCGGAGAGGGCATCAGGGTGCAGATGAGCGCAGCCAGGCGCCGTGGCTTGGGGTACTGGCGCCCCGGCCACGGTGCGCAGCGGTCATTCTTGGCCTTGCAACGCACACTCGAGGACGCCGGGTGGTCTACCCGGGATCTCAGTTGAGCCGCCCTCCCGCCTCAACCGCCACCCCTAACCCAGGAAGGAACCCTTTGTGAATCCAGAACGTCTGCTGCGCGCCGGGGCCTTTATGGAGGCGCACCTGGGTGATCCCTTTGCGCTGGAGGAGGTGGCGGATGCGGCGGCCATGTCGTTGCGCTCCTTGCAGCGCCACTTTGCCGATGCGGTGGGAGAGAGTCTGGCCAGCTTCGTGCGCGGGCGGCGACTGACCCTGGCGGCGCAACGCCTGGTGGCGGGGCACGACGATATCCTCTCCTTGGCGCTGGACTGTCAGTTTGGCAGCCACGAGGCCTTCACCCGCGCCTTTGCGCGCCACTTCTTCATGACCCCCAGCGAGTATCGCCAGCAGGGCAGCCAGCAGCACTTCTACTACCGCCCCGTGCTGGGTGAGGCCATGCTGGGGGAGCTGGGCCGCCAGCGCCAGCGTCCGCCCCAGATTGTCCACCAGCCGGCCCGCCCGTTGTGGGGGCTGGGCCGCATCCTGACCGGCGACCAGATGGCCGGGCCGGCCTTGCTGGCCCAGGTGGCCCAGCTGCAGGCGGATCTGCAGAGCCTGTTTGGCCGCGCCATCCGGCCACGGCTCTTCTACTTCAAAACCGCGCCCCAGCAGTGCCGCTACTACCGGCTGTTGCTGGCCATCGAGGCCGGTCGGGGGGCGCCGCCAGCGGGGCTGGATGCCCTGACGCTGCCGGCGGGTTACCGGGCCAGCTTCTGGACCCTGGGCTACGAGCAGCTGCTGCCGGTGTTCTTCTACCACTGCTTCGCCCAGTGGATCTTTCACAGCGGCTGGCACTTTGCCGATGCCCCCGTCGAGCTGCACCTGCCCGACGAGCGCCAACCCGCCCTGGGGCTGACGCTGCCGGTGCGCACCACCCCCAGCCCAGGCTACCAACTCTGGTGAGCGGCGACTTGGCGCGGATTATCAAGCCGGTAGAGCACAGTCCGGGATAAGGTCTGCGCAGCGTCTATCCAAAGGAGTTGAAATCATGCTGCGCTACCTATGTCTTGGCCTGCTGCTGGGTTCCCTGGCGGTGGCCGCCAACCCAGAGATCACCCATACCCGCTGGCAGGGCCGCTGGGGCGATGGCCTGCGGGATGCCCTGCGCCTGAGCCCAGGAGAGAACGGCCAGATGCAGGTGCACTACTGGCGCAAGCTCAATGCCCAATGGCAGCAGCCCGAGCTGCAATTTGATGCCATCGCCCAGGTGCGCCAGACCGAGCCCCTGAGCCTGTTCTGGACCATAGAGGGCGACCCGGACGGCGGCAGCATGGCCCTCACCTATCAGCCGGAGGACGACAGCATGCGGCTCACCTATCAAAGCCCCAACCAACAAGGCAGCGTGACCCTGACCCGCGCCGATGCCGAGGTGGCCCAGCCGCCGGCGGAACCTTGCCTGACACCACGCCCCGGCACCCAGGCCGTCACTTTTGTCTGGCATGCCCCCCAGGCCCAGGCCGTCTACCTGGCCGGCGAGATGAACGACTGGCAGGCCGACAGTCTGCCGATGACCCGGCAGGCCGATGGCGACTGGCGCCTGACGGTGCATCTGGGCCCCGGCCGCTGGGCCTACAAGCTGGTGCAGGACGGCCGCTGGCTCACCGATGCGGCCAACCCGCAACGCCAGGCCGACGGCCAGGGCGGCTACAACTCCCTGATCCAGCTGGGCGAGCCGGATGCCAACTACCTGCCCAGGAGTAATCCTGCCCAGCGGGGCCGCCTGCAGGAGGTATCACTGGAGAGTAGCGAGCTGGGGCCGCGCCAGGTGCTGATCTACCGGCCGGCCGGGGTAACCGCCAGCACGCCCCTGCCCTGGGCCCTGGCGCTGCACGGCTATGGCATGGATCGCCATCAGTGGGTGGACGACGGCCAGCTGCCCGCCCTGCTTGACAACCTGATCGCCGAGGGGAAGATGCCGCCCATGGCCCTGGTGATGGTGGATGGCGGCAAGAGTTTCTATCAGGGGCCCATTGAGCGCTTTCTGATCCGGGAGCTGCTGCCCCAGGCACCGCGGTGGGGGCTGAGCGAGCAACCGGCCCAGCGGGCCCTGCTGGGGGTCTCCATGGGGGGCTACGGCGTCGTCCACCTGGCCTACCAGTACCCGCAGCTGTTTGCCGCCGGGGCGGCCCTCTCCGGCTACTTCGCCTATGGCCCGCAGGAGCAATGGACGGCGGCCGGTCTGCAGGCCATGCCCCCCGTGCGCCTCTACTGCGGCCAGCAGGATCACACCAGCCTGACCAGCAACCAGCAGCTGGAGCAGCAGCTGCGCCAGGCCGGCCTGACGCCCGCCATCCAGTATGCCGAGGGGGGCCACACCTGGCACTACTGGCAGTCCATCCTGCCGGAACTCATGCCAGAGCTGGCCCGCGCCATCACGCCACGCACCTAGCCCCTCACGCCGGGCGGCACACCGCCCGGCTGCCCTCCGAGCCAAGTGAGCCCAAACTGACCTGGCGCACGGCTCGGGCCTCAGCCGCCCACTACAATTCAGTCAGGAACCAATAACGACATTGGCGGACGGTGCTGATGGTGTGGCGAATCGGCTTTTTCTGTTGGAAGCCCGTGCGGCTCCGGAGGGCACGTTGCCCCTGGGGCTGGCTTGGCCTGTTGGGGCTGCTGCTCTGGCCGGCGGCCCAGGCGGCGGAGCCCAAGGTGGTCTGTTCCAGCATCTCGCCCTTTGCCTTCGAGCAGCAGGGTGGCTATCGCGGCTATGCCTTCGAGCTGGGGCAGGAGGTGATGCGCCGGCTGGGCTATCGGGGGCAGATACGGGTGCAGCCCCTGGCGCGGGCCAATCGCACCGTGCAGAGTGAGGCCAATGTCATCGGCCTGTGGGTGGGGCGCATCCCGGAGCGGGAGCAGACGGTGCGCTGGCTCCACCCCATCATCCGGGATGATTTCAGCATCTATACCCTCAAGGGCCGGCCTGGTGCCGCCACCCTGGAGGAGGCCAAGGCCCTGCCCCTGTTAGGCGCCAATATTGGCGCCGCCAACGCCATCGCCGCCCAGCGCCAGGGCCTCACGCGGTTGGAGCTGATCAACTCGGACGATGCCAACGGCCGCAAGCTGATGACCGGCCGCATCCAGGGCTGGATCTCCTCCCACTCGGCGGTGAACTTCTTTATCCGGCTGCATGGCCTGCCGGACAATCCCTTCGTCAAGGGGGTCAAGCTCAGCGACTATCAGGCCTGGGTGGCCGCCTCCTTGAACACGGATCCCGCCATCCTCGACCAATGGCAGACCACGCTGGCGGCCATGGAGGCCGACGGCAGCCTGCAGCGGCTGGCGGAAGCGTACGGGATACAGCGCTGAAGGGCGACTAGTCCACCAGCGTTATGCCCAGCCCATCCAGCAGGCTCAGGGCCTCGAAGCGACTGAAGCGAGCCCCCTGCAGGCGGTTTTCCAAGGGGTTGAGGTGATAATCCTGCGCCTCGGAAAAGTCGGCCTCCCGCAGGTCGGTACGACCAAACAGGGCGCCGGCAAGGTCACAGCCCTGGCAGTCTGCCCGCCGCAGATCCGCCTCCCGCAGATCCGCCCCACGCAACCGGCTGCCGCGCAGCACCAGGTCGGGCAGGATCAGGCCGAAGAAGTTTCCCTCATCCAGCAGGCAATCCTGCAAACTGATAGGTGCGGCCAATGCGGGGCTGGGCCAGGCGGGTAGAGTCCAGTCCACACCCAGCAGCTTGCATCCCTGAAACCGCACCTGCTGCAACCGGCTGGCCGGCCAGGCAACCAGGCTCAGATTGCAGTCGGTGAACTGGCAATCGATAAACTGACAGCGACGAAACACCGCCTGGGTGAAGTCGCCACCCAGAAAACGGCAAGACTCGAACACCCGCCCCTCCCAACGAGAGCCTGCCACTGATAAAGCGGCAAAGGTCTGGTCGACACAGGGTTCCGAGTTACGGATGACATCATGCATGGACAGGTCTCCAGACAAATCTGACTAGCCCTTATCCGTCTCACCGTAGGGGTAACGGGTATGGCCGAAACGGATCACCAGTATCGCCAGGGCCACCACCAGGATGGCGCCGGCCAGTCCCAGCATGCGCCAGGTATCCAGGTTCTTCATGTCCAGGGCCATGTAGCGGGCCAAGGCGACGATGACGATGTACAGCGGCATACGCACCGGCAGACGGCCTGACTTGAGGTAGAGGCCCACCATGGCCAGCACCTCCAGGTAGATGAACAGCAGCAGCAGATCCGCCAGGGAGACATGGCGGTTGAGGATCACGGTCCACACCTCCTGGCCCATGGCGATCACCGTCAGCAGGCCCACCAGCAGCAGCCCCACATCCTCCACCAGGCCCAGCGCCCGATTCCCCACCCCTTTCAGCACACTCATAGCCAGACTCCTTGTCACCGCACCCCGGTGAAGATGTGACTATCATCGCAAAACTTTCCGGCCTTGGGCAGCCCGACGCTGGCGCCGCTAGCCGTCTGCCCCTCGACCGCCAGACGATTCCGCGCTTTACTGTGCCGTCGCTGTGGTGTGGACGAGGTGGTTATGCTGGCAATGGGGGCGGTGTTTCGTTCGTTGCGAACCCGCAATTATCGCATCTGGGCGGCGGGCGCCCTGGTCTCCAACATAGGCACCTGGATGCAGCGGGCGGCCCAGGACTGGCTGGTGCTGACCCAGCTGACGGAGCAAAACGCCGCCGCCGTGGGCATGGTGATGGCGCTGCAGTTCGGCCCCCAGCTGCTGCTGTTGCCCTGGACCGGCCTGGTGGCGGATCGCCTGCCGCTGCGCAAGGTGCTGCTGTGGACCCAGACCATCTCGGGCCTGCTGGCCCTGGGGCTGGGGATCCTGACCCTGGGGGGCTGGGTGCAGCTGTGGCAGGTCTACCTGTTTGCCGCCCTGCTGGGTTGCTCGGCGGCCTTCGATGCCCCGGCCCGGCAGATCTTCGTGGCGGAGCTGGTGAGCGAGGCGGAGCTGCCCAACGCCGTCTCCCTCAACGCCACCTCCTTCAACCTGGCGCGCCTCGTCGGCCCGGCGGTGGCGGGTCTGGTGATCGCCACCCTGGGCACCGGCTGGGCCTTCGTGGTCAACGGCCTCTCCTTTGTCGCCGTGCTGGCCGCCCTGCTCTGCCTGCGCACCGCCGATCTACACCTGCAACCCAGGGCAGGTCGCCGGCCCGGCGCCCTGCTGGAGGGGCTGCGCCTGGTGTGGCAACGCCCGGACTTGCGCGCCATGGCCATCATGCTGTTCCTGCTGGGCACCTTCGGCCTCAACTTTCCCATCTTCATCTCCACCATGGCGGTACAGGCCTTCCACGCCGATGCCAAGGGCTATGGCCTGCTCTCCTCCATCATGGCGGTGGGCACCGTCAGCGGCGCCCTGTTGGCGGCCGGTCGCCAGTAGCTGCACTTTAAGCTGCTGATCCAGGCGGCGCTGGCCTTCTGCGTCGGCACCCTGCTGGCGGCCCTGGCCCCCGGCTACGGGTGGTTTGCCCTGCTGCTGGTTCCCATCGGCATGGCGGCCCTCACCTTCGCCAACACCACCAACAGCCTGATGCAACTCACCACGGCCCCCGCCCTGCGCGGCCGGGTGATGGCCATCCGCATGGCGATCCTCATGGGCTGCACCCCGCTGGGCGCGCCCCTGCTGGGGTTGGTGGCCAATCACTTCGGCCCCCGCTGGGCCCTGGGGGTGGCGGCGCTCTCGGGTCTACTGGCCGCCCTGGTGGGCTGGCGTTACCTGCGCCAGTTGGCCAGGTCACCCGCCGCGCAGCAGGCCCCCCTCACCCCTCGGCCGCAGGATCCCTAGCTGTGTAAACCCACCTAGCCGGTCACCGCACCAGAAAAGAAAAGGGCCGCATTCGCGGCCCTTTGCATCTCTGGATGGCTCAAGCACAGACGCCGGACGGCGCCAGGAACAGGCGGAATACCGGATCGTCGGAGACGTCGCGGTAGACATAGCCCAGCTCCTCCAGGTGACGGTGGAAGGCATCCTCGTCCGCCGGCGCCAGCTCGAAGGCGCACAGCACCCGACCATACTCGGCGCCGTGGTTGCGATAGTGGAACAGGGAGATGTTCCACAGGGTGCCCAGGGTCTGCAGGAAGCGCAGCAAGGCGCCAGGCTGCTCGGGGAACTCGAAGCTGTAGAGCCGCTCGCTCAGAGGCTGGCAGGGCCGGCCGCCCACCATGTAACGCACATGGTTCTTGGCCAGCTCGTTGTCGGTCATGTTCACCACGCCGTAACCGCCGGCCTGCAGCTCCTCGATGATCTGCCTGAGCTCTTCGCTGCCCCGAGACAGACGCACCGACACGAAGATGGTGGCCTGTTCGGCGGCGGAGAAGCGGTAGTTGAACTCGGTGACCATGCGGGCCCCCAGCTGCTGGCAGAAGGCCAGGAAGGCCCCCTTGCGCTCGGGGATGGTCACCGCCAGCATACCTTCGCGCTTCTCCCCCAGCTCGCAGCGTTCGGAGACGTAGCGCAGGCTGTGGAAGTTGACGTTGGCACCGGACAGGATGGCCGCCATGCGCCCGCCGGTCACCTGCCGCTCCTCGGCATACTTCTTGAGCCCGGCCAGGGAGAGGGCGCCGGAGGGCTCGGCGATGGCCCGGGTGTCCTCGAAGATGTCCTTCAGGGCGGCACAGATCTCGTCATTGCTGACGGTGATCACCTCGTCCAGGTACTCGCGGCAGACCCGGAAGGTCTCGTCGCCGATGCGCTTGACCGCCACGCCGTCGGCAAACAGGGAGACCCGCGCCAGGTTCACCGGCTCGCCGGCTTCCCAGGCAGCCTGCAGGCAGGCGGAACCCTCGGCTTCCACGCCGATCAGCTTGATGTGGGGCAACAGCTGGCGGATGTAGACCGCCACCCCGGCGGCCAGGCCGCCGCCGCCCACCGGCAGGAACACATGGGTCAGGCGGGTGTCCTGCTCCAGCAGCTCCCGACCTATGGTGCCCTGCCCGGCGATGACGTCGGCGTCATCGAACGGCGGTATCAGGGTGAAGCCCTTCTCGGTGGCCAGCCGCCGGCTCTCGGCGTAGGCCTCGTCGAAGTTGTTGCCATGCAGCAGCACGTTGCCGCCCATGCGGCGCACCGCCTCCACCTTGATGTCCGGGGTGGACAGGGGCATGACGATGGTGGCCGGTATGTTCAGCTTGATGCCGGACAGGGCCACCCCTTGGGCATGGTTGCCGGCGGAGGCGGCGATGACCCCCTTGGCCTTCTGCTCGGCGGTGAGGCCGGCAATCTTGTTGTAGGCCCCCCGCAGCTTGAAGGAGTGCACCGGCTGCATGTCCTCGCGCTTGAGCAGCACAGTGTTGCCCAGCCGATCCGACAGGCGCTTGAGCGGTTGCAACGGGGTGACCTTGGCCACCTCGTAGACGGGCGACAAGAGTACCTTGCGCAGGTACTCCGCCGCCGTGGGTTGCTCGGCCATGGCGTTAGCCCTCCAGCTTGCTGCGATCCCGCACGGCGCCCTTGTCGGCACTGGTGGCCAGCATGGCGTAGGCCTTCAGCGCCAGGGAGACCTGACGTTCCCGATCCGGCTTCCAGCCGGCAACATCCTTGGCCTGGCGGCGCTCGGCCAGCACGGCGTCGCTCACCTTGAGCTCGATGCGGCGCTCAGGGATGTTGATGGCGATGGGATCACCGGTTTCCACCAGACCTATGGTGCCGCCGGCCGCCGCCTCGGGGGAGACGTGACCGATGGAGAGGCCGGAGGTGCCGCCGGAGAAGCGACCGTCGGTGATCAGGGCACAGGCCTTACCCAGGCCCATGGATTTCAGGTAGGAGGTGGGATAGAGCATCTCCTGCATGCCGGGGCCGCCCTTGGGCCCTTCGTAGCGGATCACCACCACATCGCCGGCCACCACTTCGCCCTTGAGGATGCCCGCCACGGCGGCGTCCTGGCTCTCGTAGACCCGGGCCTGGCCGTCGAACACCAGGCAGGACTCATCCACCCCGGCGGTCTTCACGATGCAGCCGTTCTCGGCCAGGTTGCCGAACAGTACCGCCAGACCACCGTCCTGGCTGTAGGCGTGCGCCTTGGCGCGGATGCAGCCCTCCTTGCGGTCCACATCCAGATCCGGCCAGCGGCAATCCTGGCTGAAGGCCTGGGTGGTGCGGATACCGGCGGGGCCGGCGCGGTAGAAGTCCTTCACCAGGGTGGAGGCACCACGGGTCACGTCATAGGCTTCCAGCAGTTCGAGCAGGGAGAGGCCCAGCACGTTGCGCACCTCGGTGTTCAGCAGGCCGGCACGCTCCAGTTCCCCCAGGATGCCCACCACGCCACCGGCGCGGTGCACGTCTTCCATGTGGTACTTCTGGGTGGACGGCGCCACCTTGCACAGGTGCGGCACCTTGCGGGACAGACGATCGATGTCGTCCATGGTGAAGTCCACCTCGGCTTCCTGGGCGGCGGCCAGCAGGTGCAGCACCGTATTGGTGGAACCGCCCATGGCGATGTCCAGGGTCATGGCGTTTTCGAAGGCGGCCTTGGTGGCGATGTTGCGCGGCAGGGCGCTCTCATCGTTCTGCTCGTAGTAGCGCTTGGCCAGCTCGACGATGCGGCGGCCGGCATTCTTGAACAGCAGCTCGCGATCGGCGTGGGTGGCCAGCAAAGAGCCATTGCCCGGCTGGGACAGGCCCAGGGCCTCGGTGAGGCAGTTCATGGAGTTGGCGGTGAACATGCCGGAGCAGGAACCGCAGGTGGGGCAGGCGCTGCGTTCCACCTCGGCGGTGTCCTCGTCGCTCACCTTGCTGTCGGCGGCCATCACCATGGCGTCCACCAGATCCAGCTTGATCAGCTGGTCGGAGAGCTTGGTCTTGCCGGCTTCCATCGGGCCGCCGGAGACGAAGATCACCGGGATGTTCAGGCGCAGGGCGGCCATCATCATGCCGGGGGTGATCTTGTCGCAGTTGGAGATGCAGACCATGGCGTCGGCGCAGTGGGCGTTGACCATGTACTCGACGGAGTCGGCGATCAGCTCCCGGCTGGGCAGGGAGTAGAGCATGCCGCCGTGACCCATGGCGATGCCGTCATCCACGGCTATGGTGTTGAATTCCTTGGCCACGCCACCGGCGGCTTCGATCTCCCGGGCCACCAGCTGGCCCAGATCCTTGAGGTGCACGTGACCGGGCACGAACTGGGTGAAGGAGTTGACCACGGCGATGATGGGCTTGCCGAAATCGGCATCCGTCATGCCGGTGGCACGCCACAGGGCGCGAGCACCGGCCATGTTGCGGCCCTGGGTGGTGGTGGCGGAACGGTACTTGGGCATCTTGGGCTCCCTTTAATCCTTTGATGAAAAACACAGGAGGCGCCCTGGCGCCTCCTCATCCATATGGTTAGTCGTTGACCGGTGTCAGCCAGCCCCACTTGTCCTGGGTCTCGCCGTTGAACAGACCGAAGAAGGCCTTCTGGATCTGCTCCGTGATGGGGCCGCGGCAGCCGGCACCCACCTGGATCTGATCCACGGAGCGCACCGGGGTCACTTCGGCGGCGGTGCCGGTCATGAAGATTTCGTCCGCCAGGTAGAGGGCCTCGCGGGGCAGGGCCTCCTCCTTCACCGTCAGGCCCATGTCCCGGGCCAGGGTGATGATGGTATCCCGGGTGATGCCGGGCAGGATGGCGGAGGTGGCCGGGGTGGTGTGCAGCACGCCGTTCTTCACCAGGAAGATGTTCTCGCCGGCCCCTTCACTCAGGTAGCCGTTGACGTCCAGGGCGATGCCTTCCACATAGCCGTGGCGCTTGGCTTCCCGGGAGATCAGCTGGGACGAGAGGTAGTTGCCGCCGGCCTTGGCGCCGGTGGGTATGGTATTGGGTGCCAGACGATTCCAGGAGGAGACCGCCACGTCCACGCCGTTCTTCAGCCCCTCTTCGCCCAGGTAGGCTCCCCAGGGCAGGGCGCCGATCATCACGTCGGTGTGGGCGTCCTTGGGCGGATGCAGCCCCAGGCCCACGTTGCCGACGAAGGCCAGCGGACGCAGGTAACCGGACTTGAGATCGTTCTCCCGCACTATGACGCGGCAGGCTTCACAGATCTGCTCCTGGCTGTAGGGCATGGCCATCCAGTAGATCTTGGCGGAGTCGAACAGGCGCTGGATGTGTTCCTTCAGGCGGAAGATGGCCGGGCCCTTGGGGGTGTCGTAGGCGCGGATGCCTTCGAACACGGAGGAACCATAATGCAGGGCGTGGGTCATGACGTGAACCTGAGCCTTGTCCCATTCGACCAGCTCGCCGTTGAACCAGATGTACTTGGTAGTCTGTGCCATTGTCACTTCTTCCTTCTTAAGCCCGAATTTGGAGAGATTGGGGGGCGGCGGCCTGGGCCAGCTCGCGGGCCTCCACATGGGTAACGTCCACCAGCTTGTCCAGCTGGCTGAATAACAGGTGGGCGGGCCGTTCGCTCGCCACCGTCAGGGTGATCTGCAACTGCTTGCTGTCGCTCTTGCTTTCCATCTGGCAGCCCTGCAGGGCGAAGCCCCGGTGGCGCACCACCCGCAGCACGCGCTCCATCACTTCGGGGCGGCTCTGGGTCAGGATCTTGAACTGGTGCTGCTTCATGCTTTTGCCTCCAACATCTGCTGGTTGGCCGCGCCGGGGGGTACCAGGGGCCAGACATTCTCTTCCGGACAAATGGCCACGTGCAACAGGTAGGCACCCGGGCAGGCCAACATTCTTGCGATGGCCGGAGCCACCTCTTCCTTGCGGTGTATGGTCTCACCGGCGATGCCGAAGGCGGCCGCCAGGGCGACGAAATCAGGGTTGTCGGTCAGCAGGGTCTCGGAGAAGCGGCCGTCGAAGAACAGCTCCTGCCACTGGCGGACCATGCCCAGCCGCTGGTTGTCCAGCAGCACCATCTTCACCGGCAGCTGGGCACGCTTGAGGGTACCCAGCTCCTGCACGTTCATCATGAAGGAGCCGTCGCCGCTCACCAGCACCACCTCGTCCTCGGGACGGGCCAGCTTGGCGCCCACGGCGGCGGGCAGGCCGAAGCCCATGGTGCCCAGGCCCGAGCTGGAGATGTGCTGGCTGGGGTGGGCGAAGCGCATGTGCTGGGCCACCCACATCTGGTGCTGACCCACGTCGCAGGTGACCACCGCCTGCTCGGGCAGGGCGTCACTCAGGTGACGCAACAGCGCAGGCGCGTAGATGGCATCGCCGGGGTGGGCGTAATCCCAGGCAAAGTCGCGAGCCATGGCGGCGCAGTGCGCCTGCCAGTCGGCGATGGTCAGCGGCTGGGCCAGGGCCGGCAGCAGGGTCTTGAGATCGCCGGCCAGGGCCACCTCGGGGGTACGGCGCTTGCCCAGCTCGGCGGCGTCGATGTCCAGGTGGATCACCTTGGCATGGGGGGCGAAGGTATCCAGCTTGCCGGTGACGCGATCGTCGAAGCGGGCACCCACCACCAGCAGCAGATCGCACTCCTGCACCGCCAGGTTGGCCGCCTTGCTGCCGTGCATGCCCAGCATGCCGAGAAACTGCGGGCAATGAGGATCCAGGGTGCCTATGCCCTTCAAGGTGGTGACCGACGGCAGGCCGGTCTGGCTGGCGAAGGCGCGCAGCTCGTCCACCGCATCGGCCAGCACCACGCCGCCGCCCACGTAGAGCACCGGCTTGCCGGCCTGGGCCAGCAGGGCACGGGCGGAGGCCAGATCAGCGGCCTCGGGCTCGGGGCACTGGCTCACCAGGTGCACAGGCGCCGTGGGCTCCGCCGCCATCATCTGGATGTCCTTGGGCACATCAACCAGTACCGGGCCCGGGCGACCCTCCTGGGCGATGCGGAAAGCCTCGGCCAACACCTGACCCAGCTCGGCCGGATCCTGTACCAGGAAGGAGTGCTTGGTACAGGCCAGCGACAGGCCCAGCACATCGATCTCCTGGAAGGCATCGGTGCCGATGAAGTCGCGTCCCACCTGACCCGTGATGGCCACCACGGGCACAGAGTCCAGCAGGGCATCCGCCAGACCGGTGATCAGGTTGGTGGCGCCGGGGCCTGAGGTGGCGATGCAGACGCCCACCTGACCGCTGGCCCGGGCGTAGCCGATGGCCGCCATGGCGGCGCCCTGCTCGTGCCGACACAGCTGGTGGGGGATGCCGCCGTCATACAGGGCATCGTAGACCGGCATGATGGCGCCTCCCGGGTAGCCAAACACCTGGCTGACCCCCTGTTGGTGGAGTGCGTTCACTATGTATTGCGCGCCGTTCATGCTGTGCTTCCTTGTACTGCGAAAATAAAAAAACCCCCGAGCGTCTGGGCGGCTCGGGGGTTTCTATCTGGTTTTGGTTGAGTCTAGCTCTTCCGTCAGCCTGCGAGTCCCCGAGCGGTGGGAATAATCACCACCACTAGGCGCACGATAATAATGCTGACAACGCTGATAACCGGATGCATGACTCAACCACTTGATTCGGATCGCGGCGGCCTCGCCGCGGGTGGCCTACATAACTAGCACAGGCTATTTTTTAACACAAGCGCTTTTCTGATTAGCTTGTGCTGCCGGCGGCCGCTCAGACTCATCGAAATAAGAATATATAACCACATAAACATTCATCATTAGAATTAGAAACCAAACAAGGACGAGATAATGTCATTAGCTGTCGTTTTTAGCCGAGCGGCCCTGGGGATCGACGCGCCGGAGATCGCCGTGGAGGTTCACCTCTCCAATGGCCTGCCGGCCTTCCATATCGTGGGCCTGCCGGAGGCCTCGGTGAAGGAGGCGCGGGAGCGGGTGCGCAGCGCCCTGCTCAACGCCAACTTCGAATTCCCGGCCAAGCGCATCACGGTCAACCTGGCACCGGCGGATCTGCCCAAGGAGGGCGGGCGCTTCGATCTGGCCATCGCCGTGGGCATACTGGCCGCCTCGGATCAACTGCCCAGCCAGTCACTGACCCAGCTGGAGTTTCTCGGCGAGCTGGCCCTCACCGGTGAGGTGCGACCCATTATCGGGGCCCTGCCCGCCATACTGGCCGCCCGCAAGGCCGGCCGGCAGCTGATCCTGCCGGAGGCCAACGGCGAGGAGGCCAGCCTGCTGCCCGAGGCGCAGGTGCACACCTGCCGCCACCTACTCCAGCTCTGCGCCGCCTTGAGTGGCGGTACGCCCCTGCCCCGCCCCCAGGCCGCCGCCGAGCTGCCCCTGGCGGCCTACCGCGGTGATCTGCAGGATGTCATCGGCCAGCAGGTGGGTAAGCGGGCGTTGGAGATCGCCGCCAGTGGTCAGCATCACCTGCTGCTCATCGGCCCGCCCGGCACCGGCAAGAGCATGCTGGCCAGCCGGCTGGCGGGACTGCTGCCGCCGCTGAACGAAGACGAGGCTCAGCAGACCGCCGCCATCCACTCCATCGGCGGCCTGATGCCCGATCACCACGCCTGGCGGCAGCGCCCCTACCGCGCGCCCCACCACACCGCCTCGGCGGTGGCCCTGGTGGGCGGCGGCAGCCAGCCCAAGCCTGGGGAGATCTCCCTGGCCCACAACGGCATCCTGTTTCTCGATGAGCTGACGGAGTTCGAGCGCAAGGTGCTGGACAGCCTGCGGGAGCCGCTGGAGAGCGGCAACATCACCATCTCCCGCGCCAGCCGTCAGGTGGAGTTTCCGGCCCGGTTCCAGCTGGTGGCGGCCATGAACCCCAGCCCCTGCGGCCATGCCGAGGGGCCCCAGCGCCGGGCCAGCCCGGAGCAGATCTTGCGCTACCTGAGCAAGCTCTCCGGCCCGTTTTTAGATCGCTTCGATCTGGCGGTGGAGATACCACCCCTGCCGCCGGGCAGCCTGTCCCGTCCGGCAGAGCGGGGCGACAGCAGCGAACAGATCCGTGAGCGGGTGGCCCGCACCCGGGCCCTGCAGCTGCAGCGTGCCGGCAAGCTCAACGCCGAACTGGACAGCCGGGACCTGGATCATTACTGCCCGCTAAGCGAGAGCGACAGCCAGTTTCTGGAGAGTGCCATCCACAAGCTGGGGCTCTCCCTGCGGGCCTGGCACAAGATACTGCGGGTCGCCCGTACCCTGGCGGACATGGAGCAAAGTCCGCAGATCCGCCGGCAACACCTGGCCGAGGCCCTGGGCTACCGGGCCATGGACCGGCTGCTGCATCGGCTTAATCAGTCGGTCTGACCCTGTGCACTGTACCCATGGCCCCGCGCCGCCCGGCATCTCGCTCGGGCAGACTCGCATAATCGACCCGGCCGGCGGCCAGGCTCAACTTTCGCCCAGCGCCAACGCCAGTTCGGCCAGCTGCGTCTCGGCATAGACCTGGATGCCGTGGGCTCGCAGCAGGGCCGCCGTGACCCCTTCGCCGGCCACCCGCTGGCCGGCAAAGGTGCCGTCATAGATCTGCTGGCTGCCGCAGGAGGGACTGCCCTCCTTGAGCAGCGCCAGGCGGATGCCTTGAGCCTGACATAGCTGCAAGGCCGCCTGGGCGCCGCAGGCAAAGGCCGCCGTCACATCCTCCCCCTGCACCGTCACCACCCGCGCCTCCTGCCGCTCCGCCGGCGCTCTGGGCACCGGCAGGCCACCGGCCAGTTCAGGGCAGACGCTCACCAGGCGCCCCTGCGCCTGCCAACGGGCCAAGCGAGGATCGGTCAGCCCCTTGCCCTGGCCGTCGTAGCGTACCGGCTGCCCCAGCAGGCAGGCACTGACCAAAATCTTCTTCATCCTTGGCTCCTTGAGTGCAAATAATGCAAAAGGGAGCCGCAGCTCCCTTGGTCTCGAGGCCTAAGCCCCTGGGTTGTTCCGCCTGGCGCGGCTTAGTCCGCCTTGCTCAGCAGGAACTTCACCAGCTGGTTGTACTCCTCCTGGCTCTTGAGCGACTCGCTCTTCACCAGGTATTTCCCGTTTACCACAGTACTGGGCACGCCGCGAATATTCAGGCTGGCGGTGTTGCGATCGTACTGGGCCACCTGGCCGGTGACGGCAAAGCTGTCGATGGCACCATCAAACTCTTCGGCCGTCACGCCGATCTGCTCGAAGATGGCCTTGACCGCGGCGCGATCCTTGGGCGGCTGACGCTTCACCTGGATGAGATCAAACAGGATGGGGGTGAGCTTGTCTTCCACCTTCAGCATGATGGCCAAGGCGTAGGCGCGTTGCAGCTCGGGCCCCATCTCCCGGCCCAGGAAGGAGACAGGATTGCGGACGAAGGCCACCTCGGCCGGCAGATCAGCCCGCAGGCTCTGCATGATGGGCTCGAACTGGTAACAGTGCGGACAGTAGTAAGAGAAAAACTCCATCACCTCGGGCTTGGCCGTGCCGGTCTGCCGCAGCACGTCATAGTTCACACCCTCTTTGAACAGAGGCGCGGCCTGGGTGAGCGGTGCCAGCAGCATCGCCAGACAGATCAATATGATTTTCTTCATCTTATTTCCTACCAGTGGGATACGGATTACCGGCTGTCCGCCGGGCCAAGACAGCCTATTCACCTAGAGGCCGAACGTCAACGAGATTGGCGGTGCCGCCAGCGCGCGCTCCTGTTCCGCCAGCTGCTGCAGCTGCTGCAGCCAGAAGGCCTCGGTGGCAAACCAGGGAAACGCCGCCGGGAAGGCCGGATCGGCCCAACGGCGCGCCAGCCAGGCCAGGTGCTGGATCTGGCGCTGGGTGCGCAGCGGCTCGATCAGCGCCAGCTGGCGATGGTCGAATTCGGCAAACTCCTCATAACCGGCCAGCAGGGTATCCAGCTGCAGACGCTGCTCGGCCTGATCGCCGCTGAGCAGCAGCCAGAGGTCCTGCACCGCCGGCCCGGTGAGACAGTCATCCAGATCCACAAACAGGGGGCCATCCCGCCACAGAATATTGCCCAGATGGCAGTCGCCATGCAGCGCCAGCGGTGCCCAGTCCGTCTGCCAGCGCTCGCCCACCTGCCGCACCAGGCGTGCCAGCTGCGGGCGCAACTGCTCCGCCAGGCCCATCGGCCAGGGCACGGCAGCCTCCAACTGCGCCAGGGCCAGAGGCAGGCTCTGGCGCGGATCCAGCCGGGGTCGCGCCTGCAGCTGAAAACGACTGGCGGCCGCATGCCAGCGGCCCAGCTGATGGCCTACCGCCTCCAGCTGATCCAGGTTATCCGGCTCCAGGTGACGGCCACCCAGGCTGGGCCAGAGGGCAAACCAGTAGTCGCCATGGCGATGCAAGGTAGCTCCATCCTGCGACAGCGGCACCGCGACCGGCACCTCCTCCTCCGCCAAAAACGCGGCCAGGGCATGCTCCTCCCGGATCTGCTCGGCCGTCCAGCGCTCGGGGCGATAGAACTTGACCACCAGACGCTCGCCCGTCTCGTTACGGAACTGATAGACCCGGTTCTCGTAACTGTTGAGCGGCAACAGGCCGCTGTCGGGGTAGAGCCCCACACCGGCCAGGGCGTCGAGCATCAGATCCGGGGTCAACTGTTGGAAGTGAAACTGGCTCACTGAGGCTCCTGTATCGGGGGGAATACGACGGCGACGCCGTCATGCACAGCCTCAGGGCTTGATGCCGCGGGCCTTGAGCAGGGCTTCCTTGAAGTCCGGCACATGATCCTTGGCCAGGCCGGGGATCATCTCGTTATTCTGCTTGTCGCGCATCTTCAGCTGATAGATGAGCACATCGTCGGTCAGCTCGCTCAGGGGGCGATCGAAGCCGGCCTCATCGGCCAATTTTTGCAGCATCTGCAGCAGGTTCAGATCCTGGTCCTTGATCCAGGCCGGTTGCAACAACTCCAACAGCTCTTCAATACGATGACATTGCATAATCTTCTCCTGTGTCTTGGGTCTTGGGCTTCAGGCCACACTGATACGGTTACGCCCGGCCGACTTGGCACGGTACAGGGCGCCATCCGCCCGGGCAATCAGGCTGGAGGCCGGATCGCCCGGATGGGGATACAGGGTCGCCACCCCCAGGCTGACGGTGACCACCTCGGCCGCGGCGGAGCCGGCATGGGGAATCGCCTGGTGCGCCAGCCACTCCCGCAATTGATTGGCCAGGGCCAACGCCCCCGCCTCGGCGGTAAAGGGCAGCAGCAGAACGAATTCCTCGCCGCCATAGCGGGCCGCCAGGTCATCGTCACGCCGCGGAATACGCGCCAGACCATGGGCCAACTTGCGCAGACAGTCATCCCCGGCCAGATGGCCATAGTAGTCGTTATATTGCTTAAAGAAATCCACATCCACCAGGATCAGGGAGATGGGTGCCTGAGTGCGACAGCAGCGGCGCCAGGCGGCGGTGAGGGAGAGGTCAAAGCAACTGCGATTGGCCAGTCCGGTGAGACCGTCGCGCTGGGAGGCCAGCCGCAATTCATCGCTCTGCTGGCGCAACACCTGGGCCAGCTTGGCATTGTTGAACCTGTGATAGAGGGATTCCAGCTGCCAATGAGAGAGACGGCGCATGGCCAGCATCAAGGTGAGCACAAACACCGCCACCGAGATCAGTCCCCACAAGGGTTCAGATGCCAGCTCCAGCAGCAGGCTCAGGACGATGGGCATGAGGGCACCATAGACACAGCGACGGCTGCTTAGCAGCGAGACGCAGGATTCGGCCATGACGAGACAGGAGAGCAGGATCAAGATGCCGCGCTGGGTATCACCGGTCTGGCTCATGTGCATCAAGAGCCCCATCCCCCACAGAATGGAGGTAGAGGTCACCCCAACAAAATACTCGTACTCCAACCAGTTCAGGGAGGGGTGACGGGTCTTGTGGCGCCAGATGAGATGCCAGCCACGCAGCACCAGAGCAACCAGCATGGCGGTCAACCAGCCCAGCAAACCATTGGCATCCACCTGTCCCACCAACAGGCAGCCGGCAATCACCGTCAGCACCAGCATCAGGATCAGAGAATAGAAGCCATTGTCGTACAGGTAGGAGATCAGCTCCTGTTTGACCTTGGTGATGACTTGCTCGTTGACCTGCATGGCCGCCCTAGCGCGTTGACATCATCAGATGATCCCACTGACTGGTGAGATCCCGTAGCGCCTGGGGGCTACGGCGTCGAATGGTACAACCGCGCCGCAACCAGCCCAGCCACCACTGCAACAGGGTATCGGAGCGCCCCAGCAGGCGCGACGCCAGCACCACCCCTTTGAGCTGGCGCCGGGTAATCTTGGCCTCACCTGGCTGGCTCACCACTCGCTTGAGGGTCAAGGCCGCCATGCCGATGGCCCACAGGCAGAACTGCCGTATCCCCTGCTGCGAGACCGGCAGCCGGCAGGTGAAGTCCATGGCATCCTGCAGATGCCCCTGGGCTAACCCGGCCAGCTCATCCAGCAGACGCTGACAGCCGGCCTGATCCTGGCCCCACCCCTCCAGGGCCAGATCCAGTCCCTGGCGCAGCGCCAATTCACGGGGCAACCAGCAGACACCGCGCGCCCTATCATCGGCCATGTCCTTGAGGATGTTGGTCATCTGCAAGCCCTGACCAAACGAGACGCCCAAGGCCAACAGCTGATCGCGCTGCGGTAACAGCTCTGGACAATGCAAAATGAACAACTCCGCCAGCATCTCGCCCACCACACCGGCAACGAAATAGCAGTACTGATCCAGGGCGGCCAGATCCGGCAGCCCCTGTGAACAGTCCTGTTGCTGATAGCCGGCCATGCCCCGACTCATGATGGTGGCGCAACGAGCCAACACGGCTTGCACCTCGGTCGGATAACTGCGGTAACGCGCCAGAACGGCTGGTGTCAGTGCCATCAGCTCCTGTTCTGCCGCCGGTGTGGCCGAACTCAGTGCTCTGCAAGCCGCCGAGGTGAAATCAGCGGCAACACCTTGATCCGCTAACGCAACCAGGAACTGGCTCAACAGGATCTGCTTTTGCTGGCAATCGAGGGCGGGTTCGTCCTCCAGGGTGTCGACGATACGACACAGCAGATAGGCATTGCCCACATAGTCCTGCAGCGGCGCGGGTAACAGGGGAATGGTGAGGGCAAAACTGCGCGAAACCTGCGCAAGCAGATGTTGTTGCTGAGAAATGTCGATCATGAGCCGCCGCCTCAAGAGTTAAGCGGACAGTCTATCATCACAGGCGCCAGGATCCGAACCATGTCACTAGATACCGTCAAAGCCAGGCAAACACGGGCCCTTGGCAAAACAAAAAGCCCTTAGGTCAGATAACCTAAGGGCTCTATTTCAGTGG
>NZ_BAABFC010000030.1:0-32518 GCF_039540575.1 Pseudaeromonas paramecii
TAATGCCGCACCATTCCCTGGCTGCGGACATGGGCTTATGCAACTGGAGCGGCATTAGGATCAGCTATTTAGCGTAGAAGCGGAGTCTGGCATAGACCAGGCCAACAACTCGCGAATAATCACCTTGTTAGGGAACGGACATGGCAAACAGACTGGCGCTTGGCGTGAAGCCTGGAGCCTGGATCTGGCCAGTCTCTTGCAGGCAGGCATGGCATTGAATTTGCTGTCGCATGATCTCTTGTTTCTTTTCCTACATGAGGTTTAGCCATGCGGTCTCAACGTCGTCTTCTTTCGTTTGGCTGTGGTACGGCGATCGGTACCTTGGGGGGGCTGATTGGCCTGGGTGGCGCCGAGTTTCGCTTGCCGTTGTTGATTGGCCTATTTGGTTTCGGGGCGCTGGAGGCCGTCATTCTCAACAAGGCGATGAGCCTGGTGGTGGTGGCGGCGGCCTTTCCCTTCCGGGCAGGTAGCGTGCCGTTTTCGGAGGTCTTTGCTCGTTGGGACATCATAGTGACCCTGCTGTCCGGCAGTCTGGCGGGCGCCTGGTTTGGTGCGGGGTGGGCTATCCGGCTCAAGTCAAAGACGCTGTATCGCATCATCGCCGGGCTGCTCATCGCCATCGCCGCCCTGCTGTTGTTCGGGCATGAAGTGGATAGCCAGTTCATGTCTCTGGGCCGCGTCGCCTTGGCGATCACCGGAGCACTGGCCGGGGTGGTCATCGGCGTTGTCGCCTCGCTGATGGGGGTGGCTGGCGGAGAGCTGCTGATCCCCACCATAGTCCTGTTGTTTGGTGCTGACATCAAGCTGGCCGGCAGTTTGTCACTGGCCGTCAGTCTGCCGACCATGCTCACGGGCTTCAGCCGCTACAGCCGGGATCAAAGCTTTTCCGTGATCAGGCTGCAAGGCAAGTTCATCGGCATCATGGCCATCGGCTCCCTGCTTGGCGCCTTCATCGGTGGCCGCCTGCTTGGCATGATCCCGACGCATTACTTGCTGCCCCTGTTGGCCGGTATTCTGGTGCTTTCATCGATTAAGGTCTGGCGTCACGCCTAGGCGTGGTGATTAGCCGTGCGCCTTGGCCCACACCGCCAGCGCGTTGCCGCCGGGCTCCTGAAAATGGAAGCGGCATCCGCCGGGAAAGTCGAACAGCGGGCGGGTGATCAAGCCGCCGTGTTGCTGCACCTTGGCCAGGGTGGCCTGGATGTCATCGCTGTAGAACACCAGCAGGGGGCCGCCGACCGGCTGGGCGTCGCTGCGGCAGAGGCCGCCGTCGAGCCCCTGATCGGCAAAGGCGCTGTAGTCAGGACCGTAGTCGGTGAAGGTCCAGCCGAACACGGCGGCGAAGAAAGCCTTGCTGGCGGCCAGATCCTGGCTGGCAAATTCGACGTAATCGAGTTTTTCATGGCGTGGCATGGGGGCTCCTTATCGTTGCTCGGTCAGGGCCAGCTTGAGGCCCAGTGCCGCAAAGCTGGCGGCGCAGAGTCGCTGCACCAGGGTAGTCAGGTGTTGGGAGTGCAGCACCTGTTGCCGGACCTGGGTGGCCAGCAGGCCGTAGAGAAGGAAGATCACCCAGGTCATGGCCATGAAGACGCCGCCCAGCACCAGCATGTTGGCGGTGGGGTGGGCCGCTGCCGGGGGCAGGAACTGGGGCAAGAAGGCCAGGAAGAAGAGGGTCAGCTTGGGGTTGAGGATGTTGAGCAGGAAGCCCTTGAGCAGGATCGCCAGCCCCGCCTGGGGGCTTGATGGCGACGGCAGGGCCAGCGGGCCGCCGGCGCGCAGCATCGACCAGGCGAGGAACAGCAGGTAGGCCACCCCGAGGCACTTGACCGCCTGGAACAGCAGGGCGCTGGTGTGGAACAGGATGGCTAGCCCCGTGATGCTGGCCAGCAGCGAGGGCAGTATGCCCAGGGTGCAGCCGCAGGCGGCATACAGGCTGGCCCGTCGCCCCTGGAACAGGGCGGTGGTGACGGTGAATAGCACCCCTGTGCCCGGCATCAGGACCACCACCAGACAGGTCAACAGGAATTCGAGGCTGATCATTGGCTGCTCCTTGTGGGAGGGGCGCCGACTCACGCCTGGGGGGCCGTGATGCTCGGCGAGGGCAATCTTAGGGCAAAGGCCAGCGACTCAAAGGCAGAGGCGTCTGTCGCCGTGTGAGGTATCACTTGACGCCTTGTTAATCGATTTGTCAACGGGCGGCCAGCAGCCGGTCCAGGGCGTTGGCGAAGGCCTGGCGATCCGCCTGGCTGAGGGTGGCGGGGCCGCCGGTCTGGATGCCGCTGGATCTCAGGGTGTCCATGAAGTCCCGCATGGTGAGTTTCTGGCGTATGGTGTCCGGCGTGTAGAGCTCGCCGCGGGGGTTGAGGGCCCGGGCGCCTTTTTCGATCACCTCGGCGGCCAGGGGCAGGTCGGCGGTGATCACCAGATCCCCGGGCTCGGCCCGCCGCACTATCTCGTTGTCCGCCACATCAAAGCCCGCCGGCACCACCAGGCTGCGGATATGGGGCGCCGGCGGCACCTTGAGCGGCTGGTTGGCCACCAGGGTCAGGCTGATGCCGGTACGCTCGGCGGCACGAAACAGTATCTCCTTGATCACCTTGGGACAGGCGTCGGCATCCACCCAGATTTGCATCGTCTTCTTCCTCGTTGGCCGGCGGTCGGGCCGGGCAGTGGCGACACCCTAGCAGGGGTGGCGGCGCTAAGATAGCCCCAGCGCACGGCACCGGCCTCTGGCTATGGTCTCGGCTGGCCGCTCGGAGTAAGGTAGCGTCGTCCAGGGAGTGGAGAGGGTGTTATGCCAGTGCTGTTGTGTGTCCCGGTCGCAGGATGCGGCCTGTCTCGTTCGGTCTTAGGTGACCGGCCATGAAACTGATCAATCAGATCGCCGCCTTTCTGGCCCTGTGTGTCATCGCCACCGTCATGGTGGTGATGACCTCCATGGCCCTGAGCTTTCATTACCTGGCCGAGGGCTTCCTGGAGCGGGAGCTGCAGGCGGTGGTGCGCATCATCGAAGAGGACGGCCTGTCCCGGCGCCAGCTGCCGTCGCTGACGGTCTGGCTGCCGCCCATCCTCAAGGCCAACCGGGTCAAGCAGGTGGAGATCGCCTTCCGCGGCGAGCCCCTGTTCAGCTTCCATGACAACGAGCAGCCGGATCCCGGCGATCCCGCCCAGAAACTGCTGGTGAAGCGGTTGCATGGCGAGCGCTATCCGGCGCTGCAGGTCTCCTTCTATGTGCTGCCGCCTCTGTCGGATCTGGAGTACTTGCAGGGGCCGCTGTTTGGCATCACCGCCGGCATTGCCCTGGTGAGCCTGGGGGTCTGGCTGGCCACCGCCTGGCTCAGGCGTCAGTTGCGGGGCGCCGTGCTGCTGGCGGAACGCAGTGAGCTGATCCTCAACGATCAGCTGGGGCGCCTCAAGCACGACCCGGCCAACGAATGGCCCGAGGCGGCCAGCCAGGCGCTGGATCGGCTGCTGGGCGAGCTCAAGGAGGCGCGCAAGGAGCGGGGCCGCTTCGACATGTTCATCCGCCGCAAGGTGTTTATCGACAAGCAGCTGGGCATCGGCAACCGGCTGTTTTTCAGCAACCGGCTGGAGGCGGCCATGGCGGATCCCGCCTCCGGGGTGGGGGGCGTGCTCTTGTTCGAGCTGGCGGCCCTGGGGCAGATCAACCGTCAGCACGGGGATGCCGAAGGGGATCTGGTGCTGCAACACTGTGTCCGCTATCTGCAGGCCTTCGTCGGCAAGCAGCCGGGGGCCCTGCTGGCTCGTCACGATGGCGGTCGCTTTGCCCTGCTGCTGATCAACGCCGCCGAGGCCGAGGTGGAGCTGCTGGCCCGCCAGCTGCTCAAGAGCCTGCTGCGCCTGCCGCTGCCCGCCGACGTGGATCCCGAGCAGTGCCTGTTTATCGGCGGCGTCTGCTATCAGCCCGGCGAGTCGGCCCAGCGGCTGCTGGAGCAGGCCGAACAGGCGCTGCGCAGCGCCCGGCTCGAAGGGGGCAGCGGTGTCTTCCTCTACGAGAAGCCCTTGCAGGTGGAGGCCCTGGCGACCGGCTCGGTGCGTTGGCGCAGCCGGCTGGAGCGTCAGTTGCAGCAGGGGCAGTTGCCCTTCGCCGTGCAGCCGGTGCTGGCGGAGCCAAACGGCCGGGCGGAGCAGGGGGAGATGCTGGTGCGGCTGGAGGATGAACAGGGGGAACCCCTGCCCGCCAGCGGCGTCATGGCCATGGTGGACAAGGTGGGGCTGCAGCTGGCCTTCGATCGCCTGATGCTGCAGCAGGCGCTGGAACGCCTGGCCGACACCCCCATGCCCCTGAGCGTCAACCTGCATGTCGAGAGCCTGCTGGATCGGGCCTTCACCCGTGCCTTGGTGATGGCCCTGGTGCGGCTGGGGCGCGATACGGCCAGTCACCTCATCATAGAGATCAATGAGTCCCTCATCGGTCGCCATCAGGCTGCCTTGCGTCGGCCATTGCGCTCCTTGCGCCTGCTGGGCTGCCGTCTGACGGTGGATCAGGCGGGGCGGGAGGTGCAGAGCACCGATTATGTCAGGGATTTTTCACTGGATTTTCTGAAGTTGCACCCCAGTCTGGTACGGGAAATTCATAACCGCCCCTTGAACCAGATGGCGGTGCACTCCCTGGTGGGCGGCTGCGACAACGACCATACCCGGGTGATCGCCGTGGGGGTGGAAACCGAGGCGGAGTGGCGCTGCCTGCGGGGTCTGGGGGTGTCGCTGGGACAGGGATTCTGGCTGGCCACACCCGCCGAACCGCTGGCTAAACCGCCAAAACGGCGAAAACGGGAGCTGGTCGGCAAATGACTTCAGCCGGTCGGCCCCGGCCTAGAGCCTGGATCGGCACCATGATACACTCCAGAGGTTTGATTTTTCAGGATGTTGCAGCTAAGGGGCAGCAGGCATGATGGGGATCCGCAATTGGCTGGCAGGGCGCCGGCAACCCAATCGTCCGACGGTGGCCGTAGGCCTGTCGGCGGATCGGGTGCGCCTCTACCAGCCCGGCAAGCCGGGGCACTTTGTGGAGGCTGCGGTCGCTCACGCCGGTGAGTGGGGCTCGGCCCTGGCCGGTCTGTTGCAGCCGTTGCAGCTGCAGGGGGCCAGGGTGCAGGTGGTGCTCTCGCCGGGTCTGTACCAGGTGCTGCAGGTGGAGAAGCCCAATGTGCCGGATGAGGAGCTGCCGGGGGCCCTGCCCTGGGCGGTGAAGGACTTCGTCAGCGAACCCGTGCTGCAACTGGCCATGGATTATTTCGAGCTGCGCAGCAACCCGGTGGCCGCCCCGCGGCTGGCGGTGGTGGTCACCCCCAAGAGCCGGGTGGCCCAGATTGCCGAGGCGGTCAACGCCCAGGCGCAACTGGAGTCCATCGTCACCGAGGAGCTGGCCCTGGCAGATCTGCTGGGCCGCAGCGACGGGGTGCAGCTGTTGCTGTTCCAGCCGGCCCGCCAGGAGCCGCAACTGTTGGTGGTGCACAAGGGACAGCTCTGTTTCACCCGTCAGCTGCGCGGCTTTGCCCGCCTCACCGAGGGGACGACCGACGCCGAGCTGCTGGACAGCCTGGCGCTGGAGCTGCAGCGCTCGCTGGATTACCTCATCAGCCAGCTCAAGCTGCCGGAGGCGGCCCAGCTGTGGGTGGCCTGTGAGGGCGGGGATCTGGGGGCGCTGGTGCGTCACCTGGGCCAACAGTTCGCCATGAATGTGCAGGCCCTGGCCAACCCGGCGGTGGCTGCCGGTCTGCCCTACCTGGCCCTGTACGGCGTCTTGCAGGGGGAGTCGGCATGAAACTGAGGGTCAACCTCTACACGGACGAATTTCGCCCCAAGCGCCAGTGGCTGAGCCTGCCGCAGATGATGCTGGGCTGGTTGGGACTGCTGGCCCTGTTGTTGGCCTGGTGGGGCCTGAGCCATTGGCAGCTTAGCCAGCAGCAGCAGGCCAACCGCCAGCTGCAGCAGCAACTGATGCAGCTCAAGCAGCAAAGCGATGGGCTGGATGCCCAGATCAAGGCCCGCCAGCAGGACGCAGGACTCACGGCCGAGCTGGCCAACCGACGCGCCCTGCTGGCCGGCAAGCAACAGCTGGTGAGCCGGCTCAACGGCCAGGCCCGCCTGAAGAGCCAGGGCATGGCCGGCCTGCTGGCGGATCTGGCCCGGGTGGGAAGTCCGGACATTGCGGTGCAACGCATTCGGCTGGATGAGGGACGCCTGAGTCTTGCAGGCGAGAGCCGCAGCAGCGAGGCGGTGCCCGCCTGGCTGGACAGGTTCAAACAGACCCAGAGCCTGGCGGGCCAGGGCTTTGCCGATCTGCAGATGCAGCGGGACGACGCAGGTCGCCTGCACTTCGAACTCAATGCCCGCACGGGAGGCAAGAGCAAATGAAGGCCCTCTGGCAACGCGCCTGCGAGCGCACCGGCTTGATGACGACCCGGGAGCGGGGCATGGTGGCCCTGGCGGGCGCCTTGCTGATCCTGATGCCGCTGTACGTCTTTGTGCTGGAGCCCCAGGCCAAGGCCCTGACCGCCAGCCGCACCCAGGCGGTGAACCTGGCGCAGTCCCTGAGCCTGGCGAAGACCGAGCTGGAGACCCGGCAGGTGCTGCTGCAGCGGGATCCCAATCAGCCCATCCGCCAGGCCATGCAGGAGGTGGATGCCGCCCTGGGGCAGGTGGATGAACAGCTCAGGGCGCAGACGGTGGATCTCATCTCCGCCCGCCAGATGCCGGATGTGTTGCGTCGTCTGCTGGCCCAGTCGGGCAAATTGCGTCTGCTGTCACTGACCTCCCTGGCCCCCACCCCTATCTTGCAGGAGGAGGGGCCGGTGAACTTCTACCAGCATGGCCTGCGCCTGCGCTTTGCCGGCGGCTTTGCCGACACCTACCGCTATCTGCGGGCCCTGGAGCAGTTGCCGGAGCACTTCTACTGGCGGCGACTGGCGTACCAGGTGAGCCAGTATCCCCTGGCCGAGGTGGAGCTGGAACTCTACACCCTGAGCGACAACAAGGAGTTTATCGGTGGCTAGTGTGACCCGTATGCTGCTGGGCTGGCTGTTGGGGGCCCTGTGTCTGACCCAGGCGGCGGAGACCCTCACCGACCCCACACGCCCGCTGCAGGGCGCGACCGAGCAGACGGCGGTGGCCAAGGCCGGCCTGCCCCGGTTACAGGCCATCATCTTGGGGCAGGGCACTCACCACGCCATCCTCAACGGTCAGAGTTACCACGCCGGTCAGCAGGTGGCCGGCTACAAGATTGAGTCCATTGGCGCTGACGCCGTGGTGTTACGCCGGGGCCAAGAGCGTCACCGGCTGGTGCTGTTTTCTCGCAAGGTCAGGTATTGAACCCTATGACAAAGACGTCCTGGACCACATTGCTGCTTGCCCTGGGCTTGGCCGGCTGTAGCCATTATCGGCATCCGGTGCCCACCGAGGCCAAGCAGACCCTCAAGGAAGCCCAGCAGGCGGCAGTGGCGCCGCTGCAGGTGCCCGAGGCGGTGAATGCCGAACTGCTGCCCTCTAATCCCATGTTGCCGGTGGCCCGGCCCCAGGTGGCGGAGCAACGCTTCCGGGTGGCGGCCAAGGAGGTGGAGGCCCGCGAGTTTTTCGGTTCCCTGATGCAGGACAGCCGCTACAGTGTGGCGGTGCATCCGGGCGTCAGCGGGCGCATCACCCTGGATCTGCGGGACGTGACCCTGCCGGAGGTGCTGGATACCGTCTCCAGCCTCTATGGCTACGACATCCAGCGCAAGGGCGCCGTCTATCACGTCTATCCTGCCGGCCTGCGTACCGAGACCCTGCCCATCAATTACCTGATGATGACCCGTCAGGGCCTCTCCCGGACCACCATCAACTCAGGCCGGGTGTCGGATCAGGGCAGCAGCAACAGCCTCAACAGCAGCGACTCCAGCAGCTCCAACAATAACAGTAACAACAACGGCGGCAGCAACAGCTCCGCCAACGGCACCAGCATAGAGACGGACACCAAGACCGACTTCTGGACCGAGCTGCAGACCACGCTGCAGCAGCTGGTGGGCAGCGGCGAGGGTCGCATGGTGCAGGTCAATCCCCAGGCGGGCCTCGTCACCCTGCGGGCCATGCCGGCGGACATCCGGGCGGTGAAGGCCTTCCTCAGTCAGTCCGAACAGCACCTCAAGCGTCAGGTGATCCTGGAGGCCAAGATACTGGAGGTGACTCTCAACGAGGGCTATGAGCAAGGGGTGCAGTGGAACAACTTCTCCATCAGCGCCGGTGCCACGGCCCTGACCGGCGGCTCCCTGGTGGCCATTCCCGCCACCACCAACACCATAGGCAATGCCATCGGCGGCGGCGCCAGCTTCCTGCTGAGCGACGGCAACTTCAGCACCATGATCAACCTGCTGAAGACCCAGGGCGACGTCAGTACCCTGTCCAGTCCACGGGTGACGGCCCTCAACAACCAGAAGGCGGTGATCAAGGTGGGCAGCGACGAGTACTTCGTCACCAATGTCTCCACCACCACGGTCACCGGCACCTCCACCACCACCAGCCCGGACGTGGAGCTGACCCCCTTCTTCTCCGGCATCGCCCTGGATGTGACGCCGCAGATCGATGACGACGGCAAGGTGCTGCTGCACGTGCACCCCTCGGTCATCGATGTCACCGAACAGCAGAAGACCATCGACCTGGGCGGCGATTCGCCCCTGACCCTGCCGCTGGCCTACAGCGACATCCGTGAGTCCGATACCGTGGTGGAGGCCAAGTCCGGCGACATCATCGTCATCGGCGGCCTGATGCGCACCAACAAGCAGCAGCAGGTGAGCAAGGTGCCCCTGCTGGGGGACATCCCCTGGGTAGGGGAGGCGTTCACCAATCGCAAGGACGTCAATGCCAAGACCGAGCTGGTGATCATGCTGAAGCCCCAGGTGGTGGAGACCAACACCTGGCAGCAGGAGCTGCAACGCTCCGCCGAGCTGCTGGACAAGTGGTATCCGGAGGCGCAGTAACAGGTGTACCAGACCCATTTCGGCTTGAGTGAGGCCCCCTTCGGCCTGACTCCCAACACCGGCTTCTACTACGGCCTGCCGCCTCACGAGGAGGCGTTGCAGGTGTTGCGGGTGGCCCTGGGCCAGGGGGAGGGCTTCATCAAGGTCACCGGTGAGGTGGGCACCGGCAAGACGCTGCTGCTGCGCAAGCTGATGGGCGAGCTGGCGGAGGCTTGTCAGCTCATCTACCTGCCCAACCCGGCCCTGACCCCCGAAGAGCTGCGCCAGGCATTGGCCTGTGAGCTGGGGCTGCCGGTGGACGGCGGCAGCCTGGCGCTGACCGATGCCATCCATCGTCGGCTGGTGGCCCTGCGCCAGGCGGACAAGCCGGTGGTGGTGCTGCTGGACGAGGCCCAGGCCCTGCCGGATGAGACCCTCGAGGCCCTGCGGCTGTTCGGCAACCTGGAGACCGAGTCCAGCAAGCTGCTGCAGGTGGTGCTGTTCGGCCAGCCGGAGCTGGATCAGCGGCTGGCCCGGCCCCAGTTGCGGCAGCTGCGCCAGCGCATCACCTTCTCCTACCGCCTGCGTCCTCTGCTGCGGCAGGAGGCACGGGCCTACCTGGAATACCGGCTGCGGGTGTCGGGCTACCGCGGTAGCCCCCTGTTTGGCCAACGCAGCGCCCGCCTGTTGTGGCGGGCCAGCCGCGGCATCCCCCGCCTGCTGAATATCCTGGCCCACAAGAGCCTGATGCTGGCCTATGGCCAGGGGCAGGCCAGGGTGACCGGGCGTCATGTGCTGCAGGCGGCCCGGGATACCGAGGCCGCCAGGGAACCCGGCCGCGCCCTGGGCTGGGCCCTGATCCTGTTGTTGTCCCTCGGGGCGGTGGCCCTGTGGTGGTGGAGGTGGCAGGCATGAGCGTGATCAATCAGATGCTGCGGGATCTCGAGTCCCGCCAGGCCGCCAGCGGCCAGGAGAATATCTACCGGCCCCAGCCTGGCACCGGCCGCGGCCCCTGGTGGCTGGCCGGCATCGCCCTGACCCTGTTGCTGGCGGGTGCCTTGGCCTGGCGGCTCGGTTACCTGGGCCTGCCGGTGCAAGCCAGTCCGGCAATGGCAGCCGTATCCCAGCCGGTGGCGCCTGCCGCCGTCGCGCCTGCGACCGACTCGCCGGTGACCGCCGCCCAGCGCTCGCCGGTGGCGGCCTCGGCACCGGACGTATTCCCGGCTGACCCGGCACCGCCACTGGAAACGACGGCGGCCCCTGCCGAGTCGGTGGCCTCGGTGCCGGCTCATGCCAGTCTGCCGGCGCCCGTGCCGGAAGACGAGCCCCTGTTTGTGGACGCCGACACCCTGCAGCAGCCGGTGAGTGACCCCGATGACCGGGTGGCTGCGGCCAAGCCGGAACCCTTGCAGGCGGCGGATGTCTATCCGGATGACGACGCCTATGCCGATGGGGCGGATCACGATCCGGAGGACTATGCCTATCAGGCACCGGCCCCCCAGTCCAGCCTCAAGATAGAGCCGGTGCAGCTGAGCCCGGCCCAGCAGGCGGCTCTGGACAAACGCCAGGCCCGCCAGGCCATGGCCGGTGGCGATCTGGCCAAGGCCCGGGAGGCCCTGGATCGGGTGGTCCGGGCCACGCCGCAGGATCATGAGAGTCGGGAACAACTGGCCGGCCTGCTGTATGGCGAAGGGCGACTCTCCGAGGCGCGGCAACTGCTGGAGCAGGGCATGGCCCTGGCGCCCAACTATGCCAACTTCCGCCTGCTGCTGGCCCGATTGGCCCAGGCCATGGGGGACAAGCCCGGTGCCCTGGCCTACCTGCAGGGCTTGACGCCGCCGGTGGCGGCCAACCTGGATTATTACGCCACCCGGGCGGCCCTGGCCCAGGAGCTGGGCAGCCTGGCGGAGGCGGTGCTCAGTTACCAACACCTGACCCAGGCCCAGCCGGCCAACGGCCGCTGGTGGATGGGGCTGGGGATCAGTCTGGACAAGCAGGGCCAGCTGCCCCAGGCGGAGGCGGCCTATCGTCAGGCCCTGGCCCGCGGGCAACTGGGGGAGGCCGCACGTCAGTTCGTGGGGCAGCGTTTGACTCAATTGGAGCAGTAAGATGGCACAACCTCGCCTGCGCATGCGCCTGGGGGATCTGCTGGTGGCCGAAGGCATCATCAGCGAGGATCAGCTGCTGCTGGCCCTGGGGCAACAGCGGCAATCCGGTCGCAAGCTGGGGGCCACGCTGGTGGATCTGGGCTTCATCGGCGAGGAGCAGCTGCTCAAGTTCCTGGCCCAGCAGCTGAATGTGCCCTTCTTCGATCTCTCCAAGCTCAGCATCTCGCCCCAGGCGGTGCAGCTGATCCCCGAGGTGCACGCCCGGCGCTACCGCGCCCTGGCGGTGAACCAGCAGGGGGATGAGGTGACCGTGGTCATGTCGGATCCGGCGGATCTGGCGGCCCTGGATGCCATCGCCGGTCTGATCTCGCCCCGGCAGCTCAAGCTGGCGGTGGCCCGGGAGGCCCAGCTGCTGGATTACTTCGACCAGCTCTATCGCCGCACCAAGGAGATAGAGAGCTTCGCCGAGCAGCTGCAGGAGGAGTACCGGGAGACCAGCTTCGACCTGGGGCTGGCCGAGGCCGGCGCCAGCGACAGCGAAGCCACGGTGGTCAAGCTGCTGCGCTCCCTGTTCGAGGATGCGGTGCAGGTGCGGGCCTCGGACATCCATATCGAGCCGGACGAGAAGGTGCTGCGCATCCGCCAGCGCATCGACGGCGTGCTGCACGAGAATGTGCTCAACGAGGTGCGCATCGCCCCGGCCCTGGTGCTGCGGCTGAAACTGGTGGCGGGGCTGGATATCGCCGAGAAGCGACTGCCTCAGGATGGCCGCTTCAACATGAAGGTACGGGGTCACGAGATCGATGTGCGGATCTCCACCATGCCGGTGCAACACGGTGAGTCGGTGGTGATGCGCCTGCTGGATCAGTCCGCCGGCCTGTTGCGGCTGGAAGACACCGGCATGCCCGACGACCTGCTGGCGCGGTTTCGCCGCCAGCTGCATCGCCCTCACGGCATGATAGTGGTGACGGGGCCGACGGGCAGCGGCAAGACCACCTCCTTGTATGCCGCCCTGTCGGAGCTCAACAGCCCAGGGGTCAAGATCATCACGGTGGAAGACCCGGTGGAGTACCGCCTGCCGCGCATCAGCCAGGTGCAGGTCAACCCCAAGATAGATCTCACCTTCTCCAGCGTGTTGCGGTCCACCCTGCGCCAGGACCCCGACATACTGCTGGTGGGGGAGATGCGGGATCAGGAGACCGCCGAGATCGGCCTGCGCGGCGCCATCACGGGCCACTTGGTGCTCACCACACTGCACACCAACGACGCCATCACCAGCGCCCTGCGGCTGATGGACATGGGGGCGCCGGGCTACATGGTGGCCAGCGCCCTGCGGGCCATCGTGGCCCAGCGGCTGGTGCGGCGGGTGTGCCGGGACTGTGCCCAGCCCCACGACCCCGAGCCGGGGGACTGGATCTGGCTGGATAGCCTGTTCGGCTCCAGCGCCCGCCAGCATACGTTCGTGAAGGGGCGCGGTTGCCAAAGCTGTAACTTCACCGGCTATCAGGGGCGGATCGGCGTCTACGAGCTGCTGGAGCTGGATCAGTCCATGATGGATGCCCTGCGCCGCGGCGACCCGGAAGCCTTTGCCCGCAGCGCCCGGGAGCACCCGGATTATCAGCCCCTGGTGCAGGTGGCCTTCGACTATGCCGGCAAGGGCATCACCTCGGTGGATGAGGTGTTGCGCCTGGCGGAGGTGGTGTAAGCGGTGGCGGTGTTTGACTATCAGGGCCGCACCCGGGAGGGGCAGGCGGTGAGCGGTCAGCTGGAGGCGGCCAACGAGCAGGCGGCCGCCGAGCAGCTGCTGCGCCGGGGCATACTGCCCACCGCCCTCAAGGCCGGTCGCAGCCGGGGCCAGGCCATCGACTGGCAACAGCTGTGGGAGTCGAAGATCGACCTGCCGGAGCTCGTGATGTTCACCCGCCAGATGTACGCCCTGACCAAGGCCGGCATTCCCATCATGCGGGCCATCCACGGCCTGGCGGAATCGGCCCACGGCAAGGCGCTGCGCCGTGCCCTGGTAGCCTTGGAGGAGGAGCTGGGCAACGGCCGGCCGCTCTCCCAGGCCATGCAGGCCCACCCCAAGGTGTTCAACAGCCTGTTTGTCGCCCTGATCCACGTGGGGGAGAACACAGGGCAGCTGGAGGAGTCCTTCCTGCAACTGGCCAACTACTTCGAGCTGGAGCTGGAGACCCGCAAGCGCATCAAGGCGGCCATCCGCTATCCCAGCTTCGTGCTGCTGGCCATCGCCGTGGCCATGGTGATCCTCAATATCTTCGTCATCCCCACCTTTGCCGGCATCTTCGCCAAGTTTGGCGCCCAGCTGCCCTGGGCCACCCGGGTGCTGCTGGCCACCTCCCACTTCTTCGTCCACTACTGGTGGCTGATGGGGTTGGGGGTGATCGCCCTGGTGGTGGCCTGGCTGCGCTGGATCGGCAGCCCCAAGGGGGCGCTGCGCTGGCATGGCTATCAGCTGAAGCTGCCCATCGTCGGCAGCATCATAGAGCGCTCCTTGCTGGCCCGGTTTTGCCGCAGTTTTGCCATGATGCTGCGGGCCGGCGTGCCGCTCAACAGCGCATTGGGCATGGTGGCCGAGGCGGTGGACAACCACTTCGTGGCCGGCAAGGTGCGGGAGATGAAAACCGGGGTGGAGCGGGGCGAGAGCCTGCTGCGTAACGCCGGCCACAGCGGCCTGTTTACCCCGCTGGTGATGCAGATGTTCGCCGTGGGGGAGGAGACGGGGCAGGTGGATGTGCTGCTGCAGGAGGCGGCGGAGTATTACGAGCGGGAGGTGGATTATGATCTCAAGAGCCTCACCGCCCGTATCGAGCCCATCCTGCTGGTGATCGTCGCCGGCATGGTGCTGGTCCTGGCCCTGGGCATCTTCACCCCCATGTGGGACATGATGCGGGCCATCAAGGGGGGCTGATGAGTCGTCAGACCGATGCCGACGCCCGGCTGCTGAGTGTCTTCCACCTGTTGATGGTGGGGATCTTGATACTGCTGTTTGTCTTCGTGTTGCTGGGGTCCGTATCGGAGCACAGGGGCGAGGTGCAGCAGGCGGCCCTCAAGGTGCGGGCGCAACAGTGGATGGAGCGGGTGGCCTGGTGGCGCCAGCGCTGGCTGGAGGCCGGACGACCGGCTCGCCTGCAACAGGGCGGGGAGACCTGGCTGCTGAGCCCGGGGGGCTGGCTGCTGGGGCATGAGGTGAATGAGCCGGGTGAGGCCGCCTGTGCCTCCCTGTGGACCGCGCTGCTGGCGGAGCCCCTGCAGGTGGGGCGGGAGCCGGTCAAGGTGGAATGGACCCCCTGGAGCCAGCGTTGTCATTACCGCCTGGCCAACTGGCAGCTGAGCTATGACACCCAGGGCGGAGCGGCCCTGGTGTTGGCGGCGGGTGTGGAATAAACAGAACTAATCAATCTGGGAGAAGGTGCTATGTACAAGTCTCGGGGCTTTTCGCTTATCGAGCTGACCATCGTCATAGTGGTGCTGGGGATCTTGGCCGTCACCGCCTTGCCACGGTTTCTCGACGTGACCGAGGAGGCGCAAAATGCCAGCGTGCAGGGCATGAGCGGCGGTTTCTCCTCCGGCGTCATGATGGCCCGCGCCCAGTGGGAGGCCCAGGGCCGCGGCACGGTCGATAGCATGAACAGTGTTCTGTACGACGGGACCCGCCTGTACCTCACCACCCCGACCCAGGCCGAGCTGGAGGCCGGCACCCTGTCGCCCGGCTATCCGGTAGATACCGCCGAGAGTGGCAGCCCCTCCAGCAATCCCGGTGAGCTGACTGCCCAGCGCTGCTTGAATCTGTGGAACGGTTTATTGCAAAATCCCCCGGCGGCCACCGCAAATTTTAGTAATGTCACATCTAGCAGCGAAGACATTCAGTATTATGTTTCCGCACAGACAGACGGTAACGACTCCTACTGCCGTTATTATCTGGTGATGAGCCTGGGCAAGGATCAAGCAGGCAGTTACGTGGATCCCAATAATCGGACCGATGCCTACAAGAGTTTCAGTTACCGCCCGGCCAGCGGTCAGGTGGCTACCCATATCAACTAAGTCGCAAGCACAGACACAAGGTAAATACGTTATGAAAAGAAGTGCAGGTTTCACCCTGATCGAGCTGGTTATCGTCATCATCATTCTGGGGATCCTGGCGGTCACCGCCGCGCCCAAGTTTATCAATCTGCAGAGCGATGCCCGTGAGTCCACCCTGAGTGGTTTGAAGGCTGCCATGGAGAGCGCCTCTTCCCTGGTCTACTCCAAGGCCGTGATCAACGGTGTGGAAAACGCTTCTAACTCCAGCGTGACTATCAATAATGCCTCTGTGGCAACTGTGTATGGCTACCCGGCTGCCACCAGTGCTGCGCTGACGGCCGTATTGGATCTGAGCAGTAATGATTGGGCTTGGGGCGAGGTTGCCAGTGGTGGTGTGTATGCCTACCCTGACGGGGTCTCAGGTTCCGAATCCACCTGTAGCGTGACCTATGCCGCACCTGATGCATCTGGCGCTCGTCCAACCATCACGGTACAAACTGGCTGCTGATAGCCAACCAGAACAGTTGGATTGGCACGGGGTGCGGGCGGTGAACGCCGCACCCCGTTTTATTTAAGGGGACACATGGGACGAGCAAGGGGCTTTACCCTGGTGGAGCTGGTGACTGTGCTGGTGCTGGTGGGGCTGCTGGCGGTGACGGTACTGCCGCGCTTTCTCACCCGGGGCGGCTTTGACGAGGTGATCTACCGGGATCGCCTGGCCGCCCTGTTGCAGCAGGCCCAGCTGATGGCCATGTCCCGGGCCAGCCAGTGCAGCACATTGCTGTTCGAGCCCCACCGCTTCGGCATTCCCCGCCGGGAGCCCAGTCAGACCCATTGTGATGCCAGCCTGCCCAGTGTGGGGGAGGCCTATGCCAGCCCCTCCCTGGGGATCCGTGCCGAGGAGGCGGTATCGACTGTGACCCTGTCGGCGCCCGCGCAGCTGAGTTTTGACTACTGGGGCCGCCCGCTGGATGTCAGCGGGACTGCCTATGCCAGCCAGCTGGTGATTGGCATTCAGGGCGAGAGCAGCCTGAAACTGTGCATCGAGACCCAGGGGTATATCCATGTCTGCTAGAGGCAACCAGGGCTTTACCCTGCTGGAGCTGGTGGTGGGCATGGTGTTGCTGGCCCTGGCCCTGGTCATGATCACCGGCGTCCTGGCGCCCCTGGTGAGTCAGCAGCGCGAGCCCCTGTATCAGGTGCGTGCCGCCGAGCTGGCCCAGGCCCTGCTGGGAGAAATCGCCGGCCGCAGCTTCGATGAGCACAGCGATCGCAGCGGCCTGACCAGCAACAACCGTTACCGCTACTGTGGTGCCATCCTCCTCACCGAGCTGGAAGAGAGCAGCGGCGACTGCACGGATCCAGCCGATTATGGTCCCGATGGTGAGAGCCACGATCAGTTCAACGATGTGGATGACTTCAATGCCTATTGCCCCAGCCAGGGGGGCAGCGCCATCAGTGGCGATACCTATGCTAGCCTGCGTGGCCTGGATCCCACCCTGTATGCCCACTTCAGCCTCACCTCCTGCCTCAGCAATGCCCCCCAATGGCTGGGCGGCAGCGGGCGCACGGATCTGGCCAAGCGCTATCAGGTGACGGTCACCACCCCCAGCGGCGAGGCGCTGCCCTTCACCGGCTATCGGAGTAACTACTGATGAGGCAACGCGGGTTTACCCTGATCGAGCTGGTGGTGGTGATCGTGGTGTTGGGCATCGTCTCCATGCTGGTGAGCCAGTTTCTGGGGACCGGCACCCTGCTGTACCGCGACAGTGCCGAGCAGCAACGGCGGCTGGCGGAGGGGCGCTTCGTGCTGGAGCGGTTGGCCCGTGAGCTGGCGGATGCCCATCCCATGAGCCTGCGGCTGCACGACGGCAGCGGCAGCCTGGCGGCCTGTGTGGAATATGTACCCCTGCGGGGTGCCGGCGGCTACCTGGGCTGGGTGGCGGGCCGCAGCAGCCTGAGCCTGGTGTCGGGGGCTGACTTTCAGGACAGTACGGCGGCGGCCCTGCAGGTGGGGCGTCGGCTGTCGGTGGATACCCTGAGTTCGGCGGAGCTTTACCAGTCCAGCCTGACGGCGGCCAGCGGCAGCCTGGCCACCCTCACCAGCGTGACCCTGCCCAGCGATCCGGACACGGATCCCCTGGCCAGCGTCAGCCTCTCCCGCCCCTTGGTGCGGGACTCCAGCGGGCGCCGTTATCTGGTGCTGGGCAGCGGCCCCGTGGCCTGGTGCCGGCAGGGGAGTGCCCTGTACCGCTATGCCGATTATGACTGGGGCTGGGACTGGAGCCTGGGGGCACCGTCCGGCGGTGTCTTGATGGCGCAGGATCTGGGGGCGGCCAGTGGTTTTGCCCTGGAGGCCCCCTCACTGCAGGCCAACACCCAGCTGGATGTGGTGCTCTCCCTGACCCTGAACGACGGCAATGCCTTGCTGCTCAATCGACGATTGCAGGTGAACCATGTGCCCTGATGGACGCGTAAGCCGCCAGCGCGGCAGCATGCTGGTGATCGCCCTGGCGGTCATGGTGATCCTGGGCCTGCTGGCGGTGGCCCTCACCCGCTTGCTGGGCAATGCCAGCGACAGTCTGGCCTACGAGGTGCTGTCGGTGCGGGCCCAGTCATTGGCCCAGTCCGGCATGGATCAGCGGCTGTATGTGGTGCTGCGGCAAGGGGTCTGCGCCAGTGGGCAGGCGGACTCCGCCAGCGGCAGCCAAACGGTGGACGAGACCGGTCTGTCCGGCTGTACCTTAAGCTGGTCCTGCCGCCACCAGAGCCTGACGGATGAGGACGGTAGTCCACTGGAATATTACTGGCTGCAGACTCAGGGCCAGTGCGGCAATGCCCAGCTGCAGGTGACCCGGCAGAGCAGTAGTGAGGTGAGGTTATGAGACTGGGCTGGATCGGCGCCCTCTGCTGTTTACTGCTAACGCTGAGTGTGCGGGCGGATATTCTGCTGGAGGGCGCCTATACCCTGGGAGACAACAGCACAACGGCGTTGTCTCCTACTCAATTGCTGACCACCAGCAACGGCAGCTATGTGCCCGTCTATCCCCTGCATCTGACCCTCAGTCAGGCGGTGAGTCTGACCGGCGCGACCTTAGCCGGGGCCTCAGGGCTGGAGGCCGGCGCCAGTCTGGTGATCTGGGACAGCAGCGGCAACCTGGTGGTGAACAGTCAGGCCAGCGACAGCAGTCCGGCCAGCTTCTCGTTTAGCCAGACCCTGCCCGCGGGGGAGTATCGGCTGGCGGTCTGGGGACAGTGCTATTCCGGTAGTCAGCACACGCGTTTCAACGCCAGTTGTTCTGACTGGGATGATTTTTCCTTCTCCTCCATCACCCTGCTGGGGGGCAGTAGCACCTACCAGCACCTGACGGCGCGGCAGCATATCGGCGACAGCAGCGAACAAAGTGGTCAGGACCGGTGGTATCCGGACTTCCCCAGCGGCAGTCAGGTCAGCTACAGCATCACGCTGAGCCAGAAGAGCACACTCGCCAGTCTACAGTTCTACCGCTTGCGGGACTGGGCCTTCAGCAAGATCTCAGCCTGGAAGCTGACGGCCAGCGGCAGCAGCACTGTGCTGGCCTCCGGCTATTTTACCGGCGATGGTAACCCTAGTTGGAGTCCTGCGTTGACCCTGGCAGCCGGCAGCTATGTGCTGACGGTTAGCACGGCAGATCAATATGGCTCGACCACGGCGGGCCGGGATCAGGATGATATCAGTTGGGATCAGGTGACCCTGCAGTGGGTGGCGGTGACCACCGCCTCGACGTCCATTTGCTCCCCCTTTACCGGGCCGGTACAGAGCAAACAGGCGGGCGGCAGCCTCTACAGCGATGGCACCATCTACGCCCAACAAGGGGATGTGATCCGCTTCCCCACCATAGGTGGTAACTCGAACCGCTACTACTGTCCTGACTCCAGCAACAGTTGTCAGCGGCGCTATGAATATGTGGAGCCCCTGAGCCTGGCGACCTTTCCCTCCACTTCGGGTAGCAATATTAACGTCGATGGCAGCCAGACCCTGACCGGCTCGCAGTACGGCAGCATCCAGGTCAACAGTAGCGGTAAGTTGAATCTGGCCCCCAGCCAGTTTCCGGTGACCATCGACAGCCTGAACATCGATGGCAAGGTGACCATAGCCCCTGGCGAGTATTGGATCCGCAACCTGCAGATGAACAATGGTCAGCTGACCCTCAGCGGCAGTGGTGACTTGTTGTTATATATCAAGGCCAACATGACCCTGAATAAGTCCCTGCCCACCAGCCTTGGCAGTGGCCAGCGGGTGGTGGTCATCGCCTACGATCAGGTCACCATCAACAACGGCACCCTCACCGCCGGTTTGTATAGCGACAAGGGCACAGTGTCGGTCAACGGCAGCATAGTGGGGCCTGTGACGGTGGGGGACCGCCTGCAGATCAATGGTTCCGGGGTGATCGATGCCCGGAACTGGAAGGATTATGCGGATATCAGTGCCGGTGAATGTACCAGCAGCAGTGTGCATCACTATGAGCTGCACTATCCCGCCAGTTCCCTGACCTGTGAGCCAGCGGCGGTGACGGTCAAGGCCTGCAGCGATGAGGCCTGCACCCTGTCAAACAACGTCAGCGAGGTGACCCTGTCTCCCAGTGCCGGTTGGAGTGACGGCTCCCCCAGCTTCACCGGCAGCAGCTCGGTGACCCTCAGCCACAATATCGCTGAAACAGTCATCCTGGGGATCACGGATGCCTCGCCCAGCGCCAGCAACGGACTGCGCTGCTACAAGGACGGGGTGCTGGATGCCAGCTGCAGCCTGAGCTTCGTGGACGTGGCCTATCAATTCGATGTACCGGATTTTTACGCCGGTGCCGGCAGTGGCAGCGTCAGCCTGCAGGCGGTCAAGAGCAGTGGTGGCAGCAGCCCAGTCTGTTTGCCGCTGCTACAGAACCAGACGGTGCCAGTGACCTTTGCCCAGCAGTACAGCTATCCCAGCACCGGCAGCCGCAGCCTCAGCATCAATGATGTGTCCCTGGCCAGCAGTAGCAGCCGGAACCTGAGTTTCGATGCCAGCGGGGTGGCCAGCCTGAGCCTGGATTACCCGGATGCCGGTGTCATGGGGCTGACCGCCACCAGCAACTTCGAGACAGACGATGGCACCCTGACCCTCACCGGCGCGGATAGTTTCGTGGTGCTGCCCCAGGTCATCCGCCTGAGCGTGCCCAGTGCGCCGACGTGCAGCGGCAGCACGGATGCGGCCTTGGCGGCCTGTGACGCCTTTACCGCGGTGGACAGCCCCTTCACCCTGCGGGCTCAGGCCGGCTACTGGCGTGGCGGCAGTTTCGTCGTCACCCCCAACTTTGCCACCGGCAGCAGCGGCCAGGTGGCCAGCGGCGCCCTCTCCTGGCAGCACCAGCTGCTGGCGCCCAGCCAGGGCAGTGCACCGGCCCAGCCCAGCAGCACCCTGAGCCTGGCCAGCGGCACCCTGGATCTCACCACCGCCATGGCGGATGTGGGGGTGTACCGTTACCGGGTGCCCAGCTTCGTCCCCTATGCCGGCTACCAGAGTGGCAGCCTGCCGGTGCCCATGGCGAGCCTGCCGGAAAGTCAGCAATACAGCGATGCCGTGGGGCGTTTCATCCCGGTGGCGTTGCTGGCGGTGGCCCAACGGCAGGGGGTGCTGGAGCAGACTTGCGAGGCGACGGGGGGCAGTGCCGGCTTCAGCTACCTGGGGCAGTCCCTGACCTATGCCGCCGGGCTGGCCAGCCAGTTTGATGTCTATGGGCTCAACCGCAGCGGCAACCGGATCAACAACTACCTGGGTAACTTTGCCAAGGTGGCGGCCGATGACGCCTACCCGGATGCCGACAACTGGAGCGTGGCCAGCAGCAATACGGCCAGCGATGGCGGCAGCCTGGCGGTGCGGCTGGGCTGGCAATCCGGCAGCTGGACCCTCGCCGGCAGCAGTGCCGCCAGCCCGGGCCTGCCCACCTTCAGCTGGAGCGAGGCCAGTACCCTGGCCTATGACAAGTCCGATGCCAGCGCCGCCACCCGGGCCCTGGTGGCGCCCTTTACCCCGGCGCTGGAACTGACCCTGGCGGACCTGGTGGACAGCGACGGGGTCCGGCAGTCAGGCACCCTGACCCTGAACCCCACGGCACCCCAGACCCGCTATGGTCGCCTGCTGGCCACCAGCGTCTATGGCGCCCCCAGTGCGGATCTGACCCTGCCGCTGTACCTGCAGTATTGGAGCGGCAGCCGCTTTGTCACCGCCGAGGACGACAGCTGTTCCGTCTTGCCGGCGGCGGATCTGCGACTCAACGACCTGGCGCCGGCCAACTGGTCGGCGGTGCCGCTGGCGGATAACAGCGAGGGTGCCACCACGGCCGTGACGCCGCAAAACCAACTGACGGCGGTGGCCGGTCGTCTGCCGCTGCTGTTTGCCGCCCCCGGCGGCGAGGGCCATGTGCCGGTGACGGCCCAGAGCCTGCCCCTGTGGTGGCAGCATGTCTGGACCAGCGGCGCCTTGAGCGGCTTTGCGCCGGCCAAGGCGGCCTTCGGTCTGTACAGAGGACACGAACGGGTCATTTATCGGCGGGAGATCACCACCCCCTGACGGGGTGTCACGAAACCGACATGCCAAGCCCAGGCGGCGTCCCGCCTGGCTTGCCCTATCGAGCCGGGGTTGGTAAAGTGAGCCGGTTTTTCGCACTTCCACTTTCCAGGATCCCCCGCAACCATGTTCAAAAAACTCAGAGGTCTTTTTTCCAACGATCTGTCGATCGATTTGGGTACCGCCAACACCCTGATCTACGTGAAGGGTAAAGGCATTGTGTTGAACGAGCCCTCTGTGGTCGCCATCCGCCAGGAGCGGGGCGGCAGTGCCAAGTCCGTTGCGGCGGTGGGCCACGCGGCCAAGCTGATGCTGGGGCGTACCCCCGGCAATATCGCCGCCATCCGTCCCATGAAAGACGGGGTGATCGCCGACTTTTCCGTCACCGAGAAGATGCTGCAGCACTTCATCAAGCAGGTGCACGAGAACAATTTCCTGCGCCCCAGCCCCCGCGTGCTGGTGTGTGTACCCTGTGGTTCCACCCAGGTGGAACGGCGGGCCATCAAGGAGTCCGCCCAGGGCGCCGGCGCCCGTGAGGTCTATCTGATCGACGAACCCATGGCCGCCGCCATCGGTGCCGGCCTGCCGGTCTCCGAAGCCACCGGCTCCATGGTGGTGGACATCGGCGGCGGCACCACAGAGGTGGCCATCATCTCCCTCAACGGCGTGGTCTACTCCTCCTCCGTGCGGATCGGCGGTGACAAGTTCGACGAAGCCATCATCAGCTATGTGCGTCGCAACTACGGCAGCCTGATCGGTGAAGCCACCGCCGAGCGCATCAAGCACGAGATCGGCTCCGCCTATCCCGGCGACGAGGTGCGTGAGATCGAGGTGCGCGGTCGTAACCTGGCCGAAGGGGTACCCCGCAGCTTCACCCTCAACTCCAACGAGATCCTGGAGGCCCTGCAAGAGCCCCTCACCGGTATCGTCAGCGCCGTCATGGTGGCCCTGGAACAATCGCCGCCCGAGCTGGCCTCCGACATCTCCGAGAAGGGCATGGTGCTCACCGGCGGTGGTGCCCTGCTGCGGGATCTGGATCGTCTGCTGATGGAAGAGACCGGCATCCCCGTGGTGGTGGCCGAGGATCCCCTCACCTGTGTGGCCCGTGGTGGCGGTCGAGCCTTGGAGCTCATCGACATGCACGGTGGCGACCTGTTCCACTACGAATAAGCGCATGACCGGCCCGTCGAGGGCCGGTCTGCTATTGGTGTCTTGATGAAGCCCCTGTTTGGCCGTGGCCCGTCTCTCCAGCTGAGACTCTTTTTTACCGTTCTGGTCTCGGTCGCCTGCATCGTGGCCGATGCCCGCTTTCACCTGTTCGACTCCAGCCGGGTCTACATGAATTCCCTGGTCAGCCCGCTCATCTACCTGGCCAACCTGCCCAAGCAGCTGGTGGGCGGCGTGCGTACCCAGCTGCGCAGCCGTGAAAGCCTGATGGATGAGAACGATCAGCTGCAACAGCAGCTGTTTCTGGTGCGCGGTGAGCTGTTGCGCCTGCAGCAGCTCACCCAGGAAAACCAGCGGTTGCATCAGCTGCTGGGCTCGCCGATCAACCTGGATGCCCGCAAGATGGTGGCCCAGATACTGGCGGTGGACTCGGATCCCTTCGTTCATCAGGTGGTGATCGACAAGGGCACCCTCAATGGCGTCTACGACGGCCAGCCGGTGCTCAACGATCAAGGGGTGGTGGGCCAGGTGCTGAGCGTCGGCAAGACCACCAGCCGGGTGCTGCTGATCACGGATGCCAGCCATGCCCTGCCGGTGCGCATCGCCCGCAACGACATCCGCGCCATCGCCAGCGGGACCGGCAGCATTGACGAGCTGGAGCTCAAGAACATCACCCGCAACGCCGATCTGCAGGAGGGGGATCTGCTGGTCACCTCCGGGCTGGGGGGGCGCTTCCCCATGGGCTACCCGGTGGCCCGCATCACCCGTTTCGCCTACGAAGAGGGCAAGCCCTTCGCCGAGGTGAAGGCCAAGCCCCTGGCGGAGCTGGATCGGCTGCGCTATCTGTTGCTGTTGTGGCCGGCGGATCAGGGTAAGCAGCCCATACTGGCGGCGCCGTCTGCGGCCATGGCTACCGCCTCGGCCGCCACCACCACGGAGGGCGCACCATGACGGTCACTGGACACGGCAAAGGCTCCATCTACCTGACCATACTGGTGGCCATGGTGCTGGCCATCATACCCCTGCCGCCGGCGCTGGATAGCTTCCGCCCCGACTGGGTGATGCTGGTGGTGATCTACTGGGTGCTGGCCTTGCCCCACAGGGTCAACGTGGGCAGCGCCTGGCTGGCGGGCCTGCTGCTGGACATGCTGCTGGGCAGCACCCTCGGCGTGCGCGCCCTGGCGTTGGCCATCATGGCCTATGTGGTGGCCAGCCAGTTCCAGAAGATCCGCAACTTTTCCGTCTGGCAGCAGGCCCTGGTGATGGGCTGCGTCTCCCTGCTGGGACAGCTGGTGATCTTCTGGGCGGAACACCTGTTTTCGGTGGCCTTCCTGCACTACCGGCTGTTCTGGACTTCCCTGACCACCTGCCTGGTCTGGCCCTGGGTCTACCTGACCCTGCGCCGGATCCGGCGTCGTTATCATATTCGGTGATCCCATGGTGCATCTTGCTGTTCCCCTCTATCTGGCCTCCGCCTCTCCCCGTCGTCGCGAGCTGTTGACCCAGCTGGGCTATCACTTTGAGGTGATCAGCGTGCAGGTCCCCGAGGTGCGGGAAGCCGGCGAGGCGCCGGTGGACTATGTGCAGCGCCTGGCTCGGCAGAAGGCGGCGGCGGGCCTGCATGCCTGTGGCGGTCATGGCGCCGTGCTGGGGGCCGATACCATAGTGGTGCTGGGGGAGCGGGTGCTGGAGAAGCCCAAGGACAAGGCCGATGCCCTGGCCATGCTGACGGCCCTGTCGGGCCAGACTCATGTGGTGATGACCGCCGTGGCCCTGGCCAGCCCGCAAGGGATGGCGCTGCGGCTAGTCTGTACGGATGTGACCTTCCGGACAGTATCCGAGGCCGAGATGCAGGATTATTGGAGTACTGGGGAACCCTGCGACAAAGCGGGTGCCTATGGTATTCAGGGGCGGGCCGGTAAGTTCGTCAAACGCATCGAAGGCAGTTACAGCGCCGTGGTGGGGCTGCCCCTGCTGGAAACCGATGAACTGTTGCAGGACCTGCTGCAACAGCAGGCAGGCTAAGAAGCAGGATTAGGATCCATGTCCACAGAATTGCTGGTCAACGTCACCCCTTCCGAAACCCGGGTCGCCCTGGTGGATCACGGCATGCTGCAGGAGGTGCACATAGAGCGCCAGGCCAAGCGCGGCATCGTCGGCAACATCTACAAGGGCAAGATCAGCCGGGTGCTGCCGGGCATGCAGGCCGCCTTCGTGGACATCGGCATGGACAAGGCCGCCTTCCTGCACGCCTCGGACATAGTGCCCCACACCGAATGTGTGGATGTGCAGGAGAAGCATCACTTCCAGGCCCGCAACATCGCCGAGCTGGTACGCCAGGGCCAGGACATCATGGTGCAGGTGGTGAAAGATCCCATCAGCACCAAGGGCGCCCGCCTCACCACCGACATCACACTGCCGTCCCGTTACCTGGTGTTCATGCCGGGCAGCGCCCACGTGGGGGTCTCCCAGCGCATCGAGTCCGAAGAGGAGCGGGAGCGGCTGAAGAACATCGTCTCCCGCCATGTGGACGAGTTGGGGGGCTTCATCATCCGCACCGCCGCCGAAGGGGTGGGGGAGCGGGAACTGGAGCAGGACACCGTCTTCTTGAAGCGCCTGTGGCGCAAGGTGCTGGAGCGCCGGGGCAAGTACAAGCCCTGCAGCGTGCTGTACGAGGATCTGAGCCTGGCGTTTCGCATCCTGCGGGACTTCGTCGGTACCGAGCTGGATCGGATCCGGGTGGACTCCCGGCTGACCTTCGAGCAGCTCAAGCAGTTCACCGAGGAGTTTGTCCCCGAGCTCAATCCCAAGCTGGACTACTACTCCGGCGAGTCGCCCATCTTCGACATGTATGACGTGGAGAACGAGATCCAGCGCGCCCTGGAGCGCAAGGTGGAGCTCAAGTCCGGCGGCTACCTCATCATCGACCAGACCGAGGCCATGACCACGGTGGACATCAACACCGGCGCCTTCGTCGGCCACCGCAATCTGGAAGAGACCATCTTCAACACCAACCTGGAGGCTACCGCCGCCATTGCCCGTCAGCTGCGACTGCGCAATCTGGGGGGCATCATCATCATCGACTTCATCGACATGCAGTCCGATGACCATCGCCGGCGGGTATTGCAGAGCCTGGAACAGGCACTGGCCAAGGACAGAGCCAAGACCAGCGTCAACGGCTTCTCTCAGTTGGGCCTGGTAGAGATGACCCGCAAGCGTACCCGGGAGAGCCTGGAGCATGTGCTGTGCGCCGAGTGTCCCGAGTGCAAGGGGCGCGGTCGGGTCAAGACGGTGGAGTCGGTCTGTTTCGAAATTCTGCGGGAGGTGCTGCGGGTCAACCGCGCCTACGACGCCGACCGCTTCGTGGTCTACGCCTCCCTGGCGGTGGCCGAAGCCCTGCACGTGGAGGAGTCCCACAGCCTGGCCGAGCTGGAAGTGTTCATTGGCAAGGAGGTCAAGGTGCAGGCCGAACCCCTCTACAGCCAGGAACAGTTCGATGTGGTGATGATGTAAGTGCTGCGCCGCCTCGCCTCCCACCTGTGGTGCGTGCTGGGGATCAGCAGCCTGTTGCTGGCCCTGCTCATCAGTTGGGCTCGCTTCGGCCTGCCTTACCTGCACAACCAGCGCGATCTGATGCAGTCCTGGCTCCAGCAGGCCAGCGGTCAGCCGGCTCAGGTGGGCGGCCTGACCCTGGCCTGGACCCGTTATGGTCCCACCCTGGCCCTGGAGGATCTGCAGCTGGGGCAGCCGCAAGCCAGCTGGCAGCTGCAGCTGGACTCTGCCTACCTGCACCTGGATCTGTGGCAGAGCCTGCTGCAGCGCCAGTGGGTGCTGGGGGAGCTGGAGCTGGTGCGGCCGCGGCTGACCCTGGCCAGCCAGCACTGGAGCGCCAGGCTGCAACAGGAGCTCTCTGGCCAGGTCGCCAGTACCACGGATATCGCGCCGCTGCTGCAACGCCTGTTGGGGGGCTTCTCCGCCTTTTCCCTGCGTCAGGGGCAGCTGCAATGGCAGGGCAAGTTGACCCCGCTGGCGCGGCTGGCCGTTCCGCAGCTGCGCTGGCGCAACCAGGGCGACCGTCACTGGGGCGATGGCGAGCTGGTGTTGCAGGAGGGCGGCACCCATAACCGCCTGCGCTTGCAAGCCGACTTCACCGGGCCTGCCTCCGCGCCGGCGCAGCTGGCCGGCCAGCTCTATCTGAGCTCCCAGCTGCAGGATGCCGGCCTGCTGTCGCGCCTGTTACTCAACCAGCCGGCCGAGGTGCAGGCACAGCTGGATCTTTCCCTCTGGCTGACTCGCCAAGCCGGTCAGTGGCAGTCGCTGCTGGTGAAGCTGGGCGAGAACCAGCTGGCCTGGCGGCAACAGGAGCGACCACAACAGCTGGCGGTGCGCGGCGGCCTGCTGCAATGGCTGCGGCTGGCGGATGGCTGGCAGCTGGCCACCCGGGACATTCAGGTGCATCACCAGGCCGACTGGCATCCCTGGCAGGCCCAGCTGGACAAGGTCGGCGAGCGACTGCAGGGCCGGCTGGATGACATTGAGCTGGGGGCCCTGCGGCCCTTATTGAGTCAGTGGTTACCGGCCGACAGTGGCCTGGGCCGTGCCCTGGCCGGCCTGGCGCCCAATGGCCGGTTGACGGATCTGACCTTGTCCCAGGAAGCGGGGGAGCCCTGGTGGTTCAGTGGCCGCATCAGCCAGCTGCAGTGGCAGCAATGGGCGGCCATGCCCGGGGCGCAAGGGGTGGAGCTGGGCTTTGCCGCCAACGGGGAGCAGGCCCGTTTCTCCCTGACGGCCCCGGCCCAGACCCTGCCGGTCGGCGATAACTTTCTGGCGCCCCTGCCGCTGACTCGCCTGCAATTGGCCGGTGAGCTGAGCCGACTCGGTGACGGCTGGCGTCTGGCGTTCGCCGATCTGGATCTTGGCAGCGGCCCCTTGACGGCCAACGGCCAGGGGGCACTGGATCTGCTGCCAGGGCAATCTCCCGTACTGCACCTGGATCTGGGGCTGGATCTGGCGGATGCCGGTCAGGCCTGGCGTTACTATCCGGTGCCGGCCATGGGCCAGGAGCTGGTGGCCTACCTCAAGGCGGCCATCCAGGGCGGCCGGGTGCAGGGGGCGCGCCTGTTGTGGGATGGGGCACCCGCTCACTTCCCCTTCCACGACGGCAGCGGTGTCTTCCAGGTGGCCGTGCCCCTGCAACAGGCCGAGTTTGCCTTCCAGCCCGATTGGCTGCCCATCCGGGATCTGCAGCTGGACATGCTGTTCCAGAACGACAGCCTGCAGCTGGCCAGTCAGCAGGGCAGCCTGGGCCAGGTGGCGATCACCCGGCTGGATGCCCTGTTTCCCCATCTGTGGCCGGGGCAATCCTTCTTCATCAATGCCGATGTGCAAGGCCAGGGCAGTGCGGTGCGGGACTATCTCAAGCGCTCACCGCTGGCCGATACCGTGGGGGAGGCCTTGACCCAGATCCAGGTGGAGGGGCCGGTACAGGCGGCGCTGCAGCTGGCCATCCCGCTGGCCCATGCCATGCCCCAGGTTAGCGGTCAGGTGACGCTGGCCAACAACCGGGTGCGCTACGGCGGCCTGACCCTGGAGGGGGCCACCGGCACCCTGCTGTTCAACGACACCCACACCCGCTTTGACCAGTTGCAGGCCAGCTTGTGGGGGCAGCCACTGCGCCTGAACTACCAGGGCCATCCCCTGGGACCCGATGGCCGGGATGGCTACGGCGTGCAGCTGAGCGCCCAGGGTCAGTGGCTGGGTCAGCAATTACCCCTGGCCGAGAGCCTGCGACAACGGCTCAGCGGCCAGTTCCAATGGGCGGGTCAGCTGGATCTGACCCTCAAGGGTGAGACCTATGACTACAAGGCCAGCCTGAACAGCGATCTGCAGGGCCTGACCCTGACACTGCCGGCGCCCTATCGCAAGGCGGCCGAGCTCACCTGGCCGTTGCGCCTGGCGGCCCGGGGCAATCAGGAGGGCAGTCAGCTGTTGGCCAACCTGAACGAGGATCTGCTGCTGGAGGCCAAGTGGGACGAGCAGGCCGCGCTGCGGCGTCTGGCGCTGTCCAACGAGCAGGGGCGCGCCCTGGCCAAGGAGGGCACGGCACCGCTGGAGCTGACCCTGGCCTGGCCCGAGCTTGAGCTGTCACCCTGGGTTGCCTTGCTCTCCGGGCTGTCCGGCACCCTGCCGGATCAGCGTGGCCTGCCCTCGCCCCGGCTGGTGCGGCTGCGTACCGACAGCCTGCTGGTGGGCCGGCACTATTTCCACGATGTGGGGGTCAAGCTGCAGCACAGTGGCCAGGATCTGCTGGGCCAGCTGAGCAGTGATGAGCTGACCGGCCAGCTGCGCCGTCCGCACCAGGCCGATCAGCCCTGGGAGCTGGAGCTGACCCAGCTGCGTTGGCCGCAAGGCGAGCAGGCGGATGTGGAGCCTGAGCCGAGTCCGACCCCCGCCCAGCAGCAGGCCTGGATCCGCCAGCTTCCCTGGGTACGGTTGCGCTGCCTGGATTGCCAGTATGGGGATCTGGCCCTGGGGCGTTTCTCCGGCGAGATCAAACCCAGTGACAAGGGGGTGGATTTGCGGGATCTCAATTGGCAACCGGAACCTGGCAGCCGCTTCACCGGTCGAGGGCATTGGTGGGCCGATGATCAGCATGCCGAGGTGACCCTGGCGGCGGATCTGAAGACCGACAGTCTGGCCACCCTGGATCAGAGCCTGGGGATCGCCAGTGGTTTGCAGGGAGCCCCGGCCACCGGCAGCCTGTCGTTACGCTGGCCCGGCCCGCTCTACTCCCTGGACTTTGCCCATCTGGACGGCAAGTTGAGCCTGCAGACCGGCGCCGGGGTGCTCAAACAGGTGGACAGCACGGGGGCGCGGCTGCTGTCGGTGCTCTCCCTATCCGCCCTGCTCAAGCGGATCAACCTGGATTTTCGGGATGTGTTCCAGCAAGGCTTCGCCTTCGACAGCATTCACTCTTCGGCGGTGATCAACCAGGGGGTGATGCGTAATCAGGATTTCCGCCTCAAGAGCAGTGCCGGCGAGCTGACCGGCCAAGGCAAGCTGGATCTGGTGGCCGAAACCCTGGATTATCAGATCCAGTTCGCGCCCCAGATCAGCGGCGGCCTAGCGGCGGCGGCGGCGGTGACCGCCACCCCCATCGCCGGGGTTTACGTGCTGGCCCTCTCCACCTTGCTGGAGCCGGTGATCGACTCCATCACTCAGGTGAAATACCAGGTGAGCGGTCCCTGGCGGGATCCGGTGGTGAAGGAGCTGGAGCGCAAACAGAAGACACTGAGCCCGGTGCGTACCGGAGGGAGTCGCTGAACATGAAACTGGTTGCCATCCAATTGACCTCCGGGGCTGACTGGCCCACCAACCGGGCGGCGATTGCCGCCCAGCTGGCGGCCTTGCCTCCCCAACGGCCCTGCCTGGTGCTGTTGCCGGAAAACGCCGCCTGTTTGGGGCGGCCCGCCGATTATGCGGCCCTGGCCGAACCCCTCGGCGAGGGCCCTGTCCAGGCCCAGCTGGCCCAGTGGGCGCGGGAGTTTGGCATCTGGCTGGTGATGGGCGCCATGCCCATTCAAAGCGACTGCCCGCGCCCCTACACCAGCAGCCTGGTGTTTGATGACCAGGGCGTGCGGCGCGGCCACTACCACAAGATCCACCTGTTCGACGTGGATGTGCCGGATGGCCATGGTCGCTATCGGGAGTCCGACAGCTTCAGCGCCGGCAGTGAGCCTGTGGTGGTGTCCTCGCCCTTTGGTGGTCTTGGCTTGTCTATCTGTTACGATGTGCGCTTCCCCGAGCTGTATCGCCACCTGCGTCAGGCGGGTGCCGATATCCTGCTGGTGCCGGCCGCCTTCACCCAGGTGACGGGGCAGGCCCACTGGTTGCCGCTGTTGCAGGCCCGGGCCATCGAGAATCAGTGTCTGGTGCTGGCCGCCAATCAGTGGGGCCATCACGGCGGTGATCGCCACACCTGGGGCCACAGCCTGATCCTGGATGGCTGGGGCCAGTTGCTGGCGTGTCGCGCCGAGGGAGTGGGGCAGGTCGTGGCCGATCTGCCGTTGGATCAGTTGGCCGATATCCGCCGCCGGATGCCGGTCCTGCAACATGCCCGCCTGCTGCCGGGCCAAAGAGATGAGTCATGCTGCTGAAGAACGTCACCGAGAGCCTGCTGTTACCCCATGAACTGGATGAGGCCATCCTGGCCCGCCTGCTGCGTCAGTTGATGCAGCACAGGGTGGACTTTGGCGACCTCTATTTTCAGAGCAGCTATCACGAGTCCTGGATGCTGGAAGACGGCATCGTCAAGGATGGCAGCTACAACATAGATCAAGGGGTGGGGGTGCGGGCCATCAGCGGCGAGAAGACCGGCTTTGCCTATTCCGACGAGCTCTCCCTGCACGCCCTGAGCCAGTCGGTCATCGCCGCCCGGGGCATCGCCAACGCCGGTGGGGAAGGGCAGATCCAGATCTGGCAACCCCGCCAGCCCAAGCAGCTGTACTGCACCACGGATCCCCTGGGGACCCTGGACAAGCAGCAGAAGATTGCCCTGCTGGAGCAGATGGACAAGTTCGCCCGCAGCCTGGATCCGGCGGTCAGCCAGGTCATCGTCTCCCTCTCCGGCGTCTACGAGGAGGTGCTGGTGGCGGCCACAGACGGCACGCTGGCGGCGGATATCCGTCCCCTGGTGCGGCTCAACTGCACCGTGCTGGCGGAGCGCAACGGCCGCCGCGAGCGGGGCTCCAGCGGCGGTGGCGGTCGCTTCGGCTATGACTACTTCTTCGACCCTGTGGGGGAGGAGATCCGCGCCCTGGGTTACGTGCGGGAGGCGGTGCGTCAGGCCCTGGTGAACCTGGAAGCGGTGGACGCCCCGGCCGGCGCCATGCCGGTGGTGCTGGGGGCCGGCTGGCCCGGCGTGCTGCTGCACGAGGCGGTGGGCCATGGCCTGGAGGGGGACTTCAATCGCAAGGGCTCCTCGGCCTTTGCCGGCAAGCTGGGTCAGCAGGTGGCTTCCAAGCACTGCACCATAGTGGATGATGGCAGCCTGGCGGGGCGCCGCGGCTCCGTCACCATAGACGACGAGGGTACGCCGGGGCAGTACAACGTGCTGATCGAAAACGGCATCCTCAAGGGCTATATCCAGGACAAGCTCAACGCCCGCCTGATGGGCATGGCACCGACCGGCAACGGGCGGCGGGAGTCCTATGCCCACCTGCCCATGCCGCGCATGACCAATACCTACATGCTGGCCGGGGAGTATGATCCCGAGGAGATCATCGCCTCGGTCAAGCAGGGCATCTATGCCCCCAACTTCGGCGGCGGCCAGGTGGACATCACCTCCGGCAAGTTCGTCTTCTCCGTCTCCGAGGCCTACCTCATCGAAAACGGCAAGATCACCACCCCCATCAAGGGCGCCACCCTGATCGGCAACGGTCCCGAGGCCATGGGCCAGGTCTCCATGGTGGGCCGGGATCTGGCGCTGGATGCCGGGGTCGGCGTCTGCGGCAAGGATGGTCAGAGCGTGCCCGTCGGGGTGGGTCAGCCGACCCTCAAGCTCGACAGCCTGACGGTGGGCGGTACCCGCTAGATGTGTAAACCCACCAGGTTGTTCACGGATTGAAGACGACTGATTGGGGGCAGGTAGTCCAGACTGGCATGAG
>NZ_BAABFC010000031.1:0-882 GCF_039540575.1 Pseudaeromonas paramecii
GGCGATGCCAGTTGTACTCATGCAGCCACGGTTGCAGGTGTTCTGCCCGTTGCTCTGAAGATTCATAGCTTCGCGCATAGGCCCATTCACGCAGGGCTGTCTGAATGAAGCGCTCGGCTTTGCCATTAGTTTGTGGTGTGTACGGCTTGGTGCGCCGGTGCTTGAGTCCCAGGCGCCGACACAGCTTCTGGAAGCGTTTCGACCGATAACACGCGCCATTATCAGTGAGTAGCCGGCTGAAACGAATACCGAGCCGGGCGTAGTAGCGAAGTGCCTGTAGCAGGGCCAAGCAAGCACTGCGTCCCGTTTCATCAGGATGCAGAGAGCTGAATGCCACACGAGAGTGGTCATCGATCGCCACATGAACATACTCCCACCCCATGCCGGGTGAAGCCTGGCTGCGGTCACCGGTGACACGATGGCCGGGACGACGGAAACACCCCAGCTTTTTGATGTCCAAATGCAACAAGTCACCCGGTTTCTCATGTTCATAGCGTTGAACCGGAGCAGCCGGCTCCAGATTAGCCAGTCGATTAAGTCCCATGCGTTGCAGGATGCGGGCGACGGTACTGTGTCCTATGCCCAACGCTTGGCTGATGTGCCGATAGGTCTGTCGCTGCTTGCGCTGTTCGATAACCATCTGTTGCCGCTGGTCATCAATGGCATGGGGGCAGGATGCGGGTCGAGAAGAGCGATTATGCAAGCCATCGGGCCCCTCCTGGCGATATCGTGTCAGCCACTTGTAAGCGGTTCGAGTACTGACCCCGGCAGCATGAGCCGCCTCTTCAACGCGCAAGCCCTGTTCAAGGATACGCAGGATAAGAAGCTGTCGACCAAAGACGGTTAATCGGGCATTTTTATGGTTGTTCACTCGGGCGCCTC
>NZ_BAABFC010000032.1:0-2110 GCF_039540575.1 Pseudaeromonas paramecii
TTCCGTCTAGCCGCGGGTACACTGCATCTTCACAGCGATTTCGATTTCACTGAGTCTCGGGTGGAGACAGCGTGGCCATGGTTACACCATTCGTGCAGGTCGGAACTTACCCGACAAGGAATTTCGCTACCTTAGGACCGTTATAGTTACGGCCGCCGTTTACCGGGGCTTCGATCAAGAGCTTCGCTTGCGCTAACCCCATCAATTAACCTTCCGGCACCGGGCAGGTGTCACACCCTATACGTCCACTTTCGTGTTTGCAGAGTGCTGTGTTTTTGTTAAACAGTCCCAGCCACCTGGTCACTGCGGCTGCCATCAGCTCCGTGAGCAAGTCACTTCACCAACAACAGCGTACCTTCTCCCGAAGTTACGGTACTATTTTGCCTAGTTCCTTCACCCGAGTTCTCTCAAGCGCCTTGGTATTCTCTACCCGACCACCTGTGTCGGTTTGGGGTACGGTTGTCTGTAACCTGAAGCTTAGAGGCTTTTCCTGGAAGCGTGGCATCAGCAACTTCCCATCCGTAGATGGTTCGTCTCGGGTCTCGACATTGTGTCTCCGGATTTGCCTGGATACACTGCCTACCGCCTTTCACCAGGACAACCAACGCCTGGCTTGCTTAGCCTTCTCCGTCCCCCCATCGCAGTTACAGCCAGTACGGGAATATTAACCCGCTTCCCATCGACTACGCTTTTCAGCCTCGCCTTAGGGGCCGACTCACCCTGCCCCGATTAACGTTGGACAGGAACCCTTGGTCTTCCGGCGAGGAGGCTTTTCACCCCCTTTATCGTTACTTACGTCAGCATTCGCACTTCTGATATCTCCAGCATGCCTTACGACACACCTTCGCAGACTTACAGAACGCTCCCCTACCACGTGCACAGAGTGCACATCCGCGGCTTCGGTGCCTGGTTTGAGCCCCGTTACATCTTCCGCGCAGGCCGACTCGACTAGTGAGCTATTACGCTTTCTTTAAATGATGGCTGCTTCTAAGCCAACATCCTAGCTGTCTGAGCCTTCCCACATCGTTTCCCACTTAACCAGAACTTTGGGACCTTAGCCGGCGGTCTGGGTTGTTTCCCTCTTCACGACGGACGTTAGCACCCGCCGTGTGTCTCCCGGATAGTACTTACTGGTATTCGGAGTTTGCATGGAGTTGGTAAGTCGGGATGACCCCCTAGTCCAAACAGTGCTCTACCCCCAGTAGTATTCGTCCGAGGCGCTACCTAAATAGCTTTCGGGGAGAACCAGCTATCACCGAGTTTGATTGGCCTTTCACCCCTAGCCACAAGTCATCCCCTAACTTTGCAACGTTAGTGGGTTCGGTCCTCCAGTACCTGTTACGGCACCTTCAACCTGCCCATGGCTAGATCACCCGGTTTCGGGTCTACTCCCAGCGACTCGTCGCCCAGTTAAGACTCGGTTTCCCTACGGCTCCCCTATTCGGTTAACCTCGCCACTGAAAGTAACTCGCTGACCCATTATACAAAAGGTACGCAGTCACCCCACAAGGAGGCTCCCACTGCTTGTACGTACACGGTTTCAGGTTCTATTTCACTCCCCTCACAGGGGTTCTTTTCGCCTTTCCCTCACGGTACTGGTTCACTATCGGTCAGTCAGTAGTATTTAGCCTTGGAGGATGGTCCCCCCATCTTCAGACAGGATATCACGTGTCCCGCCCTACTCGTTTTCACGCTGATGTCGCTTTCGTGTACGGGACTATCACCCGGTATCGTCGGCCTTTCCAGGACCGTTCCACTAACTCCATCAACGCTTAAGGGCTGCTCCCCGTTCGCTCGCCGCTACTGAGGGAATCTCGGTTGATTTCTTTTCCTCGGGGTACTGAGATGTTTCACTTCTCCCGGTTCGCCTCGCAACACTATGTATTCATGTTGCGATACTGCATAAATGCAGTGGGTTTCCCCATTCGGACATGGTTGGCTATAACGCTTCTTACCAGCTCACCAACCCTTTTCGCAGGTTAGCACGTCCTTCATCGCCTCTGACTGCCTAGGCATCCACCGTGTACGCTTAGTCGCTTAACCATACAACCCCAAGAAGTCTTTCGACCTCGGAGTCGCACACAAGGACTGTGTTACAACTTTGTTTTCG
>NZ_BAABFC010000033.1:0-782 GCF_039540575.1 Pseudaeromonas paramecii
CAAATCATTGGAACCATGTTTGCGTTTGCTGTTGTAAAACAGCTCGATATAGTCAAAGACATCGCTCCTGGCTTCATCCCTTGTCACGTAAGTTTTCTTTTTGATCCGCTCTCGCTTGAGCAATTGAAAAAAACTCTCCGCGACCGCGTTGTCATGACAATTGCCTCGACGGCTCATGCTTCCTTCCAGACCGTGGGTTTTCAAGAAGTCCTGCCAATCATGGCTGCTGTATTGGCTGCCTTGATCGGAGTGGACCAGCACAGGCCCACTTGGTTTGCGTCGCCATACGGCCATCAGCAATGCATTCAAGACTAGGTCCTTGGTGATCCGGGGCTGCATTGACCAACCAATCACGCGACGAGAGAACAGATCCAGGACTACGGCCAGATACAACCATCCTTCATGAGTACGGATATACGTAATATCGGTAACCCAGGCTCTGTCTGGTTGAGTAGGATTGAACTTGCGCTGCAAGCGGTGCGGTGAAACAACATGACTCTCTCCACCTCGGCACCGCGGGGCCCGGTAGCCAACCTGCGCCTTGATCCCGGCGATCTTCATCAAGCGATGCACGCGGTTGACGCCGCAAGCGAACCCCATATCACGCAGGTCAGAATGAATTTTCCGATAGCCATAAACGCCACCGGATTCAAGCCATGACTGTTTAATCATCCCACTCAACTGCTGGTTGGCCTGATGTTGACCACTGACCGGCTGCCGTATCCAGGCGTAGTATCCGCTGGGCTGGACTTCCAGCATGCGACATTGCCAGCGCACCGGCC
>NZ_BAABFC010000034.1:0-1337 GCF_039540575.1 Pseudaeromonas paramecii
GGCTGGGCATACAGTGCTTTGCTATAGCTTAGTGCATGAAGCACTCCATGCAAACACTACTAACCGACCACTTTGCCACCTACCGGGCACAGTACGGCGCTTCGTTGCCACAGCTTAAAGCCGTCGCGCGACTCCAGCTTTGCCGTACTGCCGCGCTCGGTGCCCATGTTCAATGTTGCCCTCACGGCCACATCCAAGGGGTCTGGTATAACTCCTGTAAACATCGTAGCTGCCCTCAGTGTTGTGCGTTGCCGCAGGAACGCTGGTTGTTGCGGGTGCGCTCGGTGCTGCTCGATTGCCCACACCACCATATGATTTTCACGCTGCCCGCCGAGTTGCATCCGCTGTGGCGTTTTAATCGGGAGCGGTTGGCTGAGCTGTTGTTCACCGCCGTACATCGCACGCTTGGAGCCTTCAGTGCCGACCCCAAGTATTTGGCTGCCATGCCCGGCGTCATGTCCTGCCTGCACACCTGGGGCCGTGACTTATCGCTGCATCCGCATCTGCATTGTCTGCTGACCCATGGCGGCCTCAATGAGGCAGGAGACTGGATAGCGCCGCGCAAGGCGGTACTGTTCCCGCAGAAGCCGCTGATGATGGTCTATCGCGGCAAACTGTTAGCGGCGCTGCGCCGCGCCCTGCTGGCCGACGAGCTGGCCCTGCCTCCGGGCCAGTCGTCACAGCAGTGCCTCAACCTGTGCAATCAGTTGGGGCGAAAAGAGTGGGTGGTGCATTGCTGCCAACGGTATGAGCATGCCGCCGGGGTAGCCAAGTATCTGGCTCGTTATATCAAGGGCGGTCCGCTGCGGAACTCGCAGTTGCTCAGCGTCTCGAAGAGTCAGCTCCGATTTCGCTATCAGTCCCATCGCACCCACACATCGGCGGTCGCTGAACTGAGCATGGAGACCTTTCTACAGCGCTGGCTCGAGCATGTACCCACGCCGGGGAAGGCGAGTATTCGATATCTCGGTCTGTACAGCTCAGGAGGACGCCGGAAGCTCAATCTGGCGCGCCAATACTTTGGGCAGACGCCGGTCAACCTGCCGCAACTGTTGGGCTGGCAACAATATATCGCACGAAACTGGCCCGCTTCGGCGATCTGCAATGCGTGTGGGGCGAAACTGGAGCATGGCAGCCAGGTGCTGCCGGTCAGAGCGGCACAATGAATCTAACACCGCAACCGGCTCGCCGTGTGGTGGCATGAACCGTGCGCGCCGCTGTGCAACGGAGTTCTCATCAAAAGCTCAACATGTTGGATGAATGATGACTGAGGGCCAGAGCGATGCGAACGGAATGTTAGAAACTGGCCATAAAGCGCCATAGCGGCGATGCAACAA
>NZ_BAABFC010000035.1:0-622 GCF_039540575.1 Pseudaeromonas paramecii
CCGCACCCAGTTTGGGGTTGAGGTGGATATCCACCTCATCTTCATAAAACACTGGGTGGTCGATACTGCAACGAGCCAAGGCCTCGTTGATCACCGTCATCTTGGCCTCTTTGTGTGGATCGCGAATACGCAAAGTGGGCGCCGGTCGGCGCCAAACAATCCCGAGTCGAGGCAGCCAGCGCCGTATCGTCGAAGCATGCAATGACAGCTGCCAATTCCGCTTTAGTTCAAGCGCCATCAGTTCGGTACTCCAACGGGAGCGCTGATACCCCAGCTCCTGCGGTGACAACTGGACCAACAACCGCAACAGGCCAGCGATCTGCACGAAGGGCAGTACGGGCTTACGACCGCGAGGCTCACTTTCAAGGCCTTCCAGCCCGTACAGTGTGTACCAGTTCACCCAGCGATTGATCGACGAACGGGCTGCGGCAGTGAGTCGGGAAACAGCCGAAACACTGTGGCCATCGGCCAGTAGCAAGATGGCATTGAGTCGCCGGCAGTGCTCTTTATCTTTGGTCCGGTGTATCAAATTGATGATCCGGCGTCGCTCAGCTCGGTCGGGGAGTGTTAGCATCATTTCGGGCTCGGCTCGTTTGTCGTTTGGTTGGTTTGGCGATTGATC
>NZ_BAABFC010000036.1:0-518 GCF_039540575.1 Pseudaeromonas paramecii
CTACCGGGCAGTGCCATTGGCATGACAACCCGAACACCAGAGGTTCGTTCACTCCGGTCCTCTCGTACTAGGAGCAACTCCCTTCAATCATCCAACGCCCACGGCAGATAGGGACCGAACTGTCTCACGACGTTCTGAACCCAGCTCGCGTACCACTTTAAATGGCGAACAGCCATACCCTTGGGACCAACTTCAGCCCCAGGATGTGATGAGCCGACATCGAGGTGCCAAACACCGCCGTCGATATGAACTCTTGGGCGGTATCAGCCTGTTATCCCCGGAGTACCTTTTATCCGTTGAGCGATGGCCCTTCCATTCAGAACCACCGGATCACTATGACCTGCTTTCGCACCTGCTCGACCTGTCCGTCTCGCAGTTAAGCTGGCTTATGCCATTGCACTAACCTCCTGATGTCCGACCAGGATTAGCCAACCTTCGTGCTCCTCCGTTACTCTTTGGGAGGAGACCGCCCCAGTCAAACTACCCACCAGACACTGTCCTCATCCCGGATAACGGGA